>DKFH01000071.1 GCA_002452315.1 Anaerolineaceae bacterium UBA6801 | reverse complement strand
GCCTGTATTCAGCGAGATGAGCAGCATTGTGTTATCCGGCGTAAGGCGGATGGTATCGACCGGTGGGATGATCGTGCCCGTCTCGCACATCCAGGAAAAACTACCCCGTGCATTCCGGCAGGTGTTGGGCGCCTGGTAGCACGGGTCGGGGAGCGCATCTGGGTATTGATCCAGGTGGAAAGGAATGGTCTGCTCAACCAGCTCCCAGCGGAGAACCGAGATGCCGTTATTGGCGATCACAAAGTCCCCGGCGGAGGAGGGTGCGATCTGGCCGCTCAGAACGGGGATCGTCTCCCAAAATTCAACCGGTTCGGAGGCTGGCAGGGGAACCACGGCCGTCTCCTGGGAAGATGCCAGGGATTGGAGGGTTAAGCTTTCCCCGTCGATGACGCCGAGCAGATTGGCGCTGGGATTGATGTAGGCTGCCAGCCCGTTGGGAATGGAAAAATCTGTCACAAGCCGCCAGGCCGCTGTCTCCCAGCGGTTGATATACAGGTTGAGTTCGGTGGTGATCACGCTGGTCAGGTGCCTGCCATCGGTTGAGAAGTGCACCCTGACCTCATGTGGGCCGGTCAGGGTAACGTTGGGAACCACCAGACGGTCGATCAGCGCCAGGGTGTTAAGATCGAAGATGTCGATCCAGCCCTCGGCTTGACCGAGGGCGAGGGACTGCTGATTGGGGGCAAAGGCAATCGATTGGACCGGGTAGGGTGTGGGCAGGGTGGTGATAAACAGGAAGTTCAGACTTTCGTATAGGTATGCACCGATACCCGTGCCCACTGCGAGAATTTCGTTATCCGGCGAGAGGGCGAGGGTGTCGGCCTTTCCATGGCCCCACATAGCAATTGGTTCCACACGGGTCACGTTTTCGGCGTTGATCACCTCATTAAAACGCGGGATCGGTGTGAGGGATAAGCCCTGGTCATCCCAGGATATGGTTTCGGTGGGTGTGGGGGTGGGGGTGTCGGTCGGAAGCTGCGTGGGCGTGATGGTCGGCGTTGCGGTGGCGCTGGGGGATGGCGTGAAGGTATCAGTCGGTGTGGGGCTGGCACTCGGTGTGGGTTCCGGTGATCTGCCCTGGCAAGCACCTAAGACGAGCGTGCATAGAAAGGAGAGCAAAACCAGTCCGGTGATCGTGCGTGTGTTCATGCCTGCCCTCAACCTTTTCCGCTGTGGACGACCCGGGGTTTAAGCGCCCGGCTGTGGTAGCGGGTGCCATCAGGGAAGATGATGGTCGTTTGTGCGCCGTCTTTATGCAGCCATAAGCCCTGCCAGCGCACTTCAATCGGCCAGGGGAAGGGGTTTTCTCCCCATATGACCACCCGGTGGGGGCTGAGCAGTTTGATACCGGCAATTTTCAGGCACAGTCCAATGGGTGCCAGGCCCGTGATGGCATTGGCCCGGCCGAGAGGCAGGCCAGCGATGTGATCAAAGGCAGGATAGAACCCATTAAAATCTTTCAGGCTGCGCAGGATGGTGGACATCAGGTTGGAGAACAAGGTGACTGATTCTGCCGAACAGCCTTCCCTGGCCAGGCCGTCGATGATGAGCGTGTTCCACAGGATATTGATGGGTGTGCGCAGCCCTTCTGGCAGGGGATGGCCGCAGCACCAGGTCTCCGGGATGCCAGCGTGTGTGTCTATCTTTTCCTCGTCGGACAGAAAAGCAAGTAATGCCGCCAGGTGATCGTTGAGAATGCCGCCCGACCAGATGGGCAGCAGGCAGGTGATATCTGCCTGGGAATAATCAGCGGTTTTGATCAGGAAGCGGTCATGGAGGCTGAAACCTGAAAAGTGGACGGTATCCAAGACGGAAAAAACTTGCCGGGTGGTGAAGTGGGCGCAATTTGCCACCCAACGTAAATTTGGCGGCTGGATTTGCTCGCAGACCGGTTCGCCATCTGCATTTTGGCCTTCGAGACGCACCTCAAACGCCTGGGGGTGTTCTGCCTGGGTGGTGAGGTAAATTTGCAAGCGTTGCGGCTGGGTGAACCCCTTGGCGATTCTCAACTCAGGTTGGATGCGTCCGGGGAAAAAAAGATCACGCGGGGGGGATTGATGGGTTTCAATGTCCTGGTAACTGTAAAAATTTCCAGCTTCATTCCACAGGGAATGCAATTTTTCTTGAATTTTTTTCTCCCATTTACCATAATGCTGTCGGGCTGAGCGATCGCCCAGGATGTGAGCGATTTTTTTCATCGCCAGGGCCTCCCGGTACAGCATGGCGGCCATGGCAGGGCTTTCTGCGGTGCGGATATCCAGGCCGTGCCCTGTTTCCTCCCAGATATCAAAGTTGAACAACCCGGTTTCAAGCTGCAGCTGGGCGGGCGTGTCCCAGGTGGGTAACTGGTTATGCCGGGCATGCTGCCACCAACCCGCGTCGAAAAAGCGCTGCAGGCTGGGAAAGGCCTTTGATAAGAAGGAGAGGTCGCCATGGACCTCATACAGCATCAAACACAGGTTGGCCAGCAGCGGGGGCTCTTGAATGCTCCCCTTGCCATCTCCCCCAAAGGCCACTGAGGGTAAAAAGCCCTGTTCATCCACCCGGGTGATATAGCCCTCAACCAGCCGGGTGAGTCGGTCTGCATGGGCGGGCAGGAGCACTTGTGCCAGGTGAAGGCTGTCCAGCAGAGTCAGGTCAGGCAGGACATTTTGTTCGGTCTGAGACCGCATGGGTTGATCCGGCAAGCGTGTCCGGATGAAAGTCAGTTGGGGGTCTTCTGATTTGAGATTGACAAGGTGGGTGAGGGCGCTGACCTGGGCGAGATGAAAGGCAGTATCCCAGTCGGGTTGCCCGGTTTTGATAAAGACCATGTGCTTATCGTGAACTTTTGCCTGGATTTGCATTTCCTGGTACCAGTCATGCGCCATCCATTGCCGGGCGGCATCATAAGCACTGGTCTGATTGGTTTTTGTGGCCAGGGCCCACTGGACCTCATCAGATTGGCCAGGCGCCAGGGTCAGCGGCAGTTGCAGCGCCGGGAAGGGGTTGTTGGTCCCGGTTGGCCCGCCGCACATGAATAACACCGGGTAGAGATCTTCGGTTTTACCGGAGAGGATGTGGTGACCGCCAACAGTCTCCGGATGGGTGGGGTTGCCTGCTGCCATAGGGATCAGGACTGCTGCCATTTCGATGATGAAGGATTGGGATAGGTCACCTGCATTTTTCACCCGGATCGCGCCGAGCAAGGCCTCTGGTTGTGGGATGAAGGCTATGAATTGAACCTGGATGTGGTTGCGATAGGCAAAATTAATGTGCAGGGTGCCGGGCGTATAGGCTGTGACCGTGGGGGGCTGGATGAAGTCTTCGGGTTTGGTCAGCCTGAGGCCGGCTAAGAGGAGATTGGGAAAGACGCGCATCGCCCGGGCGCGTAATTGATAGGTCGTGTACAGGTGGAAGGGACACAGCTCAGGTGCATCCAACCTTAAGCCCCAAATGTGATCGTTTTCCGGATCAAAGACAGAAAATCCACCGTCAGGCGCCAGGACAAAGGCTTGTGGACCGTCTCTGTTAACAGCCAAGGGTTCCATGCCCTAATTTTACCAATGAATAGAACGCCGAAGCGCGGGATTTGTTTCGACCAGCGGGTAAAACAAAATGAAATTTTATGTTGTG
>DKFH01000174.1:2102-3746 GCA_002452315.1 Anaerolineaceae bacterium UBA6801 | reverse complement strand
CCTGAGCGGAGCGTGAGGGTTGTGCGCACCAATCGTTAAGAGCACAGAGCCCCCACGCCAAGTACACACCCTATAGATTATTGCTTTCAGCTTTGACCTTTCAGCTTTGAGCTATCAGCTACAAAGTCCCCGAAGCGTAATACTCCCGCAGCCCGAAGGGCGAGATGGAGCCAGCGGAGTGGGATCAGCTATTCTCTCTCACTCCCCCGTGACAATGATCAGATTACGGCTGCTGTAGGCGTAGATCCCTGGCGGGATGGGAGCGCCTTCGAGCAGGTGATCCCGCAGCGCATAGGCAAACGCGCTCTGGTCCACGAAGCGGTCATAGGGGTCAAGTTCAACAAAGGGCTGATATTGCGCAGCCAGGTAGCTGACCCGTTCCATATCCAGTTTGATCTGGGGCCAATCATTGCGGGGGAACAGGATCGGGTGGTTGGCCAGCAGGATGATCTCATCGGGCAATTCCGGCAGCAAGGTTTGTAAATCCTTCAGGAACAGGAAGGGGTAGGCTTCGCTCCGGTCTTCGAAGGCGTTGTTGGCTTCGGCATGGACGACGCGCGGTGAAAAGCGGGTAGAAGCATCGCGCACAGCCACCTGGACATAGGCTGTGCCGCCGGCAGGGATCAACGCAATGGGGACGTTGTCACCCGGTGTGCCACCCAGCACAAGCTGCATGGGCTGCAGCTCTCCGTTGAACTCATGAGCCACATTCAGGTAATAGACGGTGATCGTCTCCCCCTGGAAGTAAAAGTTGCGCTGGTGGATGCCGCGATCCAGCAGCTGAAACGCCATAAAAGCCCACAGGTCATTGACCTCGCCCAGGTAATTATAGCCGATTTGGGTCACATGGAAATAAGACCAATCCACCGTCCGGCCGAAGTTGTCCTGGTATGGGAACAAGACCGCCGGTCTTAAAGGCGCCAGGGTGGGTGTGGGCGTTGGGCTGAGGGTTCTGAAGGGTGTGGGGGTGCGGGTGGGCGTGTTGGTGGGCGGCGAGGTGATGGTGAAAGCCGGGGTGCTGGTGTGGGTGGGGGTAAAGGTGGGCGTGCGGGTCGGTGTCGGTGTGCGGGTGGCGGTGTTTGTGGGGGTCTCAGTTACCCTGTTGTTCTGCGCGGACTGGCAGCTGGCCAATACCAAAAGCGCCAGCAGACAGATCAGGGTGAGCAGGAGGCGGTTTGGGGATCGAAGCATGGTGTTATCGCTGCGCTGGGAGGCTCAGTTAGGGCGGGTGATGACGGCTGCGCCGTAGCCCACCACCGAGGAAGTGTCTCCGGTGGTCGCGGCTGAGGTGTCATACTTCAGCAGGGTTACATCCTGCGCGCCCAGGCCTGCACAAGCCCATAACACGGCTGCCATTGGCGCCAGGCCACAGGCCTGGCCTCCCCCCCGATCTCTGAGGTCAAACAAACCCTGGGGTGAGAACTCAGCCAGTGTATTCAGCACGCTCATATCCAGCTGGTTGGCCTGGGATTGGGTCTGGAAGTGTGAAAGGTCGCTGCTGGCCACCAGCAGGCTGGCATCCGGGTCCAGGACCTCAGCCAGTGTTTCGCCCAGGGCCTGGGCGGTTTGCCGGGACTGGTCGCGCAGCATGAGCGGGACCAGGCTGAAGGGGCTGGCCAGGGCCACTTGCAAGAAGGGCAGTTC
>DKFH01000174.1:0-2085 GCA_002452315.1 Anaerolineaceae bacterium UBA6801 | reverse complement strand
CTATCGCTGATCTGGCGGATGATCTCGTCTGCCAGGGGGATCTCTCCCAGGGGGGTGCGGTAGGCTGAATGTGCGCTGGTCAGCAGGGGCTGCGGATAATATTGGTGCAGGGGTGAAAGCACGCATACATAGTCGAAAGTAGCCCCTGTGACGGTTTTAAAGGCATGACCGGCCACCGCTCCCGAGTAGATATATCCAGCGTGGGGCGCCAATAGGGCCACTACCTCTCCGGGAAGAGGCGGTATCTCGGCGTTCTCAATGTAGTCAGCAACGGTCCTCCTCAACTGGTTGGGGTTGGCACTGTACCAGGTGCCTGCAATAGGCGAAGGTCTGACGGTTCGTTTTTCTTTCATCATGGTTAAATTTTAGCATAACCCCCCTTTGATGACCATATCGGTGTTTCAGGTTGTTGTTTGAACCTGATCCGGCGCGTAATGGTTGGAGAACGCTGATTTTTTGGTCGAATCCCGGATGACGAGTTCCGTGGGCAGGATGATGCGCCGCGCGGTGCTGGTATCTTTTTGTTCAAGCTGATCAATGAGGGTTTGGGCTGCAATGGAACCCATTTTTTGGATCGGCTGGCGGACGGTTGTCAGGGGGATGTGGTTGTGCGCGGCGGCGGGAATATCATCGAAGCCGACCACCGCCACATCCTCCGGGACGCGCAGGCCCGCTTCCTGGAGGGCCTGGATGGCGCTGAAGGCCATGGTGTCGCTGGCGACAAACAGGCCATCGAATTTCGACTTTGCCAGCAGCAGTTTGGTCTGGTTGTAACCGGATTCCTCGGTGAAATTGCCAAAGGCGATGCGCTCATCCAGGATCGGCAGGCTGCTTTCCACTAAACCGCGTTTGTAGCCTGCCAGGCGGTCCACGCCACTGTAGAGTTCCATCTGACCGGTGATGGTGGCAATCTGCCGTCTCCCGATGCTGACCAGGTGTTTGACGGCCTGCATGGCGCCATGGATGTTATCCGCATCCACACTGCTGACGCCTGGGCAGTCATTCCGTCCGACCTGGACCAGGGGCGTTTTCTTTTCGATCAATCTTTCAATGAGCCGATCTCCAATCTTGCTGGAAGAGACAATCAGGCCATCAATCAGCCGGTTGTTGAGGATGTTGTCGTAAATGCGCTGTTCAGAGTGGGGTTCGATTAACCACAGCATGAGTGTGTAGTTGTTGAGTGTGCACGCGGAAGAGATGCCTTGCGCGAGAATGCTGAAGAAGGGGTCCCGGAATAAACTGCTCACGATCATTGGAACCACCAGGCCTAACACGTGGGTGCGCCCACTGATCAGGCTGCGCGCCACCGGACTGGGCTGATAGCCCGTTTTGTTGATGATTGTTTGAACTTTGACCCGGGTTTGATCGCTCACATTTTCGTCATTATTAAGCACGCGAGAAACTGTGGAGCGGGATACACCAGCAAGTTTTGCAATTTCTTTAATCGTTGTCATACTCGTAATCTTCCCCGCGTTTTCCTTCGGCACCACTCCTCGAACACGGAAAACCGGCCAATTTCTCTGAGAAACTGGTTTTTCTTCTTGGATGTGAGTACACAAGGACTTGCTGGTCGATTACATCTTACACGAAGATGGGAAATTTGTCAAAGGTTTGGTGTCGGGAGATCGCAAAGTCAAACAATTTCACAGGAACAACGATCTTAACACTGAATTCACCCCTTTTCGCTCTGCCATGGTTGGGATCCCCGCATTGCGATTGGACTGAGGGTTTGTGTGGCCATCTGCAGGGGAAAAATAACACATGGGTTGAGATAAAAAATGGGCGGGGAGCGCGGCTGAGAACCTAATCTGGAGGATTTATTGTTAACAATCTTAACCATATTTAAAAAACTATTGACAACAGCCCTGATTTCATGTAATATGGAATTGGAACCGATCCCAAAACGACTAAGTTTTGTTTTCTTGAGCTGTTGCCAGATCAAGGGTTTAGACTGGTTCCAAAGCGGTTAAATGATCATCTTATTTCATTAAAACTGGTTTGCTTCTTAGTGAGTACACAAACATGGTCAAAATCATTGGGATCGATACCAGAAATTGAATAACGAAATGATCGCTATACCGCTGT
>DKFH01000109.1:1201-4097 GCA_002452315.1 Anaerolineaceae bacterium UBA6801 | reverse complement strand
ACCCTCAGCCGGGAAGACCTGGCAGAGATCAGCCTGCGTGCGTTGGAACAGCCTAACCTCTCCCGGGTGACCTTTGAGGTTATCGATGCCTGTAAAAGAGGGCGGCCGGATTGGCCAGCACTGTTCGCGTCGCTTGCGCCAGATATCGTTGAGATCGACGAAAACTAGAGGGGCGACTCATGAGTCGCCCCTACGAACAAATTGAAATAATCAGGATATCCATTCGAAAATTTCCAAAATCAGAGAAAAACCGATTAAATTCCAAATTTCCATGCTTCCTTACCCGCATCAGGCAGCTATAAACCGGTTAACGCATCCTTTTTACCATGGTTGTGACGACCTAATTCGCCTAAACCTTAAACCGCATCGCCCGCAGGCCATTAAGCGTCACCAGCAGCGAAACGCCCATATCCGCCAAAACCGCCACCCATAACGGCGCATACCCAAACAGGGCTGCCACCGCCACCAACAGCTTGCTGCCTAAACTGAAACTTATGTTTTGGTGGATCAAGCGGTTGGCGAAGGCCGAGAGCTTGATAGCAAAGGGCAATTTTTGGATATCGTCGGCCATCAAGACCACATCGGCGGTTTCCATAGCCTGGGCGCTGCCGCTGCCGCCCATAGCAATCCCCACATCCGCGGCCGCCAGGGCCGGGGCGTCATTGATCCCATCACCCACCATGGCGATGGGGCCATAGGCCTGGCGCAGGGTATCTATCGTGTTCTGCTTTTCGCCGGGCAGTAAATTGGCGCGGGCTTCGTCAATACCAATCGCGTCGCCAACGGCGCGCGCCACGGTGCCGTTATCGCCTGTCAGCATGATCGTTTTGCGTCTCATGCGGCTCAACTCGGCCACCACACCTGCCGCCTCCGGGCGCAACGCATCGGCCACCGACACAAAACCGCGCACCCGCTCACCGTCGCATAGCAGCATAGTCGTTCTGCCCTCGGCTTCCGCCTGGCTGACCCACTCTTGCACCTCGGGCGGGATGTCATGTTCCTGGGCAAACAAGCGCCGGTTGCCAATGGTCATTTTCAAGCCGTTTATCCGGCCTTCCAGCCCCTGGCCGTTGCGTGTCACCAGGTGCTCAGCCGCAGGGTAACAATCGGTGACGCCCCGCGCCTCGGCTTCTTTGATGATCGCCTGGGCTAGGGGGTGAGTGCTGTGGCGTTCCAGGGCATAAGCCAACGCCAGCATGTCATCACAGGGCTCGCACTGCCTGCCGCCCAGGCAGTCTAAATCCTTGCTCTCCACCACCTGCGGCTCGCCAAGGGTGAGGGTGCCAGTTTTGTCAAAGGCAAACACGCGCACATTGGCCAGCGCTTCAACAAAGATGCCGCCTTTAAACAGCACCCCCTCGCGGGCTGCCCGGGTCAGGCTGGCTACCATCGTTACAGGCGTGGAGATCACCAGGGCGCAAGGACAGCTGATGATCAGCAGCGCCAGCGAACGGTACAGCCAACCGCGGGTGCCATCCGCCGGGTTCAACAAGGGCGCCCCAAAGAACAGCGGCGGAACCACGGCCACCAGCACCGCCAGGATGACCATTGCCGGGGTGTAATATTGGGCAAACCGGTCGATAAACTTCTGGCTGCGAGACTGGCGGGATTGTGCCTCCGTGACCATCTCGATGATGCGGTGAAGGGAGCTGTCGGCCACCAGGCGGGTCACCTCGACCACCAGACGCCCGTTGCCGTTGACGGTCCCGCTAAAGACCTCATCGCCCGGGCCTTTCCACACCGGGATGCTTTCCCCGGTGATCGGCGCCTGGTTGACGTCGCTTTGACCCTCCGTAACCTGCCCGTCAATCGGGATGCGCTCACCCGGGCTGACCAAAATCGTCTCGCCAGGAACCAAGGCTTCCACCGGCACCAGGTGTTCTTCGCCATCCTCCAGCCGCAGCGCATGGGTGGGCGACAGGCGCTTCAATTGCGCAATTGCATCCCGGGCTCGTTCGTTGGTAAAGCCCTCCAGGGCTTCTGCCAGGTCAAACAGAAAGATCAAAGCAGCCGCCTCGGCATATTCCCCGATGGCTACCGCGCCCAGGCCAGCCACGGTCATCAAAAAATTGATATTAAAGGTGCGATTGACCCATAAATTTACCACGCCGCTGCGGGCAATCGGCCAGCCTGCCAGGATCAGCGCCAGGATCTGCAACGCAATGGGAACCCAGTCCGGTGCGCCCAGCCCGCCGGCTGCAAAGGACAGCAGGATCACCCCGCCAGCGATCAATGCCAGCTGAGTCTCGCTCTGCTGGATCAGGTAACGCCAAAAGCCCACCAGGACATTGGCTTCTGAAGCAGGCGCCACCATTGATGCCGCGCCATCATCCAGACCATAGCCCAGCCTGTTGACCAGTTTGCGCAGCTGATCCTCATCCTCCTGCCCCAACACCGTCAAAGTGCCCTCAAAAAATTGCACAGACGCTTTTTCGACCCGGGGCATCGCCCCCACCGCGGCCTCCAGTTCACTGGCGCAGTCCATACAATCCAAACCCGTGATTTTATACTTGGTCTCTGTCATTAAGCTGTATCACCTCTTTCATGCAAGATATGTTCAAACGTGCGCAGCAGGATATCCCGCACATGGTCATCTGCCAGGGAGTAATATACCTCACGGCCCGCTTTGCGGTAACGGACAATATCGAGGTTTCTCAATAACCGCAGCTGGTGGGAGATGGCGCTCTGCGAGACTGATAAATAATCCTCTAGATCGCCCACACAGCGCTCCCCAGCAAAAAGTAAAACCAGAATCGTCAGCCGCGTGGGGTCCCCCAAAGCTTTGAAGCTCTCTGCCATGGCATAGATTTGGTCCTCTGAAGGCAAATCTTGGTCGATATCTGATAATGAGCGGGTTAGCGTTTGCATCCTAAACTCCATGATTATGTGAGCAATT
>DKFH01000109.1:0-1054 GCA_002452315.1 Anaerolineaceae bacterium UBA6801 | reverse complement strand
CGAGGAACTGCAACGGACCGTCAGATGCAAATACGATAGGCTGAATCCACCTCTTTAACGTGGCAGGAGCCTGATTTGCATCAGGCTCCTGTTTTTTTGTCCGCTCACTGGCGCGACATACAGATAAAGAGGTGCGCGATGATTTACTTCAGCCAATTGATCAATCAACAGGTTTGGGATGGCTACGGGGGCGTGGTTGGAAAACTTGCCGATATCCTCATCAATGGAACCGATAAAACCATGCCGCCCATCGTGGCACTGGTGATGAAGAAAAACCCTGCCGGAATCGACCTGATCCCGGCCAACCAGATTGCCAGCCTGTGGCCCAGCATCACCTTAAAGGTGGGCGCTGACCGGATCAAACCTTTCCACCCCGGCGGGCATGAATTACCCCTTCTGGACCGGGTGCTGGACCAGCAGATTGTGGATACCGAGGGGAAACGCCTGGTGCGGGTCAACGATCTGCAGATCGCCAGGGCAGGCGATATCTTTGTCCTGACCGGTGTGGACATCAGCGGTACCGGGCTGCTGCGCCGTTTGGGGCTGGAGAAAATCGGCCGTTCGATTGGCGAGGCCCTCAACCGCCCCGCTAAATCCGTGGTCATCCCGTGGGAATTTGTGGCCTCCATTGAACATGACGATCCCCTGCGCCTGAGCGTCTCACAAAACAAGCTGGTCAAGATGCCCCCGGCAGACATCGCCGCCATTGTGGACGAACTTGACCGCCACACCACCACCGCCCTCCTGGAAGGTTTTGACAATCAAGCCCTGGCAGACACCCTGGAAGAATCCTCCTCCGAATTGCAGATGACCATCCTCTCAAATATGTCCCCTGAACGGGCAGCCGACATCCTGGAGGAAATGGACCCCGACGAGGCCGCCGACCTGCTGGCAGACCTCCCCGATATCACCAGTGAAGCCCTGCTGGAGTTGATGGAGCAGGATGAAGCCCAGGAAGTTCGCTCCCTGTTGACCTACCCCGAGGATTCTGCGGGCGGGATCATGACCACCGAGTTTGCCTTTGTGCCAGAAGATCTGACAGTCAGTGAAGCCC
>DKFH01000100.1 GCA_002452315.1 Anaerolineaceae bacterium UBA6801 | reverse complement strand
TCCGTTGCCCCGGAAGAAGCGTTGACCACTGCAGGCGTCACAGCAGCGGCCCGGGCGAGGGGCAGCACTACACCGTGCACGCCGAAAGCCGCAGCAGAGCGCAGCAGCGTCCCCAGGTTTTGGGGATCCTGAACCTGGTCGAGAAGCAGCACGAATACCGCTTCCTGGCGGGTTTCAGCCGTGCGGAGGATGGCTTCCAGGTCAGTATAAGGGTAAGCGCCAACGCTGAGGGCAATGCCCTGGTGATGGGGGTCGATCCCGTCCAGATTGGGCCGTTTGACCTGTTCGATTGGGATGCGCAGGCCCTGGGCCAGGCGGATGATCTCCGCCAGGCGGCCACTTACCTGGGCGTTTTCTGCGATCAACAGGCGGTTCAGTTGACGGCGTTTTGAGCGCAAAACCTCATAAATCGGGTTGCGGCCGGTGATCCATTCGCTCAAGGGTTACTCCCACCGCCAGGTTGAACCCTGGGGGGTATCTTCAATGACGACACCCAGGTTTGCCAGCTCGTCGCGCACCCGGTCTGATAGGTCGTAAAGTTTTTGCTCCCGCAGGTCCTTGCGTAAGGCAAGCAGCAGGTCGATAAAGGCATCTGCGTCTGAAGTGGCCTGTTCGGGGGCTTTCAACTCGAGCCCTAACACGTCCGCCAACTCTTTGAAAGTGCTTTGAGCGGGTTCTAGCTGCTCATCGGTCGCTTGTTCTGCCCGAGCCTGGTTGATCGCCCGAACCAGGTCAAACAGGTGGCCGAGCGCGCCGGCTGTGTTGAAATCCTCATCCATGGCTTCAATGAAACCCTGGCGTGTAACCTCAGTTTGGCCGGCCAATTGTTCAAGCGTTTCGGCGGATGCCCCTGCGGCACCGGGCAAGGCCGGCCGCAGGGCAGAAAGCAGCCGTTCCAAGGCACGCTGATTGGCTTCAACCACCTCGCTGTTGAAGGTGAGCGGGCTGCGGTAATATGAGCTGAGCACAAGCAGGCGCATCACATCACCCGAGTAATCGCTGAGGAACTCGTTGATGGGCACCAGGTTGCCGGTGGATTTGGACATCTTTTCGCCTTTAAGCTGGAGCATGCCATTGTGCATCCAGTAACGGGCAAAGGGTTTGCCTGTAATGGCTTCTGTTTGAGCGATTTCGTTCTCGTGGTGGGGGAAGATCAGGTCGTTGCCGCCGCCGTGGATATCGATCTGGGGGCCGAGGTGGCTGAGGTTCATGGCGGAGCATTCAATGTGCCAGCCCGGTCGGCCAGGGCCCCAGGGGCTGTCCCAGGCCGGCTCGCCGGGTTTGGCTTTCTTCCACACGGCGAAATCCATCGGGTTTTCTTTCCGCTCGTCGACGCGGATGCGGCTGCCTGCGTTCATCTCCTCCAGTTTGCGGCCGGAGAGCTTGCCGTAATCCTGCGCGGATTCGACCCGGAAATACACATCGCCATCGACCTCATAGGCAGCCCCTTTTTCAATCAGCTGGTTGACCATACTGATGATGGCATCGATTTCTTCGGTTGCCCGGGGGTGCTCTGTGGCGGGCAGGATGTTCAGATCACGCAAATTGCGCTTGAACTCTTCGATGTACTTCTCTGCCAGCTCAAAGGGGTCGATGCCCAGGCGTTTGGCACGGTCGATGATTTTGTCATCGACATCAGTGAAGTTCATCACATATTCCACTTCATAGCCGCGAAAGATGAGGTAGCGGCGAACGATATCAAAAACCAGGGCTGACATGGCATGCCCCACATGGGCGCTATCGTAAACCGTCGGTCCGCAGACGTACATTCTGACTTTCCCGTCTTCGATGGGTTCGAAATCAGTTTTTGTGCGAGTTAAGGTGTCGTAGACTCGTAAAGACATAATTATTCAGACTCCCAATAGTGTTTAACTGGTATTGCCGACCTTCTCAGTCCGGTTTGGCAAAGATCATCCGGCCTGCGGCTGTTTGGAGGACTTTGGTGACGGTGATCTTGATGGTTTGGCCTATGAATTCATGGCCGTCTTCAATGACCACCATGGTGCCGTCTTCCAGGTACCCAACGCCCTGACCGTGTTCTTTTCCCTCCTGGATCACGGCCATATCTAAAGATTCACCGGGCAGCAGGATGGCTTTGACCGCATTGGCCAGTTCATTGATGTTCAGGACTGTCACACCCTGCAATTCGGCAATGCGGTTGAGGTTGTAATCGTTGGTGAGGATCGGGCAGTTCAACTGGCGGGCCAGGACCACCAGGCGGTCATCCACTTCACGCACGCCTTCCACATCGATGTCCGTAATGGTGACGGGGATGTTGGGGTCTTTTTGCAGTTCGGATAAGACCTCCATCCCGCGGCGACCGCGTTGACGGCGCAGGTTATCGGCGGAATCGCTGACGTATTGCAGCTCGTTGAGGACGAAGCGGGGGATGAGCAAACGCCCGGGGATAAACCCGGTGCGGGCAATATCATAAATTCTGCCATCAATGATGGTGCTGGTGTCTACCAGGATGCGGCGAGCATCACTGAGGCCATTGGGTTCAGTGGCGGCCTCACTGGCACTACGTTGTTTAGATCCAACACGGATAAAGTTACCCAATTCCTTCTGGCGTGAAACGAAAGTGATCAACCCCAGGTAGCCAAAGAGCAACGCGGCGATGACCGGCAGAATGCTGCCAAA
>DKFH01000125.1 GCA_002452315.1 Anaerolineaceae bacterium UBA6801 | reverse complement strand
TCAGCTTCTGGGCTTCTTCAGCATTGAGAATCATCTGCTCAACATGAGGCAGTCGCTCTTCTTCAAAGAACATGTGCTCTGTGCGGCACAGCCCAATCCCACGGGCACCAAATGTGCGTGCACGCCGGGCATCTGCGGGATAGTCAGCGTTCGCCCAAACTTCCAGGCGTGCAATCTCGTCGGCCCATTCCAGCAGGGTCATCAGTTCGGTTTGCTCTTCCAGATCGGGTGTGGTCAGGTCCAGCTTACCGATAAAGGCTTCACCCGAGCTGCCATCCAAAGAGACCCAATCGCCTTCTTTGACCACTTTGCCATTCGAGGTCAACTCGCGCTTATCCAGGTTGATCGACATCATCGATGCGCCGACGATACAGGGTACACCAAATTGCCGGGCGACCACCGCCGCATGGGAGGTGGCGCCGCCCTCGCTGGTCAAAATACCATTGGCAGCCAGCATGCCATGCACATCATCTGGTTTGGTAAACGGCCGCACCATGATCACTTCCTGGCCCGCTTCTTTTGCCATTCTCTCGGCGGTGTCGGCATCAAAATACACCTGGCCGACCGCTGCGCCGGGCGATGCATTCACACCACTGGCAAACAAAAGGTTGTTATGCCTGGCCTCCTCGATGGTTTCCGGGTCAAACTGGGGATGCAGCATCTGGTTCACATGTTCAGGTTCAACGCGCATTACAGCGGTTTCCTGATCGATCAAGCCTTCATTGGCCATATCGACAGCGACTTTGATGGCTGCTTTAGCGGTCCGCTTGCCGTTCCGCGTTTGGAGCATCCACAATTTACCCTTTTCAATCGTAAATTCGACATCCTGCATGTCGTAGTAGTGGTTTTCAAGCTTTTGGGTGATATCCATAAATTGTGCGAAGACTTCAGGCAGCTCGGCTTCCATTTCGCGAATGGGTTTCGTGTTGCGAATGCCTGCCACAACATCCTCACCCTGTGCATTCATCAGGTAGTCTCCGTACATTTTCTTTTCACCAGTACCGGGATCTCGGGTGAAGGCCACGCCGGTGCCCGAATCCCAGCCCATATTGCCAAATACCATGGTTTGGATGTTGACAGCCGTGCCCAGGTCGTCGGGTATGTTGGCGCGTCGGCGATAATCAATTGCTCGTTTGGCATTCCAGGAGTCGAAAACGGCTTTGGTGGCTAACTCAAGCTGTTTTTCAGGTTCCTGCGGAAAATCAAAGCCCATTTCCTTTTTAACAACGGCTTTGAAAGTTTCTGTCAGTTGTTTTAAGTCTTCCGCTTCCAAATCCGTGTCTGAAGTGACGCCTTTGGCGGCTTTGTAGCTATCCAGCTCATGTTCAAAGGCTTCATCTTCAATCCCCAGCACCACGCCCCCGAACATCTGGACCAGGCGGCGGTAGGAATCATAAACAAAACGCTCATTTTCGGTCAGTTCGACCATACCCTGGGCTGTTTCATCGTTCAAACCGATGTTCAACACGGTATCCATCATGCCCGGCATGGACATCTTCGCGCCCGATCGGCAAGAGACCAGCAGAGGGTTGGCAGGATCACCGAATTTCTTGCCGGTTTTTTCCTCAACACTTTTCATCGCTTCCAATGCCTGATCCCACATGCCCTCAGGGAACGATTTCCCATCCTGGTATGCAATACAAGCTTCAGTGGTGATCGTGAAACCGGGGGGAACTGGCACGCCAATGCGCGTCATCTCAGCCAGGTTGGCACCTTTGCCGCCAAGTAAGCCGCGCACACCTTCCCAATCACCGGCATATTGCTCTGCTTCCTCAACCTCATCAAACAAATAAACCCATTTCTTTTCTGACATACGTCCTCCTAAATTTGAATTTTTTATATAATAAATTTATCCACTCCAAAAAATTGCTCTCAAACATGTGATTGTACCATTAAGGCGCACAATTCTCTATATTCAGCAGCGAAATTTGGTTAAGGTTTTGTAATCAACACAATCACATCACCCCGGTTTTTCCACCGCTAAACCCCGCACCTGAAGCCATCCGCCCTGGGGTACTTCCAGAACACCAAATCCAATGCTTCCTGACGGGTCGAATTTGAAGTATTGATTGTCAATCCATATCACCAGCCCCAATCGACCTCGTGGCGATAAATCGGTCTCCAAAACAACTTCCCCGTCCACATTAAAAAGCACCTTGTTATCCATCCATTCCAGACCATAGGCATGCCAAGCATCAACTGCCACCGTCAGTGCTGCGGCATCCTCCCTAACCACCGTCCGCGCCAACCGACGCAATACCCTCGCTAAACGCGGCCAGAACATGAAGGGCAAAGCCGGAAGGGCAAACAGGGACACAATCGAAGGCAAAAGTGGGGATCGGAAGGTTTTTGCCTGCAAACCCGCCCCAGGTTGCCCTTCCCGCAGGGTCAGATGGTTTTCTCCCGAACCATAAAAGAACCAGGTCGCGTTGGGTAAAACCGGCAAAGCACGTGTCATGCCGCCCCCGCCGAACACAAAACTGAACGGATCGTTCCACAGGCCAAATCCCCATGTGCCGGGGAGCTCTGGCGCAGAGACCCGCGCCTCCAGCGATACTCTCATGGGCTTTTGGTGGGGGAATTTCCTGCGCGGCTGATCCATGTAATCATCCAGTTGCGCCAGGCTATACCTTCCCCTTGGCAACGGGGGGAGGGCAAGCATATAACCCTCCGCTAATGACCCGGTGACCTGTCCACCCTGAACCTGCCTTTTCTCCAGCTTAATCGTCATCCTGTTTCTCCAAGATCAAAACCGGCAGGGTATAAGCATCGGTTTGATGGTCAACCCGCATGACTTTGAAACCCGCTCCCTCGGCAATTTCCTTGAAGTGTGCGACCACCACATCGTGTCCAGCTCCCAGCCAGAGGTGGGTCAACCAGCGTTTGAATTTCGAAGTAAATTCCACGCCCAGGCCGAGGACCACACAGCGCCCCTGCCGACGGATCACCCGCAACATCTCCTTCAGCGTATCTTCGTCCAGAATGTAATTCGACGGGAAAGTTGAGATCAGGTTATCAAAAGTTTCTGATGGAAACGGCATGGCTTCAGCGGCGGCACATACCCGGTTGACATATAGCAATTGTTTATCCAACTTGCGCCGGGTCACCTGGTGCATCTGTGGTGATGGCTCTAAACCAACCACATCTCGACCCTCTCCCGCCAGTGTGATCAATAATTCACCAGGACCAAACCCAATTTCAAGCACAGAGCCCGGCCGGGTATACGCAAGCGCATCCAATCGCCAGCTTGACCAGTACCCAAAACTAACCAGCCAGGCCACCCCTTCATAAGCCCAGGCAAAAGGCCCATAAAGCTGCTCAGTCGCCCACCGATAGGCTTTATTCAGCCATTTAGAAAAAAATCGACGAGGTGAACCCATCCTGCCATCCTCACCACATAAGGCCAGGTAATTTCATTATAATTATATTGAATGATGAACTTTATGTCAGAAAATCTCTCAGCTCAAATTGCCTGTATCCATATGGAGTGGATCGGCTAATCATGCATGCGAAAACCCTCTCTTTTTTCATCATCTTTACCTTGGTCATCAGCGTGATAGGGTGCGCCGCCCCTCCCCTATCCGATCCCGCCATTGAGATCACCAACACGCCCTCGCCCACTCTCCAGTCGCCCACGCTTCCATTGCGGATGCCAACCCTTGCGCCTTTAGAGACCCCTGGGTTGGAATTGGCATCAATGGAGGGGCCATTACTCTTGCTCCAAACCGATTTTGATGAATATATCTACCTGAACCCAAAAGCCCAAATCAGCATCCCCTTTGAACCGCCGATCTTGAACTCCCAGTTTCGCTTAAGGTCCAATCAATCGCCCAGCGGTAGGCTGATGTTCTTTCCGGGCCCGGATGAAACAGGGATGATCATCGACCTACGGTCTGGCGAAGTCGTTCACACCTACAATTTCAGCGGTCCGGCGCTATTCATCCCGAAACAGGCTGCCCTTGAGGCAGGACCCCTGGTGACCGAATTGGAACTGACCGAGG
>DKFH01000046.1 GCA_002452315.1 Anaerolineaceae bacterium UBA6801 | reverse complement strand
AAAAACCATTCTGAAGCATGATAAACGCCGCACGGGCGCTGGTTTCCTCAGCCGGTCAGGTGCAGTAGGTGATATACCAGGTATCCGGGTCAAGCTCGTCCAGGCGGTCTGAGATTTCGGTGAGAGGGATATTGATCGCGCCTGTGGCATGCTGGGCTGTAAATTGAGCTGCGCTGCGTGTATCCAGCAGCACGGCCTCCCCGGAGAGGGCAGCCTGGTAGGCCTCGGCGGTGGTAACACGCGGGACATCGTCTTGTGAGCGGAGATTCCCGGGGTTGGCAATGCGCGCCTCGCGCAGGTTTTGCGCCAGGATCAATCCACCGATGCTAAGCACCACAACCAGGGCAAATAAGATGATCGGCAAGGTCGCATTGTTTTTTCTTTTTGATCGCATGATACTCCTTTGTGTCATACTGATAAAATCAGGCTTCATGCTTGAAGCGCTTTAGTCGAACGCTGTTGGTGACGACAAAAATACTGCTAAAGGACATGGCACCTGCTGCCAGCATCGGGTTAAGGAAGCCCATAGCTGCTGCAGGGATGAGGATGGTGTTGTAAAAGAAGGCCCAGAACAGGTTTTGTTTGATCGTTCTGAGGGTTTTCCGCGAGAGGGCAATGGCCTTTGGCACACCGCGCAAGTCGCCGCTGATCAGCACCACCGGGGCGGAGGCCATGGCGATATCCGTGCCCGTGCCGATGGCAATGCCAATATCAGCCTGGGCCAGCGCCGGGGCATCATTAATGCCGTCGCCGACCATGGCCACCGTTTGGCCTGCTTGCTGGAGTTTTTTAATCTCAGCTGCTTTGTCACCTGGTAACACCTCTGCCAGCACCGTGTCGACGTTGATCTGCCGGGCGATAGCGTTGGCCGTCCGTGTATTGTCGCCGGTGACCATGGCAACCTTTAAACCCATCTCATGCAGGGCGTCAATGGCTGCTACGGAACCCTCTTTGATCGTGTCTGCAACCCCAATCACACCGGCTAAATGGCCGTCGAGGGCAATCAGAATGGCGGTATTGCCATCTTCTTCAAGGCGTTGAATGTCCATTTCCATGTGATCGATCTGGACGGCTTGCGAGTCCATCAGGCGGCGGTTGCCGACCAGCACCTGGTGCCCATCGACTTCGGCCTGAACACCATGGCCCGCCACGGCCGAGAAGCCCAGGGGTTCGCTCAGTTTCATACCTTTGGCATTGGCTTCAGCGGTGATGGCCTCGCCCAGAGGATGTTCACTCCCTTTTTCAACCGATGCCACCAGGCGGATGAGCTCATCTTCATCGGCGTAAAACTCAGAAAGGAGGATTTGCGTCACCGCAGGCTGACCGCGTGTGATCGTGCCGGTTTTGTCTAGGACAACAGTATTGATCTTGCCGGCGCGCTCAAGGCTTTCGCTCTTTTTAATGAGGATGCCCATCTCAGCGCCCTTACCCGTGCCCACCATAACGGCGGTCGGGGTGGCCAGGCCCATGGCACACGGGCAGGCAATTACCAGCACCGCAACCGTGTTGATTAACGCCCGGGTGAACAACCCTACCTGGGCATCCGGGCTGAGGGGAATGAGGAAATACCACACCAGGAAGGTGACGGTGGCAATGCCGATCACCACGGGGACAAAGATGGCCGAGATCTTATCCGCCAGGTTCTGGATGGGAGCCTTGCTGGTTTGCGCTTCCTCAACCAGTTTGATGATCTGCGCCAGGACAGTTTCCTTGCCGATTTTTGTGGCTTCAAATTTCAACAAACCCATTTTGTTGATTGTGCCGCCAATCACTTCGTCGCCGGCAGTTTTTTCAACAGGCAGTGATTCGCCTGTCAACATGGATTCATCGACCGTGGAGCGGCCCTCAACGACCACACCATCCACCGGGATTTTCTCACCCGGATGGACCAATACCACGTCACCGACTTCTACTTCATCTACGTTCACTTCGACCTCAACGCCGTCCCGGACCACGTAAGCTTTGCGCGGACGGAGGTTCATCAGCTTGCGGATGGCATCGCTGGCACCGCCTTTGGCTTTGGCTTCGAGGTACTTGCCCAGTTTTACCAGGGTGATAATCACCGCGGAGATCTCAAAATAGACGTGTCCGGGGATAAAACCGAGGGTGATGGGGATGGAATAGAAATAGGCCGCCGAGGTACCCAGGGCCACCAGGACATCCATATTGGCTGAGCCGTTGCGGATGGATTTGTAGCCGTTGACATAGTATTGCCAGCCTACATAAAATTGGACCGGCGTCGCTAAGAACCAGAACAGGTAATTAATCCAGGGGGCATGCGCTATTGACATGGGTAATAAATCAAAGTCGCGGCTCATAGAGAGGACAAACAAGGGCACAGTGAAGATCAGGCCGATGATCAGTAAGCGTCGCTGCTGGGCGATCTCTGCTTTGCGGGCTTTGGCTTCTGCATCGTCCAGTTGCAGGTCAGCCTCCAGCAGGTCAAACCCGGCCGAGCGAACAGCCCGGCGTAATTCGTTTTGGCTGATGATGGTAGGGACGTATTTAACAAGGGCCTTTTCTGTGGCCAGATTGATGTGCGCTTCTATCACGCCTTCTTGCTGGTTGAGCGCTTTTTCCAGGCGGCGTGCATCCGACGCATCACTCAGGTTTTTGACCCCGAGCGCGGCTTCGCCAATGGCGACCTGATAGCCAGCCCCCTGGACGCGTTTGATAAACTCGTCCAGGTTGGCTTTGGCCGGGTCATAGGTGACTGCAGCGCGCTCTGAGGAGAGGTTGACATTAGCCGACTCGACACCATCAACCTTTTTAAGGTTACGTTCGACCGTGGCGACGCAGTTGGCGCAGGTCATCCCCAAAATAGGGAGCGTGAGGTGCTTTTGATCTGCCATGTGTTACTCAACTACTGGATAGTTGATCTCAGCCAGGGTGTCTTTGATCTGCTGCTCGGTGGCGGGATCGTCAAACGAAACGGTCACGAGCCGGGTTTGCACATCGGCATCGACCTTCGTAACGCCTTCAAGTTCAGACAGTTCTATGCTGATGGTGTGGGTGCAGTGTTTGCAGGAGATATTGGGTACGGAATAGGTTACTGATTTCATGGGTAAACTCCTTTTATTGATTAAACTTTGGTCGTTGTTTCAAACATTTCAGTGATCTCTTTTAACACCCGCGTGCGCTCTTCAGCGTCTTCGCCCTGGATGGCAGTCAGCACACAGGAATTGAGATGGCCATCCAGGAGTTTGACGCTGATCTTGTTCAGAGCTGCTTGAACGGCCTGTATCTGGCGGATCACGTCAATACAATACTGGTCATTTTCCAGCATGCGCTGGATACCACGAATGTGGCCTTCAATGATCTTTAAGCGTTGAATACTATCACTATGGTCGTGTTGCATATCTTTTCTCCATCCCCCCCCAGGGGGTGGGGGGGATAAACTTTATAAATCTTATCCTATTGGTTGTAATAAGTCAACCCTGGATGATAAGAAATGTGTTAATAAAACCAATCTTAATTAGTATTTGATGATCTCTTCCCCTTTGGGGTAGCCAATCCAATTGGGTTGAGTTCAGATGTATTTGCTGATGTTTTATGGAAGATCCCCCTGCCTTTAGCCAGTAAAAAACCCAAGCTATTGCATTAATTACGGGGAACAAGATCTATCTGGGAACACTCCAACGTGATCTGAATAAGTTCAGATACATGTGAGACAAAGGAGTAGACAAAAAAACACATTGGGACATCCTTAAGGGTGGAAAACCAACAAAGGATGAACCCCAATACGGCAGGAAAGATCACAATAAGGTGGCTAATAATCCTGAATCCTGATATTGCTTGATTGAAACAGGAATCTATCTTCACTTCAGGAGATCAATCGTGTTATGTTGGCATTTAATGCCGGGAATTCTTTGGATTAACCGGTATAATTAGCGCTGTTTAATTTTTTGGAGCATAGACGAATGAAAGAAAAACATTTGGGTGTGATTGCCATGGTGATTGCCGCGTTTGGGCTGGCCATTGCTGTGATGCTGATGAAGGTGATCCCGGGCTTTACCGGCATGCCGCCGCAACATGTTGCAATCTGGCGCTTTTCCATCGCTGCCCCGGTGTTTTGGGTGATCCTCAAGCTCAGGTACCATCCCAAGCAGTTTTTCCCCCATCCACCTGGACGGTTCTTGGTGTTGGGGCTGGTTTTTTCCGTAGCCAGCTTTTCTGCCGTGTTTGCCCTGCAACGTTTGCCTTCTTCAATCTATGTGATCATCTTTTACATCTATCCCTCATTGGTGACCCTGTACGCCTTGCTGACCGGGGCGTCTGTGCCGCGTTTGTTCTGGCTGGGTTTACCCCTCACGTTTGCCGGATTGGCGTTGATCTCAATTGAGTTTGGCGCAGCGTTAGCCATCGATCCCATTGGTCTGGTGATCACCCTGGTGAACGCCTGCGCGGTGGCGGTATATATGATCTTGAGTGAAAAGGCGTTCAAAGCCATTGACGATCAGCTCCTGGGCACCCATGGTGTCATGTTTGGTGCNNATGCTGGTGGGGATTGTATTGATCCCCGTGCTGGGCATCAGTACCCCTGGTGACCTAGGTGGGTGGGCATTGATGATTTCCCTTTCTATCTTTGGTTCGTTGGTGCCAATTTTGGCGATGAATGTGGGCCTACGTTTATTGACTGCCGCACGCGGGTCGGTGATCATTACTGTGCAGCCCGTGTTGAATATTTTGCTGGGGATGTTGTTCCTGAGCGAATCCTTGAACCTCCAGCAATGGGTGGGGGGCGGGTTGGTGATTGCGGCAGTTATCCTGTTGGCGCGCAGTCCTGACCGGTCGCCCAGCGCTAAGCCACGCCAGGGTAGAGATTTGCACACACGAGAAAGAGAAAGCCCCATCCAATGAAGGGATGCGCTGATGCGCTTTGATTTATTTACTGATCGGTGCGTTGTATGCCTGACGGAGAAAGCAAAACAATGAATACCTCAGAAAACGACACAACCCCCAATATATGGGGAAAACTGGTGCTGTTGATCGGCGCAAACCTCACATTGATTTCTGGGGCCGGACTGACCGCCGCGATGCCTGCCATGTTGAGGACATTTGAGGACGTTCCGGGAGCCGCGCTGTGGGTCTCGATGGTGATAACCTTACCGGCATTGTTTGTTGTCCTGGGCGGCCCCATTATCGGGTTGTTAACCGACCGGTTTGGGCGCAAGCCGGTTCTGGTAGGTTCAATTTTGTTGAGCGGGTTGGCCGGAACGGGCGCTTTTTTCCTCGATCACATCTTTGCCATCCTGGTTACCCGTGCGTTGGTGGGTATTAGCATTGCAGGGGCTATGACGGCCACCAACGCGCTGATTGCAGATTATTTTAGCGGGCAGGAACGGGCTAAATTTATGGGATACCAATCAGCCTTTTTGGGATTG
>DKFH01000195.1:36975-51781 GCA_002452315.1 Anaerolineaceae bacterium UBA6801 | reverse complement strand
TCGTGCCTGGGTGTCGACAAACACCAGGTCAACGGCGGCACCTACAATGTGCTGATTGGGGCACAACCCATCCTCCCCCAAATTCTCCACAATCCCCGCTATAAATTATCCCTGCTCCCCTCTTCCCCGGCTTTAGCCGGTGCGGAAATTGAATTGATCGATGCTGTCAACCGTGAATTCATCCTTAAAAACGTCCTGGAACCCATTCAACACCGTTACGATTATATTCTGGTTGATTGCCCGCCCTCCCTGGGCTTGCTGACATTGAACGGTCTTGTGGCCGCCTTGAACGGGGTTCTGATCCCGGTCCAGTGTGAATTCCTGGCCCTGGAAGGGTTGGGACAGCTGACCCGGACGATCAATCTCGTCAAAAATTCACTGTTCGAGAATTTAGAAATCCGCGGGGTCATCCTCACAATGTTTGACGGACGCACAAACCTAGCCGCAGACGTTGTCCGGGAAGTCAAAGGGTTCTTTGGAGAGCAAGTCTTCGAAGCGATCATTCCACGGTCCATCCGGCTGGCTGAAGCCCCATCCTACGGGATGCCAATTTCGGTGTATGCGCCGGATTCTACCGGCGCCCGAGCCTATCAAGCCCTGGCGAAAGAACTATTGATCGCCGATAACGTACCCGTTCCCATCATTCAGGAGGCAACATAATGGCACGCAGACCTGGACTTGGCAAAGGATTGGATGCGTTAATCCCCACCAGCGCAGAAAATGCCGCTGAAGGCATGCCCGTCTCGGGTCAGGGGATCATCCGCATTCCCATTGATCGCATCCAGCCCAACCCGCAACAACCCCGCACGAAGATAGATGACGAAACGCTGCAGGAGCTGGCCGCGTCCATTTTGGAGCATGGCATCCTGCAACCATTGATCGTCACAAAGCATCCCGATGAAGAAATGTATTCCATTGTGGCCGGAGAACGCCGCTGGCGGGCAGCCCAGCTAGCCGGCCTTTCGATGGTCCCGGCCATTGCGCGCACGGTGACAGAACAGGGCCAACTGGAACTTGCCCTGATCGAAAACCTGCAGCGGAGTGACCTCTCACCCCTGGAGATGGCAGAAGCCTACCGCCACCTGGCAGAAGACTTCTCCCTCACCCATGAGCAAATCGCAGAACGTGTGGGCAAAAGCCGCACCAGCGTCACCAACACACTGCGCTTGTTGAATTTACCCGAACACGTCAGAAAATCACTGGCAGAAAACCTGATCAGCGAGGGCCATGCGCGGGCGATCCTTGGGTTGCAGACAGAAGCGGCGCAACTTTCAGTGCTGAGCACCGTGTTAAAAGATGACCTCAACGTCCGCCAAACCGAAGCGCTGGTTAAGAAAATGAGCGGGGAAAGGCCGCCCACCAAGCCAAAACCTACCCCGGATCCTGTGGTGAGCGAGCTGGAGCATCGGCTGGAAAGCCATTTCGGCACCAATGTACGCCTTAATCACGGCAAAAATGGCGGAAAGTTGGTCATTTACTATTATTCCGACGAAGACCTGAATACGATTTTAGACAAGATCCTGCCCGAATAGCCCGATGATTATTCTACATAATGCCAATATCTATGCACCTGATCACCCCGGCGCCACAGCCCTGGTCATCGATCAAGGCCGCTTTTCAGCCATCGGCCCCGATGCGGAAATCCTGGATGGCTTCTCTCCCATGGCCCGGGTGATCAATCTCGAAGGAAAGACCATCTGGCCAGGCCTGATCGACGCACATGTCCATTTGCGCCAGCTGGCCGAAAGCGTCTCGATGATCGATTGTGAAACGAGCACCCTCGAGGAATGCCTCTCCAGGGTCAAAACTGCTGCAGACCAGCTCCCGGAGGACGCCTGGATCAAAGGTCATGGCTGGAACCAAAATCGATGGGAGAGCGGCTTTGGCAATGCTCACATGCTGGATAGTGTGAGCGGTGACCGTCCCGCATACCTGACCGCTAAATCGCTACATGCAGCCTGGGCCAACAGCCGGGCTTTACAGCTGGCAGGGATCGACGCGCACACCCCCGACCCCCCCGGCGGGACCATTCTGCGCGATGCAGAAGGCCATCCGACCGGGATACTACTCGAAGCCGGCGCGATGGGTTTGGTTGAGGCAGTGATTCCCAAACCTTCACCCGACGAAACGATCACCAAACTCACAGCTTTATTCCCAAAATTATGGGCGTTCGGGCTGGTGGGTGTGCATGATTTTGATGACTTTGCTTGCTGGAAAGCGCTGCAAGCCATCGATCAAGCGCGGGCCACCCCCTTACGTGTGCACAAATCCATCCCCTTTGATCACCTGGATGCTTTCATCAATGCGGGCCTTCGTACTGGCTTTGGTCATGATCGCTTGAACCTGGGCGGCGTTAAACTCTTCTCAGATGGCGCCCTGGGGCCGCAGACCGCAGCCATGCAGGCCCCCTTTGAGGGCACCCAAACCACCGGCGATCTCCTCCTGAACGAGGATGAGCTGGTTGAGATCGGCCGTCTGGCTGTCGATCATGGCATAGCCCTGGCTGTGCATGCCATTGGTGACCGGGCAAACCACATCGTATTGAATGCCTTTGAACATCTCAGAGCCTATGAGGAAGACCACCATCTGCCACACCTGCCCCACCGAATTGAGCATGTCCAGATCGTCGATCCGTCTGATCTGCCCCGTTTTGCCCAGCTCGGCATTGTCGCCTCCGTCCAGCCCGTTCATGCCCCATCGGACATGATCATGGCCGATCGCTACCTGGGTAAGCGGGCACAACACGCCTATGCCTACCACTCGCTCCTGGCGTCTGGCGCTGCTTATGCCCTTGGGTCGGATACGCCGGTGGAACCCTTCAATCCCTTCCTGGGGTTGCATGCCGCGGTAACACGCCGCCGGCTGGATGGCTCGCCCGGGCCTGAAGGGTGGCATCCTGGCCAGCGTCTTTCCCTCAATGAGGCGCTTTATGGATTTTCCCACTCCCCGGCACTGATTTCTGGCCAGGGCAGCCTTCTGGGAAAAATATCGCCCAGTTTTGCAGCGGATTTCATCCTCTTAGAAAGTGACCCTTTTGCCATTGACCCACACCAACTGGGCCATATCCAGCCTGTGGCGACATTTATTGCAGGACAATGCGTATTCAAAACAACAGACATCCCTTTTGATCCAGTGCACCCTTGAACATTAGTCGTCAATTAGCCTTCCTTAGGCTATAATAAATTGAGAACACATAACACGCCACGATAATCACAGGTGGTTTCTAATGTCAGAAACAAACGACCTCATCTTAAAACGGATCAAGTACATCAGAAAAAGCAAACGCCGCAGCATTCATGATTGCGCCACCATTTTGGGGCTATCCAAAGAAACTTATCATGGTATCGAAAAAGGGTCCGAACCGATTACCTTGCCAGAGCTGGAGTTGCTGGCGATTTATCTGGGGGAAAATCCGTCCGATATCCTTTCCAGGGATCAACCGACGCGGTCATATGCTGCCTTTTTGCAAGAAGACCTCCGTACACAATATATCCAGATTCGCCAGAAGATGCTGCGAGCGCTGATCAGCCTGGAACTCGAAAGGCAAGCATTAACGTTAGCAGACCTACAGCAAGCCACCCAGATTCCCCTTGAAACGCTGCAAGCCTACCTCGAAGGCACCGCGCCTATGGCGATCGATGACCTGATCAACATCAGTACCGTCCTAGAAATCCCGATGGACACCCTGCATGAACCACTCTGGCCGTCAAAAACCGACCTCACTAAAACGGATGCGCAGAAAGCCTGGCACCCAGAATTTGAACCTGACACTTCGCCAGGGGAGAGCTTGTTTGATGAACAATACACCGACGTTTTCAAAGCCTTTTCGAAGGTTTCCAAAGAAGACCAGGCCTTTATTGCCAAATATCTGTTAGAAAAACTCAGGTCTGAGTGAATGATTTACCCAAGCTTATTATCCCAAAGCGCACCCATCAATAACCCATCCTGACGCATGTCTGATGCTCAGCCTGTTTCCCCGGATAACCAGACTATAACCAACGCCACTACAGCAGATCAGCTGGCGATTAACCGTTTCCTGGCTCAGAACCATTTAGTCCATAGACACCTGGATTGGATCAGCCCCACAGAGTGGATCGGGGGCCAGCCCTTTTTACTTGAGAAACATCAGCAACAAATCCGGTCCATCCTGCTGGCGGCGCCAGAAGTGGAACAGGCCACCTGGGTGCGCCTTTTTGGTGTGAGCGAGGCTGATTTGCTTTCATCCGCATGGCAGCGGCTGCTCTCAAAAGCCATTGCAATGCTCACCCCCATGGGAATCTCAAACCTGTGCGCATTGGGTTCCAGTGACTGGTTCATATCCCTGCTTTTGCAGCCCGGGTTTAACCACATCAATGATATCGTCGTACTGCAAACAAGGGCCATGAGTCCCCCACGGATAACATTCCATACCGAGGTAGAAATTCGCCCTATGCGTGTGGATGATCTGCCCCAGGTGGCTCAAATTGATCATTCTGCCTTTGAACCGCTGTGGCAAAACGCCCTGGCGGTCTTGACGAATGCGTTCAACCAGCGTGGGATCAGCACAGTGGCTGTCAAACACGAAAAAATCGTTGGCTACCAAATCAGCACCTGCCTGGGCAGTCATGGCCACCTGGCGCGTTTAGCTGTCGATCCGCAACAGCAAAGGCGGCAGATTGCCTCTGCACTGGTTGCCGATTTGCTTGATCGGTTCCACAGAGAAAACATATGGCATGTAACGGTGAACACCCAGGCAGACAATGCACCTTCGCTCGCGGTCTATTATAAATTTGGATTTCACAGCACCGGGGAACGCATACCGGTTTACCAGCTCGAAATTTAAGTAACCAAGGTAAAACTAATCGGCAGCAACAATTCTTGCTGGACAACATCCCGCAAATGTAGCAAAATCAAGCCGTTAAGGCAACGATGGAGGTTTTTATGACGACAAACCAGGCACAACGAGAATTATTGAGAAAAAAGCGCTTGGAAGAAAAGCGGCGCAAGAACCTCACAGTGATCATCATCACCATAGGCGCAATTCTGCTGATCAGCTTGGCTGCCATCCTGCCCAACCTGCTTAAAGGTCGCGCAACCCTCAGCGGCGGTGAAGGGTTTACCCTCGGCAATCCTGATGCCCCTATCACCGTGGTCAATTTCTCGAGTTTTGCTTGTGGATGGTGTGAAAATTTTGCAAAAACGACAGAGCCAAATTTTATTAGGGACTATGTCGAAACCGGCCATGTTTTTTACCGTTATCTAACCCTGGCTGGGCAGGATGAGGCCTCTCAGAATTTGGCCAAAGCCGCTTACTGTGCCGCGGAGCAGAACCGGTTTTTTGAATACAAACCCGACCTCTATACAGCAGCAAGTGTACAAGGTGGCGCTTCAATCAACAACCTGATCCGCTTGGCGGATTCTGCGGGATTAGAAATTGACAGCTTTGAAACCTGCCTCCTGGGAGATAACGGTTTTCAAAACGCGCTTGAACAGGACCGTCGCTTTGCTCAATCCGTAGGCGTCACAGGCACACCAAGCTTTCTGGTCAACGATCAGCTGGTATCGGCTAGTGAATTGACTGCTCTTTTAGACGAATTGCTTGACAAATAACACCCTTCAACGGGTATTGGTGATGTTATTCAAATAATCTCACCGGAGAGAGATATCTTCAGGTTAAGCCCCAAAAAAGCGTTCCAGCATCAGTACAATCAGCGGCGTGACCAGCAAGCCAGGCAGAAAGCTGCCCGTGCGAATTTTCTTGATGGCCAGCAAACTGCTCAGCGAGATGGCGATCAAAATCAATCCGCCAGCCGCCGTCATTTCAGTCACCATTGCCTCTGAAAAATACTGGCTGAACAGACCAGACATCAGCGCGATCCCACCCTGGTAAACCAAAATGGTCAGGGCTGAGAAGATCACCCCGATCCCCAGGGAAGACGCGAAGGCAATCGAAGCAAAGCCATCCAAAATCGCCTTGATGGTCAACATCTCAAAATTTCCGGTTAGCCCATCCTGGATGGCACCCAGAATCGCCATTGGGCCGATGAGAAATACCAGCGAAGCAGTCACGAAGCCCTCAACAAATTTTGAAGGCGCTTCCTGTTCTTTCTCCCCCCTGACCACCAATCGTTTGAGAAAACCGCCAATGTTTTGAAGCCCTTCTTCCACCTTCCACCACTCGCCCAAAAGCGCACCGATCAGCAAACCGCCCAGGGGCACCAGGGGATTGGCCGTCTCTAAAAATGTCATCAGGCCATAGCCCAGGGTGAACAAACCCAGCCCAGCGATGACTGTCTCCCGGAGTTTGGTTGAAAACCGTTGTCCAATCAGTATCCCCAAAAAAGACCCGATGATGATGGCGGCAACATTGATAAAGGTCCCAATCATGAATCAGGTTTCTTTCGTTAACTGGATCTCTTGTCCAGAGATACCTGCTTCATACAGTTCCAACACAAAAAGCAGGGATGATAAGCGGTTGAGGTACGTAATCAATAATTGTTTTTCGATCAATCCCCCCTCCAGAGCAGCCACTGCCCGGCGTTCAGCGCGTCTGACAATGGTGCGCGCCAAAGCCAATGCCCCGCTGGCGGGTGTACTTCCCGGAAGTATAAACGCCCTGGGCATTTCAATCACATCTTCCAGCTCCTGGATTTGCGCTTCAAGCCAGTTGACATAACTCGAATCGAGTTTATCAAAATTGCTTGCCGTTTCGGGTGAAGCGGATAATTCAGACATCAAAATGTAGAGGTGTTTTTGAATGGCCACCAGGATGGATTGTGATTTTCGGTCAACGCACAGGGCGCGTGCCAGGCCCACGGCTGCACTGGCCTCATCCACGCTGCCTACGGCTTCAATCCGCAAAGAGGATTTCGAAATCCGCTCTTTGCCTAAATAGCCTGTCTCACCCAGGTCGCCATCCGTCGTATAAAAAGGCGCCATATGCCCCTCTCAGTCCTCGATCGATACTTCTGCCTCGGCCGGTACTGCGTTGCCTGTATCACGTCCGGTGAGGATGAACCACGAATGCACATTATTAAATCGATCGCCAGGTTCAAAGATCGGGCCCAGGACAATGCCATTGATATCCGAGCTGACAGCATAAGTGAATGTGGAATAAAACAAAGGCAGTGAGGGCATTTCGCGCACAAAAATGACCTGGAAATTGCGGTAAAGGCGTTCGCGTTCACTTAAGTCAACTGTCATCCGGGCTTGTTCCAGGTATTCACTGGCCGTCCGGTTATCCCAATCTGCGTAGTTCTGTCCGGAGACAACCTGTGCCTGTCCCCAAAACGGATAGGGATCAGGATCTGGTGAACGCATCAGGTTGATATCGACTAAAGCCGTCTGATACTCACGCGCTTCAAGATCTGCCAACACTTGCTCATACGGTTTGGCTTCCAGTTCAACGGATACGCCCAATGCTTCCCAATCGGATTGAATCATTTGTGCAATTTGGCGGTGACGCGGTGTGTTGGGATAGAGCAAGGTCACGGCGATCTCCAGGCCGGTATCCGTTCGATACAGGTCAGAGTCTTCATCAAAAACTGCGCCTGTAGCATCAAAAAGGCGCCGTGCTTCGCTGGGGTCGTATTGGGAGCTTTCCAGATCATTGTAATAGGCCCAGGTGCCAGGCATGATTGGCCCATTTGCCAGGATGGCCTGCCCCTGGAAAACCCGATCCACAATTTTTGTCCGGTTGATGGACGTCATCAATGCGTGTCGAAATTCCGGATCTTGCAGAAAACCCACCTGTGGATTACCCAGATTAAGGTAAACCATCGAAAGGACAGGTTCCCGTACGGTAAATAGGGAGAGCCCAGTTTCTCTTAATACATCCTGTAAGATTGATTCATGAACGCTGCCGATGCCTTCAACTTCACCCCTGCGGTAAGCTGCCAGCGCGTCCTCCGAGCTGGGATAATACCGAAAGATAAACTCATCCAGATACGGACGGTTCAAGAAATAAGCATCAAACGCTTCCAGGACCACGCCGACAATTTGATCATTCTCAACCAATAAACGCTGGAAACGAAACGGACCGGTGCCAACCGGCGCCAGATTGTAGGGGTGGTCGATCATTTGATCCAGGTTTATTCCACCTAATAGGTGCTCAGGGAGGATGCCAAAGGTCAAATAGTCCAAAAAAGGCGCAAATGGCTCGGGCAGCAGAAATTGCAGTTGTGTTTCAGACAAAACCACCACCTCAACCTGCGACCAAAAGGTGCGCAAGTCCTCGGGGATCAATGGGTGTTCAGTGGTTAAGATATCAATGGTGAACAGCACATCCCGGCTGCTGAAAACCTGGCCATCGTGCCAGAAAACATCTTCCCGCAAGCTGAAGTTATAGACTGTGCCATCAAAGGATACACCCCACGATTCAGCCAGGTCAGCTTGCGGAATGCCGCGTGAATCAAAGCGGACCAGGCCGTTGAACAGCAAACGACTGACGTCATGATCCGGCGGGTTGTGCACGCTAAGAAATGGGTTCAGACGCATGAAATTCCCAACCAGCGCCTCGGTGTAAATCCCGCCCGAAATAGGCGCGGGCGTGGCGGTGAGTTCCACATCATCATCCATTTGTTGAAGAATCAGCAAAACACCGACGATTAACCCGGTGACCAAGATGATTAACAACTGCCAACGAAATTTTTTCATGATGTTAATTTAAAATGGGCAACGCCACTGCTGGTTAGTTGCCCGGTGATTCGTGGTCGAGTTTGAATTAAGCCTGGCGAATCCACATTGTGGATTATCGACCAAACATAACGGTTAACATGGTCAGGATAAAGAACACAACGCTAAGGCCGATTGTGACCCAAAACAGGACCTTCTCAACACCACGGCGTTTTGTGTAAACGCCGCCTGCATCGCCGCCACCGGTCAACCCACCCAAGCCAACACCTTTGCTCTGCAAAATAATGCTCGCAATTAGTGCAATAGACGTTATAATTAATGCAATGCTAAAATAATTTTCCACTCGTGCCTCCTTTAACAGGCATGATTATACCCATAATTTTAAAAAACCGTCAACCCAATGCATGAAGCCAAGTTTTCCATCCACATTCACACCCACTACTCAGACGGAAGCGCCAGCCACACAGATCTGGTAAAAATTGCCGAACAAGCCGGTCTCCACGGAATCATTACCACAGACCACAATATCTGGATCGATGGCCTGGATGGGTATTACGGCGAGGGAAAGCGGAAAGTCATGCTTCTCGTAGGTGAAGAGATCCACGACCGCACGCTTGACCCGCCTGGAAACCACCTGCTGGCGATCAACGCCCGGAAAGAGCTTTCGGTGTATGCGGATTCACCCCAGCAGTTGATCGACCAAATCGCCAGCGCGGAGGGGCTGTCGTTTCTTGCACACCCGATCGAAGACCCGCTGGAAGATTTTAATCAAAAAGCCTTCTCCTGGCGCGCCTGGGATGTAAAGAATTTTAACGGGATTGAACTTTGGAACCAGATGAGTGAGTTCAAGAGCGTCACAACCAGTTGGTTCTCAGCCCTCCGCAATGCATTGTTCCCTAAACAAATGTCCCTCGGCCCGCTCGAGCGCACGCTCGCCTTATGGGACGATCTAATTACAGCCCGCATGCAGCGGATTGTTGCCATAGGCGGTGTTGATGCCCACAAGCTGCGCATCAAACTAGGCCCGTTCACTATTCATCTGTATCCCTACCTGCATCACTTTAAAAGCGTCACCACGCATATCTTCACGCCCAAACCCCTCAGCGGATCATTCATAGATGACCGCAATATGATCATCCAATCCCTCCGGCAGGGGCATTGTTTTGTGGCGTATGACCTGCCCGCGCCAACCGATGGCTTCCGGTTCTCGGTCAACAATGACGATGGCCAATTCATAATGGGAGACGAGGTTGAAATCAAACGAGGGCTGACCTTTCAGATCCGTTTGCCCAGGCCAACGCTGTGCCGCTTGTTGAAAAATGGTCAGGTGATCAAAGAATGGCAGGGTCGGGATGTCTGCACCCACCTCACCACTGAGCAAGGCGTCTATCGAGTAGAAGCTTTCCTGCCTTATAAAGGAAAAATGCGTGGATGGATCTTCAGCAACCCCATATATGCTTGGCGTTAACCTTTGATCACAATCAACGGGCGCAGCAGCGCTACTTTTTTCGCAATACCTGAACCGACCACACTTTCAACGACCCGATCCACATCCTTATAGGCTTGGGGCGCTTCCTCCGCCAGCCCGGGTAAAGATCCTGCATGGACAGTAATGCCGTCCTGTTCCAGTTGCTTGAGCAAGGTTTCACCCCACACACTGCGCTTGGCCTCAGAACGGCTCATCACCCGGCCAGCCCCGTGACAGGACGAGCCAAATGAGCGCTGCATGCTGGTGTGTGTGCCTGTCAATACCCATGACCCCGTGCCCATCGAACCAGGAACCAGCACAGGCTGCCCAATTTCGTTATATTCCGGGGGCAAACCTTCTGACCCAGGCCCAAACGCACGTGTGGCACCTTTGCGGTGCACACAGACCAGCATCTTTTCTCCCTGCACGAAGTGACGCTCAAATTTTCCAATGTTATGCGCGATATCGTAAACCTGGGTCAAATGCCAGTTATCAACCTTGCCTGCCAGCTCCACTTCGAAAGCCTGGCGGATGTTATTGGTCAGCAGCTGACGATTCAAAAAGGCAAAGTTGGCCCCACACCGCATGGCCGCCAAATAATCCTGGCCTTCCTCAGAGGCAATCGGCGCGCAGACCAACTGTTTATCGGGCAATTTGATGCCATATTTCACCACCGCCCCCTGGAGCCGGCGGACGTAATCGGTGCAGATCTGGTGGCCAAAGCCGCGCGAGCCCGTATGAATCTGGACGGCCAGTTCGCCTACGTAAAGCCCCATCGCACGGGCGGCCGCCTGGTCAAAAATTTCCACAACAAGGTCAACCTCAATAAAGTGGTTGCCGCCGCCCAATGTCCCCAGCTGGCTCTTCCCGCGGTCTAATGCTCGCTGGCTGACCTTTGCAGGATCAGCGCCTGCTAAACAGCCCTCGTCTTCCGTCCGCTGGAGATCTTCGGGCTCAGTGTACAGGTCATTTTTGGCCCAGGAGGCACCTTTGATGCAGGCTTCGGCCAGTTGACTGCTGGAGAGTTTCCGACGACCGCCAACACCGACGCCGCTCGGACAATAGTGATTCACTGCAGAGGCCAGATTATGTATAAATGGCTCGGCTTCCTCAAGAGTGATGCGCGAAGCCAACAATCGGACCCCACAATTGATGTCATAGCCGATACCCCCCGGCGAGACCACGCCGGTTTCTGGATCCGTCGCTGCCACACCGCCGATGGGGAACCCATATCCCTGGTGCATGTCCGGCATGACCATAACCGCCTCAACCAATCCGGGCAAGGTGCTCGCGTTGACCGCCTGCTCAATCGATTTATCCTTAAAGGCGTCTTGCAGCAACGCCTTTGAAGCAAACACCCGCACCGGCACACGCATGTCGGACCGGAAATCGGCAGGAATCTCCCATTCGTAGTCGCTTGTCTTTGTAAAATCCTTTTGTGTTATTTCTGACATACTGCGCCTCCTACACATCAAAGGTGATGGTGGCCAGGCAGCCAGTGGTTGTTTCTTCCACCCTTAAGTCATGAAATGTGGCCGCTTTGATCACGCGTTCCTGCGAAGATATCTTTTTGCCGGTTGATGTAACTTCAATGTTTTCCTGGCCCTCATAAAATGAAAAATGATCTAACATAATGCCATCTTCCTCAGCCAGAAACAACAGCTCATTCAGGAAATCAACCAAAACGGTCTCCTGATTCCCCTGTGGAATGACGAAAACCCTCCTTACAGATGAATCAGCTTGAGGCACGGCACCCATCAAAGCATACATGCCCTTGGCAGCCTGCCTCAGTAATGCCAGAAAGTCCTCACCCCACACGCGCAGGGCAACATCAGCGGTATGGTCAACCTCCTGATAACCGTGTGTTTTCATACTTGAGTATAATTATACTGGATTGGATATCATGAACACGACCTTTGACCGCATAGAAGCATACCTTCGGGCACTGTTTGAGAAAAAACTGCCCAAAATCTTCACAGGACATCAGCCGGATTCAACGTTGGTCGACGAGCTCCTGCAGGTGATGCAGAAAACCGCACTCAGAGATGAGACGGGGAAGCTCTACGCACCGGATCTGTACTTATTACGCGTGTCACCCCAAGATCTGATCGAATGGCAGCTGCATCAGGACATCCTGGATGAAATCGCCCACTCAATCCACACCATCGGTGAATCGGTCAATTTGGTGTTCCACAAACCGCCCAAGATCGAGCTGGTCCCTGTAGCCACCATCCCGGTGGGAGGATTCTCAATTGCAGCCCATTTTGTATCTAAAGACTTAGCCCTACCTGATACAGCTGTGATGACAACACAAGAAGCAGAAGGTAACGAGCCAACATTACCCGAAAACGCCATGCTAATCATCGCCGGAAAATCCAGCTATCCCCTGGTCAAACCTGTCATTGATATTGGCCGGCATTCAGGCAACGACCTTGTGCTTTCAGATCTCCATGTTTCTCGTCACCATGCCCAGCTGCGGGCTATTAAAAATCACTATGTCATCTTTGATGTCGGCTCGACCGCCGGCGTGTATCTCAACGGGCGGCGGATCTCGCAAGCTACGCTGCATGCTGGCGACGTCATCCGCCTGGGGACGGTCAACCTGATCTACAACCAGGAGCCGACCAGCGCCTTCCCCACATCAGTTCTACCTGTCGATCCCATCCACGATGAACCAGGAGACGAACTTTGATGAATGCCGCTTTGGTGTTTTTTTTACGTCTCCTTTTTATAATCCTGACCTACTTATTTGTCGGGTGGATTGCCTACACCATTTATAAAGATTTACAGGCGCAATTTCGAAACCAAAAAGATGCGCTGGCATCACGGATTACCCTGCGGGCATTGGTCAACCAGGAGCCGATCGAGAAGCAATTTGCAGCGCCCGAGATCATCATCGGCCGCGATCCGGATTGTGACTTCGCCATCCCAGACGAGACTATCTCTCTCAGGCATTGTAAGCTGACCTACCACCATAAACAATGGTGGGCAACGGATTTAAATTCCACCAACGGCACGTTTATCAACGAGAATCCCATTGATTCCCCCACCGTCATCACCGAAAGCGACGAATTACGAGTGGGCAAAGTATTGATCATCATCCAAATCAATCAGTAAAAAGGTAGGTAAAACCCATGTATGAAACACCAGTATTAGCAGTCATTGGCGGTTCTGGCCTGTATAACTTCAAGGACCTTAAAGACGTCCAGACGATCGAAGTCGACACCCCCTTTGGTCAACCCAGCTCACCGATCACAATCGGAAAGCTATCCGGGAAACCTGTTGCATTCCTCGCCCGGCATGGCATCGGCCATGTTTACCCGCCCAGCGCAGTCCCCTACCGTGCCAACATCTATGCGCTTAAATCCCTGGGGGTCTCCCGCATCGTCAGCGTGAGTGCATGCGGTTCCCTGCGAGAATCCTATGCACCAGGACACATCATCATCCCCAACCAGATCTTTGATTTCACCCACCTGCGCAAACGATCCTTCTTCGACACCGGCCTGGTCGCCCATGTCAGCGTCGCTGACCCGTTCTGCCAGGGGCTTTCTGATGTCCTAGAAGAAGCCATAAAGGACACCAACGCCAGCTATCATCGTGGGGCGACCTATATCACCATTGAAGGTCCGCGTTTCTCAACCAAGGGCGAATCAAACCTTTACCGGCAATGGGGCATCGATATCATCGGTATGACAGCTGCACCCGAGGTTTTTCTGGCCCGCGAGGCCGAGATGTGCTACACCACCATGGCGCACGTCACCGATTATGACGTTTGGCACACCAGCAAAGAACCGGTAACGGTTGAGATGGTCATACAAACGCTGTTCCAAAATGTCAGCATCGCCCAGGAAGCCATCAAAAGCATGGTCGAAAGGATGGATCCCGGCGCACATTGCAGCTGCGAAGATAGCCTGAAAAACGCGCTCATTACCAATCCCGACCATATCGACCCCGACATGGTTGAAAATTTATCGCTCCTGACGAAGAAATACCTGGAATAGCCGTGCAGCGATTGTTCCCCAGCAGGGATCAGGCAGACAGGAATAACCACATTCAGGGCCGATTGATGACCCTGGCTGCATTGGTGATCCTGAGTTACGGCCTGATCCTGACTTTGGCACCGGCCGTGCGTTTTCACGCCGGCAGTGAACGATACCAGTACCAACACTGGATTGGTATCTTGGCTTGGGGATTAATTTTTTCGCTGCTTAACAATCAAACCGCTCGCAAACTCCCCCAGCGCGATCCCTACCTCCTGCCGATCATTGCCCTACTGAGCGGTATCGGCCTGATGGCCATCTGGCGCTTATTCCCCAGCCTGGGTTTGCGTCAAACACTATGGCTTGGCATTGCTGCATTGATTGTTTTACTGGGCTTATACTTTCCAGGTTATCTAAAGTATTTGCAACGCTACAAATACATCTGGTTGATAACCGGCTTGTTCTTGACAGGTTTGACCATCTTCATGGGCACGAATCCCCTTGGCGGAGGGTCCACGCGCTGGCTGCAATTTTTGGGCCTCCACTTTCAACCTTCTGAGCCCCTTAAATTATTGATGATCGCCTACCTGGCAGGGTATTTTACTGATCGGGTCTTGGTATCGGATAAAAATTTTGAAGCTTTACTGCCTACCCTGGTCGTGACGGGCATTGCACTGCTCTTACTGGTTTTCCAGGGCGACCTGGGGACAGCCGCCATCTTTTTGCTCATTTATATGGCGATGTT
>DKFH01000195.1:24377-36940 GCA_002452315.1 Anaerolineaceae bacterium UBA6801 | reverse complement strand
GATGTCGTCCGCCTGAGGGTGGATACCTGGCTGAACCCCTTTGGAGACCCAACCGGCGCCTCCTATCAAATTATCCAGTCCATGGTTGCCATCGCGGAAGGCAACCTGCTCGGTACTGGACCCGGGCTGGGCAGCCCTGGCTTGATCCCGGTGGCGGTTTCTGATTTTATTTTTTCTGCACTGGCTGAAGAAATCGGCTTTTTAGGGGTCACTGCCATCATCCTCTTATATGCTGTCCTGATTTTTCGCGGCATCAAAATAGCCATGGGCACGAACAATTCCTTCCATCGCTATTTAACCCTGGGGCTGAGCTTTTATTTCGGAATTCAAAGCATCCTCATCATCGGCGGGAATATCGGCTTGCTGCCCCTCACCGGGGTGACCTTACCGTTTCTCTCCTATGGCGGCTCATCCTTACTGGTTTCCTTTTGCGGCGTGCTGATCTTGCTCACCATCAGCCATCAATCGGCCCCTGAAGGTGAAACCATGACCCTGAAGCAACCGCGTTATGCCACGGTCGGTTTCTTGCTGATCCTTGCAATGATCGTTGAAATCATCACCGTCAGCTTGCTCTCCTTCTGGTTCAACCCCTCGCTGATCAACAGGCCTGAGAACCCGCGCTGGATCATCAATGATCGCTTTGTCAAACGCGGCGATATTGTCGACCGCGACAATCAGGTTATCATCACCAGCGTAGGTGAGATCGGAGACTTCACCCGGACGAGCAAACACGTCCCGCTTTATCCGGTGATTGGCTTTTCGCATCGCATTTACGGGCAGACGGGGATCGAAGCCTCCATGTTCACCTACCTGCGCGGGCATACCGGTTATCCCTATTCGACCTATTTTTGGCACAAGCTGCTTTACAATCAACCCCCCCAAGGTCTGGACGTCCGCCTGACCATTGATTTGGACCTTCAAAGGTCAGCTGATGCACTTTTAGAGGGCCATAATGGCACGGCTGTGGTCATGAATGCCAGCACCGGTGAAATCCTTGCCATGGCCTCGCACCCATATTTTGACGCGGCCGACTTAGAAATAACCTGGGTGGACTTGCTAGGAGATGAAAATGCGCCTTTGCTAAACCGGGCTACACAGGGGTTATATCCCCCGGGCGGGGCGCTGTTCCCGTTTATGATGGCGAGTGATCCCGAGTCCTTGCTCCAGTCTCAAGACCCCGAAACCCGCTTCCAGGACATGAGCGACAGCCTCGAGTGTGTGCAGCCGCTGGAAGAACCGCTCACCTGGCAAGCCGTGATCTCCAATGGCTGTCAGAATGCGCAAATGCACATTGCGAGAGACCTGAGCGTTGATCTGCTCCAAAATATATACGAAAATCTGGGATTCTTTTCCGCACCTCGCTTACACCTGCCTGTGGCTAACCCCACCTTGCCTGATCTTTCTGATATGAACGCTTTTTATCGTGGCGAGGGCAGCTTTGTCATCAGCCCCCTGCAAATGGCCATGGCGGCCAGCGCGATCACCCACCATGGCATGCGGCCCGGGCCAAGAATCATCAATGCTTATCTAAGCCCTCTTGATGGTTGGACCGCCCTGCCAAAATTACAGCCCAATGCCGAGGCATTGGACCCAGCATCAACACACCAGGTCAACCAGTTGTTATCATTGCCGCATGCCCCCTATTGGCAGGTTTTAGCCACAGTCGTGAGGGATAATCAGCCGCCAATCACCTGGTTTGTTGCGGGCACAACCACCGGATGGCAGGGCCAACCCATGACGGCCGTCGTCGTCCTCGAGCAAGACTCGCCTATCCTGGCAGAAACGATCGGCGCCGCCTTGATCGAGAGCGCCATTCGTTTTTCAGGCAAGACTCCCACTACGCAACAACCATAATAAATATTTCTGTTGTGGTCACTCAACAATGCGGATAAAATGCCGCTTACCAACCTGCACAACGGCACCGGGCGCCAACAGCAGGTAAGGATCAGTGGCAACTTCACCATCGATTTTGACACCGTTCTGCTCAATCAAGCGGCGTGCCTGGCTTTTACTGTTCACCAAGCCGCTATCCACCAAAACCTCAAGCAAAATGGGTTCACCTTGTGGTTTAAAACTGGGGATATCCTCCGGCATGTCCCCTTTTTGGAACAGGTTGATGAAATACGTGCGCGCCTGTTTTGCCTTCTCCTCATCGAAAAAGGCAGCTGTGATTTCTTCTGCCAATTCCATCTTGGCGTCCCGGGGATGAACCTCGCCTGAAGCCATCGCACGCTCAAAAGCCTCGATCTTGTCCACTGTCCAGCGCGTGACTAAACGGGCATAACTGGGCATGGCAGAATCCGGCACACTCATCACCTTGCCAAACATGTCTTCAGGGGTCGTATTCAGGGGAATGTGGTTGCCCAACGATTTGCTCATCTTTAGCTCGCCATCCGTTCCTGGGAGGATAGGCAGGATGATGCCAATGTTCGGCTTGGCATGGTAAAAGGTCATGATCTTGCGTGCTGCCGTCATGATATTGAACATTTGGTCCGTGCCACCCACCTGGACATCGGCTTCCAAAACATAGGCGTCATAGCCCTGCATGATGGCGTAGAACAACTCGTGAAAATAGATCGCTTCTTCGTTTTCCCAACGGTTGCGGAAGTTTTCACGGGTTAGGAATTGCTGCAGGGTGAAATTTGAGGCCAAATGGATCAAATCTTTGAATGTCAGCTCAGACAGCCACTCCGCGTTGTAGCGAATTTCAGTTTTTTCTCGATCCAGAATGCGAAAAGCCTGCTCGGCATATGTTTCCGCGTTGATTTTTGCCTCCTCCGGGGTGAGCTGTGGACGCAATTTGTCCTTATCAGAGGGGTCCCCGATCAGCGCCGTGTAGGTGCCAATCACAAAGACGACCTGATGCCCCAACTCCTGGAATTGACGCAGTTTGCGCATCGTGACGGTATGACCAATATGCAAATCCGTGGTGCGTGGGTCATAGCCGCAATACACCCGCAACGGCCTGCCCAGCCGTTCTGCTTCAATTAATCGCTCTCGCAGCTCTTTCTTCATCGCCTCATACATCGCCGGATCGCCATATTCAACCCCGCGCATCAGGTAGGTCACTTGTTGGTTAATGTTCACGATCGCCTCCTCGGTTAATGTTAGTGTCTGTCCACATGCTCACAAAATAAAACGCGCCCGTCTCACCAGGCGCGCCAGGGAGCCAGGACAATTTTTCTTTTAAGGTCGGTGGTAATAAAATGCTACCATTTTCACCATTACTTAATTATATCGAAAAAAACCGTCATTGGCACTACAACATTGTCGGCCGGACTTTTACTTCAGCCACAAACGCAATGGATTCCACAACCACGCGTTTTTCTGCTGTGGTGAAGTTTAAGGATTGTTCTTCCAACGTGCTGAGGAACCGCTCTTGTTTTCCCCCCAAACCATGAAAGTCGTTGACAAACGCCGTGGAAAGAACCTGCAAGCCCACATCCTCGGGAAGGATAATCTGGATATCATTCACAAAGCCGATGATGTTAATCTTCCCTTCCCCTTCTGGAAACACAGCCTCTGAGAAATCCAATCGGATCGATCCGACGAACCACCAAATTTCGTGCCGGGTCACCTCCCATGCGCCGGTGTTGCGCATATCGCCCAAAATGGGGATTAGCACCTTAACCTCCGGCCCAGCCATTCTCGGCCTCAGGATTACAAATATCCCCAGGCCGATCAGGATCAAAGGTCCGGTGAAGCGGCCGATCCTCAAATCCGGGAAAAGTTGATTGAACAAAGAAAATATGCCTAATACGACCAGTGATATCCCCAGGGTGATTTGCCAGCGCTTCATAACGATCCTTTTTATCAGATACTATTTTAACAGTTTTTTCGCTCCCTGCCCAAAACGATTGCCTTAAAACGATTGCTGTGTTGATTGAAAATAAACTCTGTTTGATTTCTTCATGGGAAAACAACTTAACCGTAAATTTTCAACAAGGGGCTTTTAAGATCGGCATCAAAGCTGTTATAATCATTATGGTGTTGTCATGAACGAACCTGTGCTGGTCCTGAATGCAAACTTCCAACCCATCCATGTCACATCCATATATCGCGCCATCAACCTGGTTCTGACGGAAAAAGCAACCCTGATCTTAAACGGCCGCGGCGTCATCCGCTCCGTCTCACAGACCTTTCCCATTCCCTCTGTCATCCGCCTCAATCACATGGTCAAACGCCCACGACCTATCGTCAAGCTGACCCGGAGGGAGATTTTCCGCAGGGACCATTACCAGTGCCAGTATTGCGGCAGGCAGACAGGCGATTTGACCATTGATCACGTCATCCCCCGGCGCCTGGGGGGTGAAACCCGCTGGGACAATGTGGTGTCAGCCTGTCCCCACTGCAATCACCTCAAAGGCGGGATGACACCGGAACAATCCGGTATGTACCCTATAAAGCGACCAAAACGGCCCCCCAATACGGCCGCCTATCTGTTTGGAAAACATATCGACGAAAATCAAGACTGGGAAGACTTTCTCGCCGGCTGGTAAGCTCTATTTTCGTTTGTTTTATATGCTTCAGATCTGAATGTGCATCCAATCGCGGGCCGCGATCACTTCCCCCGAAAAACAGCTTTGCGCCTGGCTCACCCACGCATCAAGGTCAACGTTCGTCGGGTAATGGATCAAAATGAGCTGGCCAGCGCCCACCCTGCTGGCCATGGTGCCTGCCTGGCCAGGTGAGGTATGGCCCAGACCCTCTCCGGTGGCTTCATGAATAAGGACCTCAACACCATCCGCCAACCGTGCCAGTGCGTCGCAGGGAGCCGTGTCGGAAGAATAACACACCGAGCCGCCGGGAAACTGCATCCGCACGCCCATGGAAGGGATGGAGTGGCACGTGGTTGACGCCCAAATTTTAACGGATTCTGAATCGATAATGCTCATCTTCTCTTGATCCGGCAAGGGATGGAAGTCAACCGGGTAAAAATCATCCCAATCCTGCCAGCTGAAAAGCTCCAACAGTTGAACTGCACGGTCAATGACCTGGTGCAAGCCAAAAATGTTGAGCGGGGCTTTCCGCCCCATCAACCACAAATCCAACAACAACAGCGGCAAACCTGCCACATGATCCGGGTGAAAATGGGTCAGGATGATATCTGTGATCCTAAGCGGGTCAAATCCAAGCTGGTCCAGGCGGACAACTGGGTTACCGGCACAATCAACCAGGACCGCGCGCTCACCTGCCTCAACCAACAGATGAGCGCTTTCGTGGTCTTTGTCTGGAACCGCGTTGGACGTGCCTAAGAAAGTGATCCTGGCCATAAACTAATAACGCACTCTCAATTTCAATTGCGGAAAAATATGGTTTACCCTTCGGTACCTGAACGATCTGTTTCCTTGGCGGCACTCGATTCACGCGTAAAGATCGTCTCACGATGACGATAAACGATCAATCCGGTCGATGCCAAGGCGATCACCAGCATCAGGGTTTGATTGGCGTTCACACCGCCGACGTAGCTATTATCCAGCCGCAGAAACTCCAAGAAGAACCTGAAGAGCGGATAGGTGACCAAATAAGACAGGAACACATCACCCTCTTTGAGCTTGTGCGCCATTTTCCGGTTCAACCACAGTAAAAAGCCCATATTGATTAAGTTAAATATGGATTCGTATAAAAACAACGGATGATAGGTGGCAATGTCCCTAAACTCTGGCAGACGATGCTGCGGGTCAATGGTGATCGCCCAGGGCAAATTTGAAGGGCTTCCGTAGACCTCCTGATTGACAAAGTTTCCCCATCGGCCAATGGCCTGCGCCAACGCCAGCCCGGGTGCGATTATGTCGGCCCACAACAAGAAACTGACCCCCTGTTTTTTCGCATAAAGATACAAAGCCAAAGCACCACCTGCGATACCACCCGGGATACCCAACCCGCCCCGCCAGATTGCTATCGCATCCAGGGGGTGTGTGAGATAATACCAGGTGGTGATGCCTTGTTCGACCATCGAGGCCGGTGGGGTGAGGATATGCCAGATTCTAGCCCCAACCACGCCGCCCAGGACTACCCACGGCAAGACATCCCACACAAAATCCGTATTCAATTTTCGTCGCTTTGCTTCATAATAGCTCATTACGGCAGCAGCGACAACACCGACCATGATGATCATGCCGTAGAAGTTAAGGGTCAACGGCCCAATTTTGATACCTGTAGCCATTTTTTAGTTAATCCTCTCCATTTCGATAAATTTCCCCGGCTTCTTTGGCCTGCTTCCTCACATACCAGAACCGCTGCAGAGCAGTGAAGTTGCTGAAAACCGCTAAAATCCAAAGAGAGATCCGGGGATAACCCAGGATAATCCCGGGTAATAATACCAGATAGCGCTCAACACGGGTGAATAATCCGATTTTTGCTGAATAATCCAATGCTTCAGCTTTGGCCCGGATGTAGGAAACGAGGATCGAACCCATTGCGGCAAACAACACCAGCAAGGCATCCTGCCATGTGCCGGTTTGGATAAAATAAACCAATAAACCGGCGTATAAAGCAAATTCAGAATAGCGGTCCGAAACTGAATCAACAAAAGCGCCATACCGGCTGCTTTCATTTCGCAGGCGCGCCATGGTGCCGTCCAGTGCGTCCAAGGGGGCCATTACCATAGCGACAATACCACCCCACAACAAATGGCCAGAGGCAATCAGCACCCCGCCGGCAATATTGCCTAGCAATCCAGCCGTGGTGATCACATTCGGTCGAATTCCTAAATCATTGAGAAATGAGCCAATGCCATCCAAAATGCCTTTGAACACACGGCGTAAAAAATCTGAAAAGGTTTGCTTCTCTTGTTCGTTAGTCTGAGTCATGGGTCTAAGTGTATCACACTGCCGTCAAAGTAGTAGGTCAATCATCATCCTCGCCATCCGTGGAATCGATCAAAATCTCGCGCTCGCGGCCACCGCCTTGGGAGGGCCCCAAAATCCCCATCTCCTCCAGCTGATCCACCAGTCTGGCCGCCCTGGGATAGCCTATGCGCAATTGCCGCTGCAGAAACGAAGCGCTGGCATGCCCCTCGGCTTTGATCAATTGGATCGCCTCTCTTACCAGCTCATCATCGCCGTTTACGTCATCATCTTCCCCAACCTGATCCTCCCAGGGTGGCGCTTCAGAATCGTCATAACGTGACTGCACCGGCGCAACTGTGCCAGCGGGTTGCTTTTGCCACCAGCGGATGATCCGGTTAAGTTCCTTATCCGTGACGAGCACACCCTGGGCCCGTTGGGGAAGCCCAAACTCCGGATGCAAAAAGAGCATATCGCCTTTGCCTAATAAGGTCTCCGCGCCGCCGGTATCGAGGATCACGCGGGAATCCACCGATGAAGCGACCGCAAAGGAGATCCGGGTCGGAAAATTGGCTTTGATCAAGCCTGTGACCACATCCGTGCTGGGCCGCTGGGTTGCCAAGATCAGGTGGATGCCCACTGCGCGGGCTTTCTGCGCCAGGCGGATAATGGCATGCTCGGTCTGATCCGGCGCGGCCATCATCAAATCGGCCAGCTCATCGATGATGATCACAATTTTTGGCAGCTTGCGCTTTTTCTGATGCTCTAACTTGCGGTTATAAGCATCGATATTTCTGGCACGCGCTTTTTCCAGCAGTTTATAGCGAAAATCCATTTCTGTGGTGGCCCAGCGCAATATGCCCAGGATCCGCTCGATTTCCGTCTCCACATTGCCCATCAGGTGCGCCAACCCGTTGAAGCGCATCAATTCCACCCGCTTGGGATCAATCATCGCCAATTTGAGATCGTCAGGGGTGTTGTTCATCACCAGACAGGCGGTTAGGGCTGTGATGCACACGCTTTTCCCTGAACCCGTGGTGCCAGCAATCAACAAATGCGGCATTGTGGCCAGGTCCGAGATAACCGCCCGACCAGAGACGTCCCTGCCCAGGGTCAAGGCCAAAGGGGAATTGACCCGCGTAAAGGCTTCTGACTCGAGCAACGAACGCAGTCCCACATCCGTGCTTTTGGGGTTGGGGATTTCGATACCCACATAAGACTTACCCGGAACAGGCGCCTCGATGCGCAACCGCTCAGCAGAGAGTGCCAGGGCCAGATCTTTCTGCAGCGATGAGATCTGGGAAACGCGGATTTTATGCCGCTCGTCATCGGATTTATCAATATATCCTGGCTCGACAGCAAACTGCGTCACTGTGGGGCCTGAACGGAACCCGACTACCTTGGCCGGGATGCCAAATTCATCCAGGGTCTTTTCGATTAAGCCCGCAGTCAGGTTAATCGTGCGTTTATCCGGTTTGAAGGATTCACCCTTGTTAAGCAGATCCAGCGGTGGCAACTCAGGCGATCGTTCCAGGGGCAAGCTCGAGGTGTCATCAGCGATATCCGGCGTGTTGAAGGATTTTTGATATTCAGGTGGCAGCGAAGTGGATGTTAGGGGCGTCTGTAGTTTTTGCGGATCCGGTTTCTTTGGCTTGCTAATAGGTTCGGCCGGCTTGGCAATATGATTTTGACTGCCAAGCGTTTCTTCGATCATTGAAAGGTTACCAACCTGTGATTGCACAGCTGTTTCCAGTTTGGGCAACAGCCGAAAGGCCGCCACAAGGCAAATGACCAATAAGGCCAGCACAATCACAAATCCGGCGGTTGGACCTATCGTGAGTCGAAAAATTTCACCAATCCCCCAACCAATAATGCCACCCGGATCGTTCCCGGCTTCTACTTCCGCAATCGAGCTGCCATTGGCAATAGAAAGCAAAGCCAAAAAGAAAAATCCCGCCCCCTCAAAGGCCAGGATGCGGCCTAATGAAATATTCTTTACAGGCTGCTTAGGCCAGCGGATGACCTGCAACCCGATGGCAATCATCGCAATCACCACAAGAAAGCGCCCCAAACCAAACCAGCGGGTGAAAAAGTTGACCATGGGGGTGATCAATGCACCAGTGGTCACCTGAAAAAAGCCGAGCAACAAAATGAATGATGCCGTGAACAGTAAAATACCCAGTAAATCCCATCCATAATCAAAAAGGTTTGACCTTTGGTAAGCTGCCTGTTCATCACCCGCTTGGCCAGGCTGAAAAAGCGGCTTTTGTTTTATTTCATCTGGTTTTTGTGTAAGTTTATTCGGTCGTTTTGCCATCTCTTTAATTGTTACTTTCTAGTCGCAGGCCCAAACGTCGTTTTTGCGCATCAATACTGATCACACTCACCTTAACACGCTGTCCCTCACAGAGAAAGTGATCCAAACGGGTACAGTCGGGAGGAAAATCGATATTCGAGATGTGAACCAAGCCCTCAACACCAAGGTCTAAACGCGCAAACACACCATACTTGACAATGCTGGTGATCACGGCCTCAACAACATCCCCTTGAGAAATGTGCCCGGAAATATCATCCCAGGGATTTTTCTCCAGTTGTTTCAGGCTTAATGCAACCCGCCCTTGCTCTTCCAACACTTCGACGACCATCGTTTCCACTTCATCGCCTAACCTGAGAATGTTCGATGGGTGATGGACCCGCCCCCAGGACAGCTCAGAGATATGAATTAAACCCTCTAAACCGCCCAGATCGACGAACACACCAAAATCCGTCACATTGGTCACACATCCACGGACAATGTCACCCTCAGCAAGGCTGTTGAGCAGGTCCTTGCGTTTACCCGCACCAGCCAGGGCTGCCCGTTCAGAGAATACAATGCGTTCCTTTTCAGGATCACACTCGATCACTTTCAATGAAATTTCCCGATCCAAATAACTGGTCAGGTAGGGCTCGCGTTCCTCTTCCGAAAGGTTCACTGGGAGGTCAATTAAATGGGATGCGGGCACAAAACCCTGCACATCAATACCCTCTACCAGGATCCCGCCCCGGTTAAAGCCGACTACCTTTAAAGTGATGACTTCATCTCTCTTAAATAAAGACTCAACCCTGTCCCATTTAATCATAGATGCTGGTTGCTCATCATCAAGACGAATAGAAAGGTCTTCAAAAGGCGGTTCGTCGTACGTGCCTTGATGGTCTAGCAGCGGTTCATCTGCCAAAACGGATGCCCACCAATTCTCATCCAATTCCTCCGGTCCAACCGGGCTGTTTTCTTCCTGTAAGTCAACATCCCGTTCTTTTATTTGCTGGTTGTTATGATCTTTTCCCACCCCAAGTTGCGCAGTCATGTTTGCTCCTCTTCACGCGCTGCTAATTCCATACTGACAATCGTCTTTGACACAGCTTCCAAAGCGACCCGTTGTTTACGGTAAAGGTCTGCCTCAGACATAGCCAAACGGTTGGCGACTTCACGAACCTTCCGCCCCTCCAAGAATTTTAACTCAAGAATATTGTACAAAATCCACTCAGATGTAAAACGCTGCTGGCCTTCTGGTTTGATGTTCTCAATGGCCGTTTTGAGGATGCCGCGCAAGGCATTGATCGGGTTGCCATCATACTCATCAATGGCCGATTGCACGACCCGCAAGCCCAGCAAAGGACTTTCGGTCAATTTCGGCCCGCCCCAATAGTGAGAAAGGGCATCCTTGACCCATTCAACGAAATCTTCCTCGGGCAGGTTGGCTTCATCCAGCAAGACACTCGTTTTGTTATAACTCGATGCGGCGCGCAACTGCTGAATGAGCGCCACCTGTGGTTGCAGGCTTTCCATTGATTTGATCACCTGCTCCTGCATTTTCCAATCCCGCAGGGCAATACTCACCCGGAATGTCAATAAATTAATGGATTGCAAATGCTCTGCTTCCATCTCACGGGACTCATCCCAGGGAAAACCGCACAAACCCAACAGGACTTTTTCGTTTTGTTGATCCTCATACACCAGCGGGATCAAGATATGTCCACTCCAATGAAGGAAATTGCCCGCAGACTGGGTGCCATTTTCCAGCGTTAAAGCGAGAACTTCATCCGAGGATTCGATTTCTTTAAACGCTTCCTGATCGCCTGCCACGGTGAGCATCATCAACCCGCCGCCATCCATCATAGCAATAAACGAGCTCTTGACCTGCAGTAAGTCACAAATCGTTGCGGTGACAATTTCCAGAAATTGTTTTAGGTCAGATCGGGTTAGCAGATGATCTTCAAGTGATTGGATGCGCGTTATTTCTTTGCGATCGCTGCCATAGAACAGCAAACGCTCCCAAAATGGCGCCAAAAGCGTGATCACATATTCCATCAACAGGATCATGCCCACCATGAGAATGGGAACAAAGGCGTTATAGGGATCATCCCAGAGCAAACCCAGGCGGCGGATGATGGTCGTTGTGGCCAGAACCACCGAAGCAGTAAACGGACCGCGCAAAAACCATTTGAAGAGGCGGCTTTTTACCAACCGGTCAGGCCAGGTCACGCCAAAAAAGGCAACCGAATAGGCCATAATGACTAGGAACCCCCCCACTAGCAGGTTGGCAATGCTGACAATGATCCAAAAAAGGATCGGGATCTGGGAAAATAGCCCGGAGCCAAACAGCAAATAAGGATAGGTACCGACCGCGGCAACGGTGGCACCTGTCAGCAGGTAAATCATCCTGCGCCGGCTGGTCTTGGTGACCGTGCGCTGAAAGGCCCGGTAAAGGATAGCGCCTGCGACAATCATCACCCCAGCATAATAAATTGCAAAAAGGTTAGTGACCTGTGTTCTTGCTAAGTGCGGTGCTGGCAGGCCAGTTTCCACCAACGGGCCGACCAAAATATTCAAGGGTATCAAGATGATTAAGATCACGGAGAAGAAATATGTGATCCACACCATCCACAAACGGCGCCCCCGGCTGGGCCGCCCGGTGAGGGTCAACAATGAATCAGCAAAATACAGATACGTGGCAGGTAACAATGAGATCCCGGCCCATTTGACCTTGAGACTGATCTCCGTCATGATGGGCTGGTGGCTCACACTGGCAATGGATTCCGCAGTATACACAACGACAACGCACATCAAAATCATAATAAATGACCTGACGACCCGTTCATGCAAATTGTAGGCCAGCGCATACAAGAGCAAAGAGAACGCAGTGATCGCCACGCCAGCTGCGGTGATCTGGCTGATCGTCTGGAAAATACTGGCCCAAGTGATCCCAAAAATCATGTAGCAACCTCTGATCTACAGTGCAAACCTGCCAAAAAACAATGCCAGATCACCGTTTGGGAAATAATGATCTCTAAAACCACAAAATTTAAACCCTAATTTACCTGCCATGGCAATCGCTGGATCGTTTTTAGATTGTATTTCTAAAATCATGGCAGAAAACTTCCGATGAGAGAATAAATCCAAGGTGGCCAGCAACAACCCGCTGGCAATACCCTGGCGGCGAAAGGGTGCAGAAACCGCCAGATCTGAGATCCTGGCGATTCTCGTGGGCAGTTCAGTCTGCACTTTAACATAACCCACTGGCTGGCCATCCAACACCGCAGTCAAAAACGCCTCAGCCTGGGATAAATCCCCAAAAATCTGATCACGGTCACGCGGATAGGGCACATACACCTGCCGGGGTAAGCGCCTGCGGGAGAAGTCCGTTTTCAATGTTTCGTCGTTGAGGTCCGATCCCATCTGCCAGACATAGGCGCTGTGATAACCATGCTCGATCAAGGATAAGTTTTCAATATCAC
>DKFH01000195.1:17268-24220 GCA_002452315.1 Anaerolineaceae bacterium UBA6801 | reverse complement strand
GTGACCCAATTAATATTACCCGACGGGGAATACTCATATTTATAAGAGCCAAAATTATCGACATTGACTGAACCCAGGATCTCGATTGAACCGCTGACGACATCACCATCTGCAGGGTAGGTGATCTCAACCCGATCCTCAATACACTCAAAGACCAGCTCACTTTGCTCAACAGACACATTGACGCCTTCTTCTGCAGGCAAAACCTGTACATCCTCTTGTTCAGGGGAGGATGTGGCGCTGGTTTCGCTCAGGGGAACCATCCTCAGTGTTGATTCGAGAGGTTGGGCAGACATTCGAGGTTCAACCAGTGTGACCATTAAAAACTCCCCGACGAATAAGAAGACCAGCAAAATCAGGCCGGTCGTAGCCGAAATCAATCGGCGTTGAGCCAGGCGACGTTCAAGACCAAAGACAGATTTTTGCCATTCCTGCAGCCCAATGATGAACATCCGCAGATAAAGCAGGATACCCAAGCCTAAAACGATAAAAATGATGGTCCGGTACGTAACTAAACCACGGAGTATGCCCTGTAAAACCATTTCCATGTTACAGATCCCCGGTGGTTGATATCACAACAGTAAGAAACACTGTCCTAAAGTTTTGCCAAAAACCCACGGATTAACGCGGTCAGTTTGGGCACCAACACTTCTCCAGCCTCAAGGACCTCTTCGTGGGTTGTGACTGTACTGCCATCCAGGTTGGCCTTATTGCTGATGCCGGAAACGCCCAAAACTCGCATCCCGCCATGCCTGGCAACAATCACTTCCGGCACCGTGGACATGCCCACAGCATCTGCACCAATGACTTGCAAATAGCGCAGTTCGGACGGGCTTTCAAAGGATGGTCCGGAGAGTGCCGCATACACACCCTCCTGGTACGTCATGTCGGCTTCCTCACAGGCCGCCCTGGCCATCACCAGGAAAGCCCGGTCATAAGGCTGGCTCATGTCGGGAAAGCGCGGTCCAAATTCCTCCAGGTTGGGTCCTATCAGCGGATTGGCGCCACCCATCCCAATCAAGTTAAGGTGGTCATGGATCAGCATCAAATCACCGGGCACATAATCAGGGTTGATCGCTCCGGCCGCGTTGGTGACAACCAAAGTTTCGCATCCCAGGCGCTGCATCACTCGCACTGGCAAAGTAACATGTCCCATGCTGTAGCCCTCATAAAAATGGCTCCGGCCTTGCAGCACAAGCACCCTGACGCCCTCCAGCATACCGATCACCAAGCGGCCCTTGTGTCCCGGGACGGTTGAAATTGGCCAATGCGGCAGCTGGGAAGTCGGGATGATGACGGCATCCTCCACACTTTCAGCCAGGTCACCCAATCCAGAGCCCAGGATCATCCCCACCGTTGGTTCAATCGTGATCCTTGCGCGAATAGCCTCAGCTGCATGATCGATCTCTCGCATCGTGATAAACTTACCCATAAATACCTCGCTTTTTAATCTTTGGTTCTGATCGTATTATAACACCCGCTCAGTTTTATGGGGATTCGTCAGCATGGGTATCGGGGAACCGGAACACACCTGGCACGGAAAATCCCAACAGACAGTCATATTCAAGCTTATAATAAAAACAAAGTGATCGGCGCGGCCAACCGTGGAGACGTTATGAAACCAGAAAATAGATCGCAAAAACCCCCGCAACAAAAGCAGAAGAAAACCATGATGGGATGGTTCTTTTCCCAGGAAGAGCCGGATAAAGAGTATCTTCCGGACCTCAAATCTCATTGGGCAGTTATGGATCCTCCCGAAAAGGTCAAATTTGTCCTGGGTGCGATTTTGGGGGCTGTGCTGTTTGTGGCTGCGCTCGTGCTGGTGTATTACCTGCTGGCCGCGATCGTGGGCTGGCTCGGCATGGGGTAAAGCGTCGTTTTCAGGTGTATGAGTCCCGAAAATCATCCGGAATACATACAGGATAACTGGTGAATCGTTATTAAAGCAAAAATGGCGAAGGGCGGATTTGAACCGCCAACCAATGGCTTATGAGTCCACTGCTCTACCATTGAGCTACTTCGCCAATTTCCTGCTGTGTGTCGAATATCTTACTACGTCCCTTTTAGATTGTCAATTGATTTCAGCCTATGACCGGCGCGCACCGGTGCCCGATGACTTCAGCGAGTGAAAAGCTGCCTCATCCTGCATGGGGATATAGGTCGGTTCAGGGCGGTAGCCGCGCTGCGTATTTTGTGTTTGCTTGAAGGCTGCACTGTTCAGCCCAGCCGGGACCGAGCGGGATTTCTGGGCGGGATGGGCAGCACGGCTCTGCGCCTGGCGCAGCTCACGGCGTGACATCCCAGCCGTACCGCTTTGGGGTGCTTCTTCTGAGAGCCGCTCAGTTTTTCTTGACAGGCTGCCAACGATCATGATGCGGATCACCCACACCAACAGCGCGATGAACACCGGTACCGTGCGAGTGACAAAGCCCTCATTCAACACGCCGGCGCTCACCACCGGGTGCGACTGAACGGCCAGAACGACCCCCCACCAGGTCAGGATCGCGTTCATCGTGGCGGCTAAAATCCAGGCCCCAAACATGAACCACGCAGAGCGGGCGTGGTCTGGGGTGTCTTGCGGTGCCAGCAGCAGCGCAATCCCGGCAAAATCAATCCCGCAGAAGGCGATCGACAGCAGGGTTGACCAGCGCAGACCTAAAAAACTCAGCTCCCCCAGCAGGTCCGACAGGGCAAAATCGGTTGTGCTGTAATTGAATGCTTCAAAAGCGACCAGCGCGATGGAAAAAACGAAGATATACAGGAGTTCTTTGCGTGTTTTCAGCAGGGCAAAGGATTTGGAAAACGACATTTTCACAGATTGGCTGACATTCATGAGAACCTCCAACACTAAACTGGGTTGATTGGTTCCCATTATAGAACACATGTTCTATTTTGTCAAGAGCATTTCCCCGGTCAAACCAGCGTAAATCACACGCCGATAAAGCCCATCGTCGCCAGGAAGCCCGCCGCCAGGCAGAACTGCGCCAGGTGGTAAGTGATCATAATCCACACCCTGATTTTGGGCATTTTCCGCTTATACCGATCGTAAGCCAACAACGAATCTGAAACAAAGAACAGCAAAGCGCCCAGCGGTAAAAATAGCACAGGCAGTGTAACGGATTTTGCGGTGATGGTCACCAGCAAAGCGGCAATCACCAACCCACCCAGAATCCATCCGTAAACCTGGATCGGGATCCACAGCGTCAGCGGCATCGTCAGTCGGGGCGATTTGGGGGCAATGAAATGATAGAAAAGCGCCAGCATCACGGCGAACAAAACCACAACCAGCGCCAGCCATCCCACCCACCCTGCCTGCAATCCGCCGGCACGGACGGCCAGGTGGATTTGTGCGCCCAGCAGGCCAATGTAAACCAGGTGACCGATTAGAAATGCGCCTAAACCCAGCAAAAACCAGCGCGGACTGAGCAACAAAAGGACATCTCCCGTCAAGCCAGCTAGCTGAGCAACCAACAGAAATGTCAGCAGCAAATCGAAAGCCCATCCTGAGGCTGCCAGGGTCCACAGGATCACCATGAGCATGGACAGGGGTTTGAAGACAACTTCCACCTTCCGCCATGAAAAACCAACCGCCAGCCAGTCCACCAGGAAGACGGCAAAAACAACCCCTGTCAACCCCCCCGTGACATCAGTCATGGCTCAGCCCATGCCGGCTCAGGAAAGCCGGATTATTGCGCCAATTTTTTTCGACCTTGACCTTCAATTCCAAAAAGACCGGTTTCCCGCTCATATCTTCGATCTCCTGGCGGGCCGCGGTACTGATCTGCTTGATCATCGTCCCGCCCTTGCCGATCACAATCCCCTTATGCGATTCCCGCTCGACGATCAGGGTGGCGTGGACGTAGAGCATGTCATTCTTGCGCATTTTGTAGTCATCAACCCGCACAAAGATGCCGTAAGGTACCTCATCCCGCAGGAAGGTCAGGGCAACCGCCCTGATCAGGTCCTCGGCAATTTCCCGCTCATAGGTGTTCGTGATCTGCCCCTCAGGAAAATATTGCGGTCCTTCGGGTAACAGCTCGATGATCCGTTCCAGCAAATCCTCCCGGCCACCCGGGGTGATAGCAGAGATGAAAATATGGTCATCAAAATCAAGCAGCTCAGCATAGGCAGCGGCGCGCTGCTCAGCGAGCGCGGGGTCGATCAAGTCCGATTTGTTCAACACCAAAAGCTTGGTGGTTCGGCCAGCTTTCTCAGCCACTTCCCGGGCTAGTTGCCGGTCCTCGTGATCTGGCATCTGGCTGGCATCAGCGATAAAGAGGATCAGGTCCGCGTCCATCAATGCATACCGCGCTTCCTCGTTGATAAATTCGCTGAGTTTATAAGCCCCGGCGTGCATCCCTGGCGTGTCAACAAAAATGATTTGGGCCTTTTCTGTCGTCAAAATCCCCAATTGCCGGCGGCGCGTGGTCTGGGGTTTAATCGACACCGCGGCGATTTTCTGACCGATGTAATGGTTCAACAAGGTTGATTTACCCACATTGGGTTTCCCTAATAAAGCCACGTATCCGGATTTGTAGCCCTCAAAATCGATCTCTTCAAGTTCCGTCATCACAGTCCTCTCGATTACATCATGATTCGATGATGGTAAATCACATCAGCAATTTCCGCTCTTTCACCAAATGGCCTTCCAATGTTAACAAGAAAGCTTTAACCATCTCGCCGCCCAGGTAGCCCCGCAGCGCGCCATCAGCCCCGACCACCCGGTGACAGGGGATCAAAATCGGCATTGGATTGCGCCCTAAAGCCATCCCAACCGCCCGGGCTGCGCCAGGTTTGCCGAGCTTTTGCGCAATTTCAGCGTACGTGAAGACTTGTCCATAAGGGATTTCGGCAGTCAACTGCAAAACCTGGCGCTGAAAGCCGGCCAAGCCCTCCCAATCAATGGCAACAGAAAAACGCCGTTGAAGGCCATACAAATAGGCGTTCAGCTCGACCAGTAGCTTTTGCACGGTTTCCATTCCCGCCAAGGAGGGCGGACAGTTTGGCTGGGCTATCTCTTGCTTCAGTGCTGCAAGATGGGTGAAGGCCACGCGCTGCAAGCCCCGGTCACCAGCCACAAAGCTGATCGGTCCCACCGGCGTATGATCAAGTTGAGCGAATGTAAGCCCCATTTGGCACCTATGTCTCGAATATTTCATCTTTGAATATGTTTTATGTTACCTTAATTCTTCTCCATAATGATTTTTTCGTTCTTAAGAAAATTTATTGTCGATTAATCGTAGGGCAATCGTAGGGTAATCGTCAAGCATGATTGCTGGATATCCTGTAAGATTGTAACTAGTAAAGGCGACTTCTCTTCTTCTCCTCCTTATATGAACGTGCCAAGGTCGGCGTCCTTGGCACGTTCCAAATTTAAGCGAGAAATCCATAGCAATCCACATCATGAATAGGTTTTTATGCATTTTGATGGTTTTTAATTTAACAGTCAGCCGAAAAATTCAATTATAATAACCCCGATAGTTCATTAGACCCTTTTGGAGAAGACATGATGAAAGAACGAGAAACTTATGGGATCAATATCGCTGGCCTGCACCGTGAACTGGAACTATTTCAGATCAAACCCGGGCTGCGCATCGCGATTTTAAACATCCTCGGCGACACAGAACTCGTCCAGGCTTGCGCTGAGGCCTTGGCTGAAAAACTGGCGGATGTTGACTTTGATATCCTGGTGACCGCCGAAGCAAAAAGTATCCCTATTGCGCATGCCCTGTCCGTTGCCACTGAAAAACCCTATGTCATCCTGCGCAAATCCTACAAACCCTACATGGGCGATGCGTTAAAATCAGAAACCCTCTCTATCACCACCGGTGAGCCGCAAACCCTCTACCTGGATGAAAAAGATCGCGAGCTGATTCAGAACAAAAAGGTCGTCATCCTCGATGACGTGATCAGCACGGGCTCCACCCTCCAGGGCATGCACATGATCCTGGAAAAAGCAGGTGCGGATGTCGTCGCTGAAGCCGCCATCCTCACAGAGGGTGAGCGCGCCAAATGGTCAAACATCATCTCCCTCGGGCATTTGCCGGTCTTCACCGATTAAGCCGAAAACCAAACCAGCCAAATGATTTAGCGGCCAGTGAAATTCTGGCCGCTTTTTAAATAATGCGCACAACGCGCCTGTAATGGCCGGTTTATTCTGAATTAAGCTGCCTTTCGTGACCAAATTACCCTATTGGGGTTATACAGAACAGAACGAATTCAAACGGACGCCATGATACTGAAAAAGCCGGACTGCAATTTTCAGCTTAAGACGACATAAAGTCCACAGAAAGGAGAAAGACCATGAGCGCCATCCTATACCTGATCGTTGTAATTTATGGGTTTTTCTTCGCCCTGATCAGCTTCACCGGGCTGCAAAAACACGAAGATGACTAACTCCTTTTTCGTTGCTCGTTAAGATCCTTTGCCATTAATGATACGATCTGACAGACAAGGCAACAATCACAGCACAGTACGAAGAACCGCCAGACAACAGGCGGTTCTTTTTTACCCAAATAACCCGTTTCGATTAAAATATGCTTACCAACTTTTTAGGAGTTCTTATGCTTATTCGCGTCGGGATAGAAAACGCCATTGAAAATCGCACCCTGGCCTGGGCGCTGGACTATCCGGGCTGTTTTGCTTATGGGGGGGACGAAGCAGAAGCACTGATCAACATACCACGCGCATTACTGCACTATGACAGATGGATCAAAGTCCATACCCCGCAACCCTGGGTTGATTTCAAAGATCTGGATATCCGCGTGGTCGAACGGTTTGAGACCTTTTTTATAAAAGATGATTACACGCTGTCACCTAAAGGTGAGGGCTACGAGGTTAATGCCTGGTTCATTGATGATTGGCGGCCCTTATCCCCATTAGAGATCAAACATGGTCTGTTGATTTTTCAATGGCAGCGCGATGAACTCCTGGCTGGCCTTTCAACCCTCGA
>DKFH01000195.1:0-17210 GCA_002452315.1 Anaerolineaceae bacterium UBA6801 | reverse complement strand
ACCTGGCTGGCATCACCAGGCCAGACCTATCGCCCAATTACCTTGACCGGCTGGCACAGATGGCCGAGATCATTAAGTTGGAATTCCCTAAATTTGCGGATGAAGCGAGAGTCATAGGCATCGAGGGTGAATTCTGGTCCTACCGAAAGATTCTCCGGCGCACCCTCTGGCACCAGCGGGACCACATCGACCACATCAAACAACTGGCGTTCGGGTAAGCACAAAATCCCCTTAAAACCGCAAAGCAGGCGCCTCACCAAACGCCTGCTTTGCTTCAAAAAACCTCACCTTACGACAAAATTGGAGTGTGCTCACAATTTTGGGTTCAGGTCTTTCTTGAAAGGAGAGAATCAAATATCCTAAACCTTTATTAGGATAACATGTCCGCATTAATAGAAATCAAAAGGAATGTTATCAGTTTGTTAATTTTAGGCATACCTGCACCCCGATTAACAACCGAAACGACGTGACCTATTGATACAATAAAATGTAATTTTTGGCAAAATACCCAAGGTGTGCTATCATTCTAAAATGTCGGAAGGATACCTTCATGGGAAAAAAATCACGCGCTGTGCTGTTCATTTTGGTCAACATAATTATTTCCGCCAGCATCACGCTGACGGTGCTCTGGTTGTGGGAAAGAGCGCACCCCCGACCAGAAATTTTACTTTCCTGCCCCCCTGCAACTGCTGCCACCGACTCAGCAACTCCGGGGCCAGGCTCCGCCAGCAGGCTCACTGAAGAACCCTCCCTGCCTAACCTGAATGAGGATCTCGCCATCGATATCCGCACGATCGTTGGCGCTGGTGATTTAAATGTGGAGTATGTAGAAATCATTAATCAGGGACAAAACCCAGCAGACATGACCGCCTGGCAATTGGCAAATGAAAGCGGCCAAACCTTCACCTTTCCGGCCTTGATTTTGAACAGTGGCGGAGCCATCAAAGTGTTCTCAAAAGCCGGCACCAACTCCGTGATCGAGTTGTACTGGCAGTCTGACGTACCGATTTGGCGGTCCGGCGAGACCGCTCGCTTGTTGGATGCAGCTGGTAAATTGGTAACCACCTACACAATACCTTAGAAAAAGAAAACCCTATGACACAAGCACTCTATCGAAAATGGCGCCCGCAGGGCTGGGATGAAGTCGTAGCACAGGAACATGTCGTCCAGACGCTTCAAAACGCAGTCGCCAACGACCGCGTGGCGCATGCCTTTCTATTCGCAGGGCCGCGCGGCACCGGAAAAACAACCACCGCACGCTTGCTGGCCAAGGCAGTCAACTGCCTTGGCCCGGACCTGGCCAAACGACCCTGTAACACCTGTGCCCATTGCCAGGCACTCAACACCGGCCGGTTCCTGGATCTGATCGAAATTGATGCCGCGTCGAACACCAGCGTCGACGATGTGCGGGACCTGCGGGAAAAGATCAATTTTTCTCCCTCCCAGGGCCGTTACAAGGTGTATATCATCGACGAAGTGCATATGCTCTCTAACGCGGCCTTCAACGCCTTATTGAAAACGCTGGAAGAACCACCACCCCATGCTATTTTCGTTCTGGCTACTACGGAAATTCATAAAATCCCAGCGACGGTGCTTTCGCGGTGTCAGCGCCATGAGTTTCGGCGCATACCCATCGCCAGCATGGTCACCTACCTGAAAGCACAAAGCCAGGTCGAGGGTATTGATGTGGATGAGCCGGTTTTCACAGAAATCGCCCGACAAGCCACCGGCAGCCTGCGTGACGCGGTCTCACTGCTCGACCAGTTGACCTCTTCCAGCGAGCATATCACGCTGGACATGGCCCAAAAGGTGTTGGGGACCGCCACCAGCTTACGGGTTATTGAGGTGGTCGACGCGCTGATTGAAAATGACGCCCCTACCGGCCTGGCACTGATCAATAACGCCCTCGATAGCGGCACCGATGCCCGGCAATTTGCACGGCAAATCGTCACCTATCTGCGCAATGTGCTGCTTTATAAAATGGGGAACCAAGCCCAGGTTGAAGCCGGTGAGACGATCAAAGAGACCCTCGAAAAACATGCCGGGCAATTCGCTATGGGGGACCTGCTGGGCGCCATTGAAGCCTTTAACCAAGCCACCACCCAGGAGCAAGCCAACTGGCACCCAGGATTAGGGCTGGAATTAGCCTTCACGAACTTCCTGACAGTTCCTAAACCAGCGCCTAAGCCAGAGCAAGCCGCGCCAGATCCAGTAAAGGTGGCTGAGCCCGCTGGACAAGCGGACCAACCCAAACCAAAAACAGCCCAACGGGTGCGCACAGAAAAACCAAAACCGTCCCAAGTTTCTGTCGCGCCTGCCAGAGCAAAACAATCCAAAGAGTCCCCAACTGAAACCATCCAGGACGAGCCCCCCAAAGTTGAACCACAACAAGTTGAGCAGGTGTTGGAGACAGCCAATGCAATCGAACAAACACCGATCGTCCCACCAGAGGGTGAGCTCTCACTGACCGTTGTCCAACAGTCATGGGGCGAAATCAAAGCGATGGTCAAAAAGCACAATCCGCGCACAGAAGGGCTGCTGAACACAGCAAGGCTGGTAGGCCTCAAAGCCAACAAGCTCATCCTAGGTTTTTCATCATCGATCCTCAAAGACATGATGGAAAAAGAGGGCAACATCACTCTCACCCTGGATATCCTCGAAGAGGTGCTTGGCCGCCCTATGCTGATTGAATGCATCGTGAGCACGCATGAGAGCAGTGCCATCCCCGGGGACCTAAAAATTGAGCAAGACGGTATGGTGAGCACAGCCACCCGCGATCTGGGTGGTAGAATCAGCCGTGCGAAAGAAGAAAAAAGCGATGATTAATCGTCAAATGAAAGGAAAACAAGATGGCAAAAGGATATAACCGACCGCGGCCAGCAAAAGGCGGCGGCATGATGGCCCAATTTCAACAAATGCAGGAGCAGATGGCACAAGCCCAGGCGGAACTGGCTGACGAGACCGTCACAGCAACCGTGGGCGGTGGTGCGATCAGTGTGACCATGTCCGGGGACCAGGTCTGCAAATCGGTTGAAATTTTGCCCGAATTATTGGAAGACGCCGATGTGGAGATGTTGCAGGACCTGATCACAAGCGGTGTGAACGCCGCGTTGGATCAATCCCGTCAACTCGCCAACGATAAGATGAGCCCCTTTACCGATATGCTGGGCGGCCTGGGCCTGTAAACGATCCCATGCGCACCCTGCCTGAACCCGTTCGGAACTTGATCGATGCCTTTGCCCGCCTGCCTGGCATTGGACCGAAAACCGCCTCACGGCTGACCTTTTACCTTTTACGCGCACCGGAAGATCTGGCAAACAACCTCTCCCAGGCTCTGATAGGTATCAAAGCGGACACAGGTCTATGCGAAGTATGCTTTAATATTACCCATAAAGACCGGCCAACGTGTGAGATATGCACCAGCCCACAGCGGGACCGACTGACATTATGCGTGGTGGAAGAGCCCCTGGATGTGCTGGCTATCGAAAAAACCGCTGGGTATAACGGGCTCTACCATGTCTTGCAAGGCGTGCTCTCCCCCATCGAAGGCATTGGCCCAGAAGACCTGAAGATTGAGGCATTGATCAAACGGTTGCAATCCCAGGACTTCAAAGAAGTCATCCTGGCTACAAACCCGAGCATGGAGGGCGACGCAACGGCCATGTATCTGCATGAGCAGATCGCACCGCTGGGCATTCGCGTCACCCGGCTGGCACGCGGCCTGCCCGTAGGTGGAGACCTGGAGTATGCCGATCAGAACACCCTGTTGCGAGCCCTTGCCGGCCGTGAAAATTTAGAATAAACTAAATAACCAGCAACAAAACTCTATATCTATGCGAAATAATCTTTAATATAAACACGAGTGCGGTTTGAACGAACGGCTTTTCTATACACTACATTACAGGGAGGAATAAATAGATGACAGAAAAATTTGCTCAGGCGATTGGTGAAGCCCTGGGCAATGCACCCGTGATCAAGGTCACCGAGGTGCGCCAGGAAGACCTGGAGAGTGACGGCTTTAGCGTCAGCGGCACACAAGGTCCATTGTTTGAGGGCGAGTTGGAACGCGCCCAGGATTGAGCCAGGCAAATGCTTGGGCAGTGAATGGTGAATGGTGAATGGTGAATGATCGATGTGACGCCTGATCACCCGTTTAACGTCAGATGGGAAAATATGCCGCTGTGATGATCCTTTGACCTATCCCCCCACCCAACGCCACACAATCACCACCAGCATACCGATCATGACGGGGATGAACAAGCTTTTCGAAAGCACGGCGGCAAAAAAGGTGGGAAGTGCAGCCCAAAAGAAGCGGTTATCAAACCCCAGTGTGAGTGCGCCATCAGGCATTAATATCAAGGGCAACAGCATCGCCGCCAGGACGGCCGGTGGGACATGCCGCAACCAGGCGGTGACCGCCGGGGGCAATTTCTTACCCGAGAGGGCTAATAAAGGAACCAGCCGCGGTACATAGGTGACCGCAGCCATCCCGATTATCGTCAGCAAGATCACGCTTTCTTCCATAAGCCTATCCATGCGCCAAACGCGGCGCCTATCACCGTGCCAATGATCACATGCCATTGTGCTAATCCCAACAGGGACAAAGCCACGGAGGCAAGGCCCCCCATCACGGCCGCCCACACCTCGGAGTTTTGTTTAATTTGCATCACCAGTAACGCAATGAACATGGCTGGCAAGACATAATCCAAACCAAAAGGTTCGACCTCCGCCACCAGGTGGCCGGTCATAGCCCCCAATCCGCTGCCAATGATCCACGCCAGGTGCGAGGTCAGGTTGATGGCAAAGGCCTCGCCTTTTTCAACAGCCTGCATCTGGAAACGTGTGGTATGCAAAGCAAATGTCTCATCGGTCAGCTCATAGGCAAAACCCGCCAGTTCCCCCTTGCGCCACTCAGCAATGTGCGGAAAAATCGCTGCAGAAAAGAGCAAGTGCCGTAAGTTAACGATAAAGGTCGTCAGGATGATCGAAATCGGCGCTAAATTTGCCGCGAACAACCCCACCGCGATCAATTGGGCTGAACCTGCAAAGACCACCACCGACATCAGGAGGGTGTGGAAGATGCTTAAACCCGCTTTTTGCGCCAAAACGCCAAAGGCAAAGCCCACTGGCAAGTAACCCAGCACAATGGGAACTGCAGCAATCACGCCGCGCAGCCAGGCCAAATCGGTGCGCTTACCCAGAAATTTGCCTTTTCCAACCATAATCTCAAAATATCAATTACATCAGTTAAACGGTATCCATTATACGATGTGCTTTGGATAATGGGAAAAATTCAACAGGGCAGCTTCAAGACCCTGCAATGGTTTTTAATAACGCTCTGAAATGTATCTCCCAACCCATGTTCAAATATCGTATAATTTATGGGCTTTCATCTAATTTAACCGTGTTAGGAGATTTTATGCCAGAAAAACCCACCGGGGCGGAGATTCGGCAAAGTTTTATCGATTTTTTTGCCGAACGAGGTCACACATTTGTCCCTTCATCATCCCTGGTACCGGGCGGTGACTCTACCTTATTGTTCACCAACGCTGGGATGGTGCAGTTTAAAGACGTTTTCCTCGGCACCGACCAGCGGCCCTACAGCCGCGCAGTCAACTCGCAAAAATGCTTGCGGGTCTCCGGAAAACATAACGACCTGGAGCAGGTCGGCAGGGACGACACGCATCACACCTTCTTCGAGATGCTCGGCAACTGGTCTTTTGGCGATTATTATAAAAAGGAAGCCATCTCCTGGGCCTGGGAACTGTTGACGGAAGTGTGGAAGCTGCCCAAGGACAAATTATGGGCCACCTATTTCAAAGATGAGCTGAATGAGATTCCGGAAGATCGCGAAGCCGCGGACATCTGGCTGGCACAACCCGGTTTCAACCCGGACCACCTCGTCCCCTTTGGGCGCAAAGAAAACTTCTGGGAGATGGCTGAGACCGGTCCCTGCGGTCCCGACAGCGAAATCCACATTGACCGCGGCCCCGAGTTTTGTGAATGCGGCGATGATCCGGAGCACGTCTGCCAGGTCAACGGGGATTGCGGTCGATTCCTCGAATTTTGGAACAATGTCTTTATCCAATATAATCGTCTCTCACCGACCGAGCTGGTCACCCTGGAGAAAAAACACGTCGACACCGGCATGGGCTTCGAGCGCATCGTCTCCATCATGCAGGACACCCCCTCCAACTACAAAACTGATCTCTTCATGCCGCTAATCACCTGTATTCAAAACCTTTCAGGAGAGACCGATGCGCAGCGGGAATCCAACCTGACCCCCTACCGTGTGATCGCGGACCATGCCCGCGCCACGACTTTCCTGATCGCCGATGGCGTTGTGCCCGGTAATATCGGCCGGAATTATATCGTCCGTATGCTGGTGCGCCGGGCGGCCCGCTTTGGTATGAAATTGGGCCTGAATCAACCCTTCATGGCTGAGGTTGCCCAGGTGGTGATCGACGAGTATGGGCATTTCTTCCCTGAACTCAAGCGCAACGCGGCTGCTATCCTCGATAACCTGACCCGGGAAGAAAAACGGTTTGCCAAAACAGTTCATGCCGGTCTGGAACATTTAGACGATCTGCTGACCGAGCTCAAAGCCCAGGGCGAGCAGGTTCTTCCAGGGGAAAAAGCCTTTGATCTGTATGCCACATTGGGGCTGCCCCTTGAAATCGCCCGCGATATCGCCCAGGAACAGGGCTTGGATGTAGACACAGTTGGCTACCAAACCGCCATGGAAACGCATCGTTTGATTTCTGGCGCAGGCAAAGAGTTTGCCGACCAATCCGGCGTCGAGGTCGAAGTTTATGCCGCCGTCCTCGAGCAGTTGATCAAAGTTGAGAAATTATCCCAAACCGGTGTCATGTACGACCCCTACCAGCCGATTGAGACGCCATTGGAAATTTTGGCATTGATTAAGGATGGTCAACCTGTGGACCAGGTCAACCCTGGGGATCCGGTTGAAGTCCTGCTGCCGAAGACCTGGTTCTATGTCGAATCTGGCGGCCAGGTCTCTGATACCGGGCAGATTCTCAGCGCATCCGCCGAAAAATGGACGATCGAAGTCACCGGCATGCGCAAGCCCGCAGCGGGGATGATCGTTCACATCGGGGAAGTAACCCAGGGCAGTCCACGGGTTGGTGACCTGGCCATACCTCAGGTTGATCTTGACCGGCGGGTTGAAATCATGCGCAACCACACCGCCACACACCTGCTCCATGCCGCCCTTCAAGAGGTGCTAGGCCCGCATGCCCGGCAGGCAGGCTCACTGGTCGCGCCGGACCATCTCCGGTTTGATTTCAACCATCCCGAAGCGATGACCCGCCAGCAGGTTTTAGCGGTTGAAGCTCACGTCAACCAGGCCATCCTGGCCAACTATCCACTTCACATTGCCCAAAAATCTCTCGACGATGCCATTAAAGAGGGCGCGATGGCCTTGTTTGGTGAGAAATACGAAAGCATCGTACGCACCATAAAAATAGGCGAGGATTCCGTCCTCTCACATGAATTGTGCGGCGGGACCCACGTTGACGAAACCGGCGATATTGGCCTGTTCCTCATCACCTACGAAGGCAGCATCGCAGCAGGCATTCGCCGCATTGAAGCCGTCACAGGCTGGCGGGCATATCAGCGTGCCCGTGAGCGAATGAATACCCTCGACGAACTCAATGTCCTTTTGGGTACCTCGGCGGCAGAGTCGTTGACCAAAATCAAAAACCTGCTCGAGACTTTGAGCAACCTTGAGAAAGAAAACGAAAAACTACGCCATCAACTGGTGGGAAGCGCCTTTGATGAAGTATTGGATAATCTCGAGCATGTTGAGAGTATCCCCGTGCTGAAAGCGATTCTCCCCAACGCTAATATCGATGCGCTGCGTGAAATGGCAGATAAGTTCCGGGGGAAATATCCCTCAGGCGTGGCCGTGTTGGCCTCCGATCAAGATGGTAAGCCGATCATGATCGCCGCTGTAACTGAAGACCTGGTCAAACGCGGCTTGCATGCTGGTCAGCTCATCCAAAAGGTTGCTAAAGTTGTCGGTGGCGGCGGCGGCGGCCGGCCAACCCTGGCGCAGGCCGGCGGAAAAGATGCTGCCAAACTGGCTGAAGCCCTGGATCAGGTTCAGGTTTACATCCGTGAAGCGCTCAAATAAACCAACCAACCCGGTCTCGTCCTATAAATCGATTTCGAGACTGATGAGCAAAACTGAGTCCATCAACAACCTATGAGCCAATTAACCCCGCTCCGACGCCAATACCTGGATATCAAACGCCAACATCCTGATGCGATCGTGTTCTTCCGCCTGGGCGACTTTTACGAGACCTTCGATGAGGATGCCAAGATCACCGCGCGTGAGCTGGATATCGTCCTCACCTCTCGGCCAGTCTCTAAAGGCGTCCGTGTGCCCATGGCTGGCATCCCGCATCACGCCGCTGAGAATTACCTCTCCCGGCTGATCAACAAAGGCTACCACGTGGCTATTTGCGAACAGGTCTCCGATGAGCCAGAAAACGGCCTTGTGCCGCGCGAGGTCGTGCGGGTCGTAACCCCCGGGACCGTGGTTGAACCGGGCTTGCTCCAGCAGCCGAATAATAATTACCTGGCTGCGGTCTTTTTCCAGGAACACCGGGCAGGGCTGGCTTACGTGGATATCTCCACTGGGGAATTTGCAGCCACAGATCTCTCCGGCAAGGATGTGGAGGATCAGCTCCGCTCGGAGCTCTTCAGGCTGCAGCCCTCGGAGATCCTCTGGCCGGATAGGCTGCCCCAGCCGGACGGTCTGCCGGGTTTCACCTCCTCCTACGAAAGCTGGCATTTTGAATTGAACCGCTGCACCGATGTCCTCAAAGAGCACTTCGGTGTGGTCTCACTGGATGGGTTCGGATTGCGGGGCAAACCCATGGCGGTACGCGCCGCCGGGGCTATCCTCGCTTACCTCGAGGACACACAGCGACAATCGCTCAAACTGCTGGATCACCTCACCACCTATACCCTGGAAGAATTCATGGTGCTGGATGCCGAAACGCGCCGCAACCTCGAGCTGACGGAGACCATCCGCTCCGGTAAAGCCCATGGTTCGCTGTTGGGCATCCTGGATTGCACCCGCACCCCGATGGGCGGCAGGCTCTTGCATCAATGGGTCAGCAAACCCCTGCGCAACGTGGCCCACATCCAACGCCGCCTGGATGCTGTAGACTACTTTTTCAATCACGGCCTCATCCGGGCTGAAGCCATGGACGCACTGGATGCCTTTGACGACCTCGAGCGCCTGACCACCCGGGTCATTTCCGGGCACGCCCTCCCCCGCGACCTGGTCGCCATCCGCGAGAACCTCTCCCAGCTCCCCCAGCTGAAGGCCATTTTCAGCGCAGATGAACCGGCCATATCCAGCATATTGCAACGCATCCGCACCTGCCATGACCAGCTCGCCTTGCTGAAGGCAGCCATCCAGGACGAGCCTCCGGCCACACGCGCCAATATCGGCATCATCCGCCGGGGTTTTTCAGCCGAGCTGGACAACATCCTGGATTCCTCACAGCATGCCCGCCAGTGGATCGCGGAACTGGAAAAGACCGAAAAGCAGCGTACGGGGATCAAATCGCTAAAAGTCGGCTACAACAAGGTCTATGGCTACTATATTGAGGTCACCAAAACAAACACAGACCTGGTCCCGGAAGAATACATCCGCAAACAGACGCTGGTCAACGCAGAGCGGTACATCACGCCCGAACTCAAAGAATACGAAACCCTGGTTTTGAATGCCGAGGAACAGATCCACGAGATCGAAATCCGGGTATTTGACCAGGTCTGCGCAGAATTGGCCCAGGGCGCCCAAGATTTGCTCGAGACAGCCCGCGGCCTGGCGGAGCTGGATGCTTACCTGGCTTTGGCAGACACAGCCGCAATGAACGGATATCACCGGCCAGAGGTGGTCGATGAAAAATGCCTGGAGATCATCAACGGCCGGCACCCGGTGGTGGAAAAATTGCGCGTCTCTGAACGGTTTGTCCCCAACGACGCGGTGTTTGAACAGGATGAGATCATCCGCATCATCACCGGCCCGAATATGAGTGGCAAATCGACCTTTTTACGCCAGGTAGCGCTGATCGTGTTAATGGCGCAAATGGGCTCCTTCGTCCCTGCAGATGCGGCCAAAATCGGCCTGGTTGACCGCATCTTCACCCGTATCGGCGCCCAGGATGAGATCCATGCTGGCCAATCCACCTTTATGGTCGAGATGATCGAAGCGGCCAACATCCTGCACAATGCCACCTCACGCAGCCTGCTGATCCTGGACGAGATCGGCCGGGGCACCAGCACCTACGACGGGGTATCCATCGCCTGGGCCATGGTGGAATACATTCACAGCCACCCCAATTTAAAAGCCGCTACACTGTTCGCCACCCATTACCACGAACTGACCCAGCTGGCCGAATTGCTGCCAGGGGTCCGCAATTACAATGTAGCCGTATCAGAAGCGGATAACAATGTGGTCTTCCTGCACAAAATCGTCCCCGGCGGAGCGGACCGTTCCTACGGCATCCACGTGGCTCAAATCGCCGGCCTGCCCAAGCCCGTCATCCAGCGCGCCCATGAAATTTTGCGCCAGCTGGAGGTCTCCTCCGGTACCACGCTGGAAAAAGAAGAACAGGTCAAAGCCCAGCTCACCCTCTTCCCGGAAAACAACCCCCTGCTTGAGGCCTTCAAAGACCTGGATATCAACAGCCTCACCCCCATCGAAGCCCTCAACCTGCTCTATGATTGGAAGCGGCGCTTCATCAGTGATGACCAGGCATAGTCCTCAGTATCACTCAAAATTGTAATGATCTTACCTTCTGTTAAGTAAATCGTCGGAGGGTACCATGGATATAAAAAGGCCGATTGTTCTGCTCATTCTGCTGAGTTTGCTCCTGACCCCGGGATAAGCTTTCGGCGCGGCCGCCGCTGAAAGTGCGTTTACACCCAACCTTGAAGCCGCACGAACTCACCTTGAGACCCGGATGCAGCGACACCGGTTTGAAGGCATGGCAGTTGCCATCACCCAGGGTGAAGAAATCGTCTATTTAAATGGGTTTGGCTCGGCTGGCTCGTCACGTCCGGTCACAACCGATACACCTTTCTTCATCGGATCGGTCTCAAAATTCTTCACCGCGCTGACGGTCATGCAGCTTGTGGACCAGGGACTGGTCGACCTGGATGCGCCAGTTCAGACTTACCTTCCATGGTTCACCACTGCCGACGGCACTGCGGCATCACAAATCACCATTCGGCATCTGCTCAATCACACCAGCGGTATGTCAAACGCCAGCCTGCGCCGGCCATTGGTCACTGAAGAAACAACCCCGGAAGAAACTGTGTGCCACCTCAGCCAGGCAGAGCTGACCTCCCCACCAGGTACGGCCTTCAACTATTTCAACCCAACTATAACATCCTCGCCCTGGTCGTTACAGAGGTGACCGGCGTCAAATTCGAAGACTACCTGGCGGAAAATGTGTTTGAGCCGCTGGAGATGACCCGCAGTTTTACCGAACTGGAACCTGCCCGTCAAGCCAGGTTGGCTGAAGGTCACATCTTCTTCTTTGGATTTCCCCTAACGGGCGAGCAACCATTTTATCCTGCTGAGCTTCCAGCCGGGTTTATGATCTCAACGCAAGAAAAAGACAGCTACCAGCTTATTCGGCACAATGGTGCAGTGAAAGCCTACTTAAAAGTCCTCCTCCTGCCGACCAAGAATGGGTGGTTGGTCACCATTCCACACAACAGTCAATGCCATAACCCATTAAGCTTGGACAGATATTTTACATAGATAGCGACTTCCGGTAGACTATTATCAAGAAAAATTAGTGAAAAGGAAACCTGATGAAAAAAATTGCTGATGAAACCTGCGTTAAGCTTAACAAGGATAGCGCTCCGATTGCTGAAGCAGAAATTACACGATTAAAGCCCGAGATCCCTGAATGGGAAATCGTCGAAGTCGAGGGTGTACCCCGGCTGAAAAGAACTTACACATTCGATAATTTCGTTGAAGCACTTGAATTTACCAATGCCGTCGGCGAAATCGCAGAAGAACAGGGCCATCACCCCTTGATCACCCTCACCTGGGGCAACGCGACCATCGAATGGTGGACCCACAATTTCAAGGGCTTGCACAGGAATGATTTCATCATGGCTGCCAAGACGGACGCGCTTTATCGCTGACCAGCCACGCCAGCATTTTGGCAATTACCCATTAAATTAAGCACAAAACCAAACTGGCGGCAACCTTCACCGAATACCGCCAGATAAGTCAATACTGCCTGAAAAAAGCTTTTAGGTTATTCCTCGACCCAATCAAAGGTGCGGGTGACGGCCTTCTTCCATCCAGCATATTTTTCTGAGCGTACCGCTTCCGGCATACATGGCTCCCAGCGGTGATCCTCCTGCCAATTTTTGCGTAGGGAATTGATATCTGGCCAGAAACCAACTGCCAGCCCTGCCGCATAAGCCGCTCCCAGGCTGGTGGTTTCGGATACCACTGGCCGGATCACCGGCACGTTGAGAATATCCGCCTGGAACTGCATCAACAACGTGTTCACCACCATCCCCCCATCCACTTTTAGGGCCCTCAATTTCACATTCGAGTCCTTCTCCATGGCATCCAGCACCTCGCGGGTTTGGTAGGCGGTCGCTTCGAGGGCAGCCCGGGCAATATGACCGCGGTTGATGTAACGGGTCATCCCCACAATCGCACCGCGCGCATCGCTGCGCCAATAGGGCGCAAATAATCCCGAAAAAGCTGGCACAAAATAAATGCCCCCGGTGTCTTCCACGGTCTCCGCAAGGGTTTCGACTTCTGCAGCCGAATTGATCATGCGCAGGTTATCACGCAGCCACTGCACCAATGCGCCGGTAATGGCAATTGACCCCTCCAGGGCATAAACCACGGGTTGCTCTCCGATCTGGTAACCAACTGTCGTCAGCAACCCCGACTTGCTGGGGACCGCTTCATGTCCGGTGTTCATCAGCATAAAACAGCCGGTGCCATAGGTGTTCTTGGCCTCGCCGGCGTCGTAGCAAGCCTGGCCAAACAAGGCCGCCTGTTGATCGCCCAGAATACCCGCCACCGGCACACCGGAAAGCACCCCCACAGCCGTCCCGTAAACCGTTGAAGATGGCTTGATTTCTGGCAGCATTTGCCTGGGGATATCCAGTATCGAGAGCATACCCTGGTCCCAATCCAGGGTGTGTAAATCCATCAACAATGTCCGTGAGGCATTGGTCACGTCAGTGACATGCACACCCCCTTGCGGACCGCCGGTCAGGTTCCAGATCAACCAGGTATCTACCGTCCCAAAAATGGCTTTGCCTGATTGGGCCTCTTCACGCAAGCCAGGGACATTTTCCAACATCCAGGCGATTTTTGGCCCGGCAAAATAGGTTGCCAAGGGCAGCCCCGTGATATCGCGGAAGCGGTTCTGCCCGCCGTCTTTGGCCAGTTGGTTGCAGAGTTTATCGGTACGCGTGTCCTGCCACACAATCGCTGGGTAGTACGGCTTGCCGGTTTCCCGGTCCCACACCAGGGTGGTTTCGCGCTGGTTGGTGATCCCGATTGCCGCCAGGTCTGCGACGGTCAGGTCGTGATCATTCAAAACGCCCTGGACCACAAACTGGGTTGACGACCAGATCTCCAATGGGTCATGCTCCACCCAGCCCGGTTGGGGATAATGTTGTTCGTGCTCCTTCTGCCTGACGCCCACCACTGCGCCCGCATGATCGAAAATCATCGCTCGGGTGCTGGTGGTGCCCTGATCAATTGCCATCACATACTGTTTCATCCGTGTTATTCCTCCTGTTCTGCTAACCAATCACGAGTACCTCGTAAAAACTCCTCACCAGACATGCGTTTTTTACCAGCCGCCTGCAGTTCATCCAACACCAGCAGCCCATTTCGAGTACCCCAGGCCGGCTGGTTCTCAACAATGTAGCGTTTTCCGGGTTTTGTAAGCCTTTGGTCAACGGCGTGTGCCTGAAAAATCTTCACCGATGTCCCTTTGAAATAGCCGAATGTACCTGGCCAGGGATTGTAAGCGCGCACTTGGCGGGCCAAATATTCGGCCGGCTGATTAAAGTCCAGCTCACCATCAGCCTTGGAGAGCTTTGGCGCGTAGGTTGCTTCGGTCTCATTTTGCGGTTGGGGTTCGATTTCTCCAGCAAAATACGCGGGCAAAGTTTCGACCAATAGTTCTGCGCCCAAATGGGCTAATTGTTCGCTTAAAACACCGGCCGTTATGTCCGGCGGAATGGGCAGTGAACGTTGGCTGAGGATCGGGCCAGTATCCAGCCCCTGGTCCATTTTCATGATCGTGACGCCGCTGACCTCATCGTGTAAAACAGCCGCCTGGATTGGCGCAGCACCCCGCCAGCGGGGGAGCAATGAGGCATGGACATTCACGCAGCCAAAGGTTGGTATTGTGAGGATGTTTTGTCTGAGGATTTGGCCAAAAGCGGCCACAACAATCACGTCGGGTGAGAGGTTGCGAATGGCCTCAATAGATTCGGGCGTTTTAAGCGAAAACGGCTGAATGATCGGTAACCCCAGTGTTTCGGCCAGGACCTTCACCTCTGGGGGTTGCATTTTTCGCCCGCGCCCAGCCGGCCGATCAGGTTGGGTAATCACACCAACAACGTTGAAAGCATTTGCCAGTGCAGCGAGCGTTGGCAGCGCGAAATCGGGCGAGCCCATGAAAACGATCCGTTGATCCATGTGGTTCATTTTAACACATCATCTTTCATCAAAAGGAGATAATTTTGAGGTTTTTTGAAATTGATGATATACTTCACTCAATGTTGGCAACTGGCTACTGATTCACTTATTACCATACAGGAGGCAAAGCATGACTGAGGAAAAAATTCTAGATCCAAACATCACCAGTGACGATAAATTATGGGCTTTGTTAGCCTATCTTTTTACACCCCTCATCCCCATTGTTTTATTGCTGATTGAGGACAAGAAAAACCGGCCCTTCCTCAAAGCGCATTATCCCCAAGCACTCGCTTTCGGGATCGTTGCAGCGGTGGTTTCTTCTCTTCTAATCCCGTTTGTTTTTATTGGGTGCATAACCTGGACAGCAGCTGCGGTTTTCCAGATCATTTGGGGGATCAAAGCTTACAATGGCGAGTATGTCAACATCCCTGTTCTTACGGATTTTGTTAAGAAACAAGGCTGGGCAGATTAATTACTTAATCAAATACATGAAGCCTGCCCAGAAAACTTGGGTGGGTTTTTTATTTAACGATTAAAAATAATCTGGGCGTGCAAAGCATAGCCTGATAATTGGCTGAAGGGCAACCACAAGACAATAGCCATGCATCAAAAGAGGTTTGGAATACAAATTTCGTTTATTCAGCCAACTTTCTACACAATCAATCACTCTAGCCTATACGTTGGTAAAATACCTATCAGGTAGTGGTTTATGCATTGGTGTGATTAGGACCTGAGTTTCTCATTTATCCAAATTTCTGCTATTTTTACGGGTAAATTCGTAATTTTTGGGACACTAACCAGTGTAGAAAACAAAAAATTCGATCATCTTACTCATAAAGGAATTCAATAAGCTAACAAAGTATTTCAGGTCACATTTTAATAAAGAAACAACATTAGATGATGGAAACACTCTCAAAAATCATGATTAGTCCCTAGAATTACCTGAATTTCTATATACGGATCCCTGAAAACCTCATAAACCTGGGTGTTAATAAGAAATACACCACAGGAGGCCACCAAAAGTAGATTTGTTTATGTGAAATTTCATTTCAAATATATTGGAATTAAAGGTTTTTTAAATAGAACCTAAAAAATAAATTAAGACATCACACACTGTATTTTCTTTGGGGCACTAATTTGAGAAACTCAGGTGAAGCCTGCCCAGAAAACTTGGGTGGGTTTTTTATTTAACGATTAAAAATAATCTGGGCGTGCAAAGCATAGCCTGATAATTGGCTGAAGGGCAACCACAAGACAATAGCCATGCATCAAAAGAGGTTTGGAATACAAATTTCGTTTATTCAGCCAACTTTCTACACAATCAATCACTCTAGCCTATACGTTGGTAAAATACCTATCAGGTAGTGGTTTATGCATTGGTGTGATTAGGATGAATACTGTGAAATCAAGTCGGCAATGACACAAAATCAGTGGCATTTAACAATCTTGGATCGTCCCATAAATCATCGTTAACGATGATATCAAGCATATGCAAGAAGGAGTTGAGTAAATGGAAAAAATCAAAGTGTATGGCACACGCTGGTGTGGAGATACAAGACGTGCGCTGAGGATACTCGATGAGCGCCAAATTGATTACGACTGGATCGATATTGATCAAGATAAAGATGGAGAAACATTGGTAAAAGCCACCAACCAGGGCAATCGAAGTGTTCCCACAATCTTCTTTCCAGATGACAGCATCCTGGTAGAACCCCGCAATCAAGAATTGATAGACAAACTAACTGCCTTGGGCTTGTAATTTCAATTGATCAAACAATTACTGATGGGCGTAATTCTTCCCAGGAATCACGCCCCTCTTGATTCTCCCAACAATCCTTTACCAATCAAAAAGATGATCAGCCCAAAGAGCAAACCGCCAGCCATGGTGATGAAAATATAGGCTGTTTTACGCTGTTGCTGATAATCAGGTGAGGATTCAAGCCGGGCGCGTAAATTTCCCACAAACTGCTGATCAGGTTTTATGGGATGAAATTTAGACTTCAGCGATCGCTCTAGCGCAATTAAGTCTTCATAGGTTGATTCGTGCTCTCTCATCCTCAATCCCTCCTTAAATGTTATCCGGGATGGCGACAATCCCTACTGTTTTTGGGCCCAGGTTGGCGGCCACAGAGATCGAAAGCTCAGTAAAGATCGTCTCTGTGACGTTCATCGCATCTGTGATCATCTCTTTAAGGATATCGGCAGTATTTTGATCCTGTGAATGAACAATGGCGACTTTGATCGCCTGTCCCGGGAATTGTTCCTCAATTTTAGCAATAATCCGCTCCAGCGACTTCCGGCGAGTCCGTACCATTTCCGACACACTCAGCATTCCATCCTTCAGCGAAATAATCGGTTTGATTTTCAAAAATGAGGTCAGCGCGGCCTGCAATTTTCCAACCCGGCCTGAACGATAAGCAAATTCCAGGTTGTCTATCGTGAGCACAATCATCAACTTCTCTCT
>DKFH01000204.1:10659-20839 GCA_002452315.1 Anaerolineaceae bacterium UBA6801 | reverse complement strand
ATTAATGTCCGTGCAACAGGCTCATTTAATAATTTAATAAGAAGGCGATCGCCAGGGTTTGACCGGTTTTGCCAGTCAACCTCAATCATCGCCTTTTTGAAATCATCACGCGCATAGCTTTTTGGGTGCTTTGCTGCGAAATCGTAAGAAATGACTTATTGAACTATTTATGGTTACAGAAAACTCTATCCCATCCCCGAACACCTTGCCGCCCCTAAATACTGAGCTGGTTTTGGAGCTGTGGTCGAAAACCTATAACACCAGCGGCAAACCAGATTGGGCGCATATTTTCCCCTACTATCGTGAAGAAATTGTCTTCCAGGATCCGATCCAGAAAGTGGTGGGCAAAACGGACTTTACCGCCATGTGCAATCGCCTGACGGAGCGCTGCCAGGAATTGCAAATGAAGATCATTTCCATCGCAAATAGTGAAAATTTTATCTTCATGCAATGGGAGATGACGATGATCTTCGGAAAAACCCCCAGTACAACGCTGTTTGGCTGCACCAAGCTGACATTGGGTGAAGATGGACGGATTAGCCATCAGCGGGATTATTATGATTTGTGGGGGGATATCTTCCCGAACGTTCCTTTGATGAAAAAAATATACCCGCGCTTTATGAAACGCGTGTTTGGGTGATGATGAGGTGATATGCGGCTACCAGAAGAACTGCAATTTATTCAAAACAATCTCAGATCGCAGAAGACAACCGACGCGCGGTTGGACGGAAAGGTGTGCGTCATCACCGGTACCACCTCCGGGATCGGATACGTGGCAGCCAAACGCTTGGCTCAGGGCGGCGCGCACCTGGTGATGGTCTGCCGGAATGGCGAAAAAGCCAGCCAGGTGCAAACTGAATTGCGTCAGGCATATGGCGTGCCGGTTGATGTCTTCATTGCGGATTTCCAAAAGCTGGCGGAAGTGCAGCAAGCCGCCCTCAAGATTCGTGAAAAATACCCGCAAATTCACATTTTGATCAACAATGCCGGCCTGTTCAATAAGCGGCGCCGCTTCACCCCGGATGGGTATGAAATGACCTTCGGCGTGATCCACCTGGCGTCATTTCTGCTCACCCGGCTGCTGGAGGAAAGCTTGCAGCGCGGCGCGCCTGCTAGGGTGCTGTTTATCAGCTCTGAAGCGCATCGTTTTGGCGGTTTCAATATTAATGATCTTAACTGGCGCAAACGTCCCTATATCGGCATGCTGGCCTACGGTGCGGCCAAGATCGCCCAGATTCACACGGCGCTGGCCCTGGCAGAGCAACACAAAGGTAGCGGGCTGACATTCAATATCATGCACCCGGGCGCTGTGCGGACGAATATCGGGATGAACAATAATTTCTTTTATCGCTTTTACAACCGGTACATCTTGCACTGGTTTTTAAAAGATCCGGTCCATGCCGGTGAAGCGATTTATTACCTGGCCGCTGATCCCAGCCTGGCGGAGGTTACCGGGACATTCTTCAACCAGACTATCGAAGAAAAGCCAGCCTGGTATTCCGTCAGACCAGAAGCACGGCAATTGGCTTGGGAACGGAGTGAAGCATTCATACAACCTTATCTGGAAGGGCATCTATGACGTACGATGTGATTGTTGTGGGCGGGGGCGCATCAGGCCTGACGGCGGCCTCCTTTTTGGCAAAGCAGGGGCTTACGACGCTTCTGGTCGAAAAAGAACCGCACTGCGGCGGATTGATCAATTCTTTCATCAAGGATGGGTTTACCTTTGATGGGGGTATCCGTGCTTTTGATAACGCCGGCGCCCTGTTCCCGATGTTAAAACAATTAGGGATTGACATCGAGTTTGTGAAAAATCTCATTTCCATTGGTATCGAAGATGAAGTTGTGCGCGTTGAGTCTGATCAAAGTCTGCTCGAATTTGAACAATTACTAATAAAGCTTTATCCGGATTCTAAGGACGAGATTTCAGCCATTATGGAAGATATCCAGCAAATGATGCGCTATATGGATATTCAGTATGGCATCAATAACCCTATATTTCTGGACTTTAAAGAAGACCGGGATTATTTTATAAAAGAAGTCTTTCCCTGGATGTTTAAATATGCGCTCAATGTCGGCAAGGTATCCGGGAAAAATCAACCCGTAGCAGAGTACTTACAGAAATTCACAAATAATCGGTCCCTGATCGATATTTTCACCCAGCATTTTTTTACAGAGACACCAGCGTATTTTGCACTGAGCTATTTCACACTCTACCAGGATTATTACTATCCCAAGGCTGGGACAGGTACCCTGGTTCAAAGATTAACCGATTTTATCACCGCCAACGGTGGAGAGATCCGGACTGGTACAGCCGTTGACTCGATCAACCTGGACACAAGAACAGTAACCACACAGCAGGGTGATGAGATTGGATACCATTGCTTGTTGTGGACAGCGGACCAAAAAGCCCTTTATAACAGCATTGATGAAGCCAGCTTGGAAAATCAAAAAACCTTACACGTTGTTCAGGAAAAGAAAGCCGCTTTGCAGGCGATGAGGGGGAATGATTCTATCTTTACCCTGTTCTTGGCCAGTAATTTAGATAAAGGCTACTTTGAAGAGATTGCCACCGGACATTTTTTCTACACGCCCAGCCGAAAAGGCGAATCGAGCGCGGGGTCTGTACCCATCAACGGCTCCTGGGATGAGGTCAGAGGTTGGTTGGAGCGGTTTTTTGCCCTGACCACGTATGAAATTGCCATCCCGGTCTTACGGGATAGTAACCTGGCACCTCCAGGAAAAACCGGCTTGATCATCAGCGCCTTATTTGACTATCACCTCACAAAATATATCCATGACGAGGGTTGGGAAGAAGCCTTCAGAAGCGCAGTTACGGAGATGATGATTAACACGCTGGATCGGTCGATTTATCCTGGCCTGGCAGAGTCTGTGATGGACAGCTTTACCGCCACACCGATGACCATCCAGAAGATGACGGGCAGTACCGACGGCGCCATCACCGGGTGGGCGTTTACCAACCATCCCATGCCGGCCGAATCCCGGCTGATCAAGATTGCCAATGCGGTCAATACACCCCTGCCGGATGTGTATCAAGCCGGGCAATGGACCTACAGCCCGTCAGGCCTGCCGGTCTCGCTGATCACGGGGAAATTAGCGGCAGATAAGATTGGTAAACAATTGAAGAAATCGCAGTGATTGTAAATAGATCCTGGTAAGAGAAAATCAGTCACTTTCACCCCCACTGCTAAGCTTAGATCACAAACTCTTGTGGGCCAGGGTGTGTTGATTAAACCTGGTTTTACTTCATCGCGCAGGGAACTTCGTAACCAAATCGGATGTCGGTCAACCACACCGAATGGTATGGATCCAGGAACACAATTTCACTTTCGTGTTTGATGACGATTATTTTCTCTGGCGTTGGTGAAAAAAGGTGGGGAAATTCTCCAGCATATTGGCATATTGCAGGCAGGAATTTCCAAGAATGCTCATATCCTCCAGTTCACCATTAAAAAAGAAATTAAACTCACAGGTGTCTGGCAAGAAATGGCCTATGACCAAGTAATCCACATCCGTTTTAAGTTGCACATAGCAGGGCACACCGGCATTCGAACCCGCCACCGTGGTGAACTGATACCCATCAAATGCTTGGGTAAAGGGAAAGATCATCTTTATGGGGGATTTTGTTGTGTAGGTAGAAATGTATTCAACTTTAAATGCTTCTTCAGCCGTCCCTTTGAATGCTAAGATCTATTTTGCCCATCCGTATGCTTCCTGGGAAAGAGGGACCAATGAGAACACAAATGGGTTGATTCGACCTTACATTCCAAAGAGCTCCAACTTTATGCACCTGACGAAAGTGGACATTTTGTTTATAGAGAACCGATTGAATTCTTTACCAAGAAAATGCATTGGATTTATTCAGCCTATTTTTAAAAAATCACTGTTGCACTTAATCCTTGAATCTGAGAGAACTTAAACCCGGAAGGTTCCTTGAAACAAGGGGGGTATTAGTGGGGGCACTTAGACTCCGTAGTTATTATTTTATTTGACGTTTGGAAGGTCAATAAAAAGCAGTTTGCTAATTCTATTCCACAGTTACCATAAAAAAGCAGCGCAGCGCACGCCCAGGATTTTATCATCAAAGATGACCTGTCCGGCTCGACCAGCCAGCCCGGCGCAGACGTGCAGCGGTAGGAGATGTTCCTCGCGCGGGTGGACGTAGCGCGCATAAGGTGCGCTTTCCCAATCCGTTAGCCGGGTTTCACGCTCTGACGGGTCTATCTCTGCTGTGATGGTATCGATCAGCCAGTCCTGGAAGGCGTTGTTACGCGGTGTGATCATGGCCGGGTCGTGGTGGAAGAAGGCGGACATATTATGAAATGAAAAACCCGAACCAATCACCAGCAGGTTTTCTTCTTCCAGCCCGCGCAAAGCATGTCCGAGGGTGATGTGGGCTTGGGGAGAAAGCCCCTGCTGTAGGGAGAGCTGCAGGGCGGGGATATCGGCCTTAGGGTACATCAGGTTGAGGGGGATGAACAGGCCGTGGTCGAAGCCGCGTTGATTGTCAATGTGTGCGCGGATCCCGGCATCCTCCAGGGTTTTTGAAATCTGCGCGGCCAGTGCAGGGTGCCCGCTGGCGGGGTAGTTGATCTGGTAGGCCTGCGGGGGGAACCCGTAGTAGTCGTAAAACATGGGCGGCCGGGCTGCGCCTAACAGCGTGGGCACCTTTTCTTCCCAGTGAGCGCTGACCACCAGGATGGCATCCGGCCGGGGTAGTCGCCCTGGCAATTCGGTCATGAAGTCGATCATAGCCTGGTGGCTGGGGTCACCCAGGATGGGCAGCGGTCCGCCGCCGTGGGAAAAGTATACAATGCGGGTTTGGTTTTCGGGTTTCATGTGTGTGATTATACTTCAATTTGTGTTTGGGCTTGGTTTTTGGGTGAATGAAGGATCTGCGTCGTTTCTTTTGGCATAAGCCAGTATTAATCCCAGGACGATGGAGAGGTAGGCGGCAACCACCACCCGCAGGTAGGGGGCTAACATAAAAGTGATGGTATGGGCCGGGATCCAAAACAGGGGAATGGTCTTGCCGACCACAAAGGTGATGAAGGCCTGCCAATTGATCGCCCCGATGAGCTGATTAAATGTGGGCTTCTGCTGATCGAAGCGCATCTCGATATAGGTGTCGCTCATCCGGTGCAGGGCCATGAACACGATCCCAAAGGTGAGGTTCATGATCAGGCTGGTCAGAAAGGCGGGATACAGGGTGGAAAGTAAGCTGTTATTGAAGGCAGGTTTATCGCCTGAGATCATGGCTGCCACGCCGGCCGAGTAAAATGAAAACATGAAGGTGATCAGCACACCAATTACACCCCAGACGATGATCTTGAAGAATAACCCCACCGGTTTCTTCCAGGCGCGCTGTGCCAACCGCAATGCCAGGAGTTCACCCATCGTGGCCAGGAGGGCGAATTTAAGAAAACCCATCCCGTAAGGGTAGTGGGTGGTTAACTGGATAAACACCTGGTGGCTGGCCGGGATGACTAATAAGGCCGTAAAGGCCGCCAAAACCAATAGCCACAGCAAGTCTCCTAAATGGGTACGTTTCATTGTTTGTCATCCTTATCAAATATCAAATTATCAAATCATCAACCTGATCATCCTCAGATGCGGTCACGGCTGGGTCTGATCAGCCTTTGGCTCAGCTGACCGGGTTCGGGGGAGCAAGGCGGGTCAGATCTGGGCTGGAAAGGCGCTTGAGCTGCGTGCCTTTCACCTCGCCAAACCGGCGGTGATTTTCCCAATCGTCGCGTGCCTGGCGGATTTCCTCAGGGGTGCGGGCGACAAAATTCCACCACATGAGGATCTTCTCTGGAAAGGGCATCCCGCCGATCAGTAACAAGTGGCAACCATCCTGGCTGTTCAGGTCAAGGCGCTCGCGGCAGGCCCCGAGATAATAGAGTGTCTTTTGTGATAAGGTCTGATATTCCAGTGTGCAATCGCCATCCAGGAGCAGGACAGCGGTTTCATAGTGAGGACTTAAAGGAAAGGCAGTTTGGTGATGGGGGTGAACTTGTATGTCTGCCCCGAGGATTTCGGAAAAATAGGGTGCAGGTGAGGAAACGCCATCCACCTTGCCTGCAAACAGGCTAACCAGGCCGTCCCGGGTCTCAATAACCGGCACCTGCTCCAAACTTGTGAACGACGGCTCAATTTGCCGGTGTTCATCCGGCAAGGCAGCCCAGAGCTGCACGCCGCTGAGTTTCCCGCTGTGGTGAGTCGGCGTTTCTTCCGCGTGGGCGATGCCACGTCCGGCTGTCATCACATTCACCCCGCCCGGGAGGACGGTGGCGGTTGAACCCAGGCTGTCGGTGTGCAGCACTTCCCCTTCCAGGAGCCAGGTGACAGTTTGCAGCCCAATGTGAGGATGGGGCGGGACATTCATCGGTTTTTCATCGGCAAAAGCTAGCGGCCCAAAGCGGTCGAGAAAGCACCAGGGGCCGACCATGCGCCGCTCGCGAATGGGCAGCGCCCTGGAGATGTTCAGCTCCCCTAAGCGGGTTTCCCGCGCGGGGTGCGCAGTGAGGGTCGGCTCCTGGGTGCTGTCGGACGTACATTCCTGCCCTAGGCTTTGCTGAGAGGACATGGGTCAACCTCCTTAATATCAATAATTATAATGTGTGTTCATGAAGTCTCATTCGATTGCACACCGATTGTTGATGGATGAAACCATTCCAACAAGCTATTTACTGGTGAAAAGAAGACAGTGGATTTGGTGTATGATTGTTCTAATCGAAAGGACGACATGCCCAGTATTCAAGCGAAGATTGCCAGGTGGATATTAAAATTACGGCGATACAGCGAGGTCAGGGGGACTATCGAACAGCAACGATTGAAGCAGGAAAAGGCGACCCGGATATTTCAGATACCCAGGGATATTGAAATCAAACCTGTTAACATCAATGGACTTTCTGCGGCATGGTTCTCAATTTCTGATCCAATAAATGGGGTGGTGCTTTACCTGCACGGGGGCGCATATGCTTTGGGATCGATTCGAAGTTATCAGGAATACCTGGGAAGGCTTGCATCAGTAACCCGTGCCCAGATTTTAGCGGTGGATTACCGGTTAGCGCCAGAAGATCCTTTTCCTGCTGCAGTAGAAGATGCATTACACGCGTATCGTTGGCTCTTGTCACGCGTTTCGGGTTCGTCACAGATTGCGATCGCCGGGGATTCGGCTGGTGGCGGGCTGGCACTGTCAACGGTGCTTGCTCTGCGAGATGCGGGTGATCCCTTGCCTGCATGCGCAGTTTGCATCTCCCCTTGGGTTGACCTGACCCTTTCCAGTGAATCGATCCAATCCAAGGTCGCTGTCGACCCGATATTGAATCCTACCTTCCTCGATCGTTATGCCGGGTATTATGCCGGTGAGTATGCCAGGGATCATGACCTCATCTCGCCGATTTTTAGCAATCTCGAAGGGTTACCTCCGCTGCTAATCCATGTGGGCACCGACGAAATCTTGTACGATGAAGCGATCTGGCTGGCTGAAAAAGCACAAAATGCTGGCGTCGAAGTCCATCTGAAGACCTGGGAAGGTTTGTTTCATGTGTTTCCAATCATCCCGTTCCTGCCTGAGTCACGTGAGAGTTTTGAGCTAATTTCTGAATTTATTGCCAGGCTCATAAAATCAACTTAATGGCGATGAATTCCCCCGGTTATTATCGGGGGAATTCTTAAAGCACTGTTCAAAGAATTAGAGCAATTTCTACAATGAATTGATGCAACTGTTAGCGATTGAGCATATCAATCTGGCGCATCCCTCCCCATTTTTCTTTAATGGGGTTATCGAATTGGTCAGCTATTGTTAGAACGGCCAGAGTGGCGGTTTTTATCTCTTCTTTATCCACGGTGGACCCCACTATGGAATATTCAAAGAAAATGTTTCCTTCCTTATCCAAGCCAAATGCTCCAAAGCGCATGTCGCTATTTTGTCTCAGCAAGAAAAACAGCAGGTCTGGTACAAGTTCAGCGCCGTAAATGACGATGCATCTCACAGCGATTACAGCATCATCATCACCCCAGGGATAAACGAAAATTTGAGCAATGGCTGATCCTTTGTCCAGAAAAAACCGGATTATGCACAGACAAATGCTGCGTTTTTCAACACGCCCAACTATTTATCGTTTATCTGTGAGCGGGTTTATAATGAAATCACCTCTTAAAATGCTCTGACAGGAAAAATAAATGTTAAACCCCAAAAGGAGATCTCCCATGAACACGCCAGCCTTCATCCTGGCCGGGATTGCGGCCGGTTTATTGATCTACGCGCTCATCCGCGGGGAAGGCCTGGCCCTGGCCGGGATCAAAATGGCCGGTGCTACCGTGTGGAACAACCTGATCTTGATAGTGTTAGGCTTTCTGATTGCCGGTCTGATGCAGGTGCTGATCCCAAAGGACCTGATCGCCACCTGGCTGGGGGGCACAGCGGGGGTCAAGGCTGTTTTCATCGGCTGTTTAGTTGGCGGGCTGGTCCCTGGCTCGCCCTATGTCGTCTTCCCCATCGTGGCCGGTTTTTACCAGGCCGGTGCAGGTCTGGGTGCCGTGATCGGCTTTGTCACCGCCTGGTCCTTGTGGTCGGTCTCCCGCCTGCCCGTGGAAATGGCCTTAATCAACCCCAAAGTGGCCCTGATCCGCTACGCGATCACCTTCATCGTCCCGCCCGCTGCGGGTCTTTTGGCACATTCCCTGGGTAAATTTCTCCTCTAAGCACAGGCTGACCACACCAGGAGATCATCCCCCTCACTTTTTAACTGGCAAGTGGTAATTCCCGTAATTACCCCACATACACCCGTGTCACGCGCGGGTTGATCTGGCAGGTCACCTCGTAGGTGATCGTGTTGAGCTTCTGCGCCCACTCATCGCAGCTGATCTCCTGGTCACCGCTGCGGCCCATCAGCACCACCTCATCACCCACCCTCACATCCGTCTCCAACCCCAGGTCAATCATGCTCTGGTCCATACACACCCGCCCCACCACGGGGTACGACTGCCCGTTGATCAGCACCCGGCCCCGGTTCGAAAACAAGCGGTTAAAGCCATCCGCATAGCCGACGGGGATAGTGCCGATCCAGGTATCCTGCGGGGCAAACCAGGTGCGCCCGTAACCAATGCTCGTCCCGGCAGGTACATGTTTAACAAAGGAGACCCGCGTGTAAAAACTCATCCCGGGCTTGATCGGGACCGTGCGCGGCGTTTCTGGGTCAGGGTAGTACCCGTAGACCATGATCCCCGGCCTGACCAGGTCCAGCCAGCCCGGTTTATGCCCCAGCACCGCGCCGGAGTTGGCGCAGTGAACCAGGCTCACCCGCCGACCAATGGCCGCCTGAATTCTTTCAACCACATCCTTAAAACGCTGAATTTGCGCCTCGGTGTAACCCGGGTCAGGATCATCGCTAACGGGCAGGTGGGTGTAAATCCCCTCCAGCACCAGGTTGGGGCATTGCTGGTTAATGAAGGCTGCCATGGCCGGTGCGTCAGGGATGGCCACACCAATGCGCCCCATGCCGGTCTCCACCTTGAGGTGCACGGGCAGCGTTTTTCCTGCATCTGCACAAGCCGCTTGCAGCGCGGCAATGTTCTCCACCTGGCACACCGTCAGCGCAAGGCGGTGATCAATGGCTGCAGCCATTTCTTCTTCAAAAGCCGGAGAAAACTTCAGGATTGGCAACTGAATACCAGCCGCCCGCAGTTGCATACCCTCCGGCACCGTAGCCACGCCCAACCAATCCACGCCATTCTGCGCTGCCAGGCGCGAGATTTCCACTGCGCCGTGCCCATAGCCATTGGCCTTCACAGCGATCATCATCTTGCGCGCAGGCCCAATCACCCCCCGAATGCCACGGATATTCTGGCGGATGTGGTCAAGATGAATGCGAACATGGGTTTGGTAGAGCATAGCGCTATTATAACCCCTTGATAACGGTTTTCTGTACATAATCCGATGTAGATGCGGCCAACAGCGCGCTGTAATTCGGCCAAAAGGCCACCTCATCGCCCAGATTCAGCGCGTGGTGCGCATCGCTGACATCCAGCACGAGGTGGTCGCTGCTGCCGCCCAGCACGATGATCCCCGCATCCTCGGGAGTCAGCCCGCCAATATCCACATCCTGGCGCCCCAGGTTGAGCAAAGCCCGCTGCCGCACCCCGCGATCGA
>DKFH01000204.1:0-10643 GCA_002452315.1 Anaerolineaceae bacterium UBA6801 | reverse complement strand
TTGCTCTCCAGCTCGATGACCTCCGCCACCACCCGCAAAGTGTCCTGGCGCGTCCCGGACAGCGGGCTGCGGTCCAGCACATTGCGCCCCAGGATGATCGCCTCGCCGATGCGGAAGTGGTTGATCTCAGCCGGCATCCTACCCGCCATCAGCAAGGGCAGATTGGCGCTGTTACCGCCGGAGAGTAGCTCCAAACTAAGGCCGGTCGCCTTTTTACAGGCCTGGCGGGCGTCGATCAGCGTTTGCATATTTTCAGGGGTGGGGATCACCCCGCCGTAACAGGCCAAATTGGTCCCCAACCCAACGATTTCGATATGCGGCAGCCGGGCAGCCTGTGTTACCAACGGAACCACCCGGTCCGGCCATACGCCTTCCCGCAAATCGCCCACATCCACCATAATGATGGCCCGGTGGGTCATCCCCAACCCTTCAGCCGCCCCTGAGAGCGCCTGCAGCGTCTGCAAAGATGAATTGAGCGAATAATCCGCATAACGGATTACCTCCTCAACCTGGGTGAGCGCGGGCAATCGCAACATCAGCCGGGGCAGGTCCGGCTGCAATTCTGCGATCAGCCGCAGGTTTTCCGTGCGTGAATCGGCCAGCATGTCTGCGCCGTGATCGGCAAAGACCTGCAGCAAAGCTGGATGGGCGCACATCACCTTGGAGACGCACGCCACCTGCGCGCCATGGGCGTGGCACAGCCCCAGGATATAGCGGACGTTTTCAGCGATCCGATCGGGGTAAATTTCAAGACGAGGCGTGTGTGAGGACATAACAATACCTTTCCAAGGGATTACGGCTGGCCCTCAACCCACCGGCTGAAGGTGTTCTTGATCTCGTTCGGGTAGGCGCTGGCCAGGGTACCAAAGGCCGAGAACAGGTAATCCCGGTCCATCAGAATGGCGGCATCAGGCTGCGGAAACAGGTATTTCCCCGGCCCGGTACAGATTGCGCGCAGGATCTCCGCCCCGCCCGGTACACGGGTCAGCGCCCCGCCGGTGCCGATCACCCACCGGACGGCCGAGAGGTCCTTCCCCTTCACCACCTGGCGCTTGCCCGTCGGGGTATACAGGTCCATCACCACGCCGGCGTGACGCCGGATGGCGGTTTCAACCGCCCTGGCGGTCAACCAGCGGGTCACCGCCATCTCCTGTTCAGTCTCCGGCAGGGCTTTAACTTCATCTATGCGAAAGCGCTCTTCCGCGTCATCAGCCATCTCAAAGATGTTACCGGCGTTGATAAACACCCCCAGGTCACCCTCCACCGTGCGTTTAGCACGCGGCTCGGGTTCGGTCAACCGGTCGGCCCACTCGCGGCTGCCATCGCTCACGCTGTGCACATCCGTGGTGGCGCCGCCTACGTCAAACACCAGGCAGTCACCCAGCGCGTCTGCAAACAACTCCGCGGCATGTAAAACAGCACCTGGTGTCGGTAAAATCTGCTGATCGGTCAGTTCGCCCAGGCGGGTCATCCCCGGCGCATGGATGATGTGGCGGTTAAACACCTCCTGGATCAGGTGCCGCACGGGCTCAATATTGAGCACATCCACATCCGGGAAAACGTTATCTGCCAGCAGCGTTTCAATCCCCGCCGCACCAAAGATCTCCTGCACGGGTTTGCGTATGACGGCGTTGCCCGCATAGATGATGGGGATGTGCAGCCCAAGCGAGGCCAGGCTTTCGGCGTTTTTCAGCACAACGCGTTTTTCGCCATAATCCACACCACCCGCCAGCAGGATGATGTTCGGACGGATCTCTCGGATGGCGTCCAGGTCATACGCGTCCAAAGGGCCTACAGTGACCAGTTTGACGATCGCGCCCGCGCCCAGGGCGGCCTCGCGGGCTGCCCGGGCGGTCATGCTCTGTGTCAGCCCATGCACGGTCATCCGCAGACCCCCTGCAGCAGAGCTGTTGATATAAATTTGCGGATCCTTCAGCGTCCGGCCAAGCACAGCCTCAAGCGCTGCCTGCGCCCGTTCGACGCCCAGGCCCACATCGCCTTCATCCACGCTGGTGGGCGCAAAGCCCTGCGCCAGGTGCTCAAAGACGCCCTCAGGTGACAACCTGAAGGCGTTGGCTTTTGTAATGGTCGAGCCAATTTCAATCGTGAGGAGATCGCTATTCACCTGACCTCTAAAGCACGCCGCGTTGTTTGAGGGTTTTTACCATCGCATCGACCACGTCAATGCCCTTGGTGCCGCGTCCAAAGGTGGCGTCCAAACCCGTTTCTTCAGCCATATCGGGTGTCACCTGGGTGCCGCCTGCAATCAGGATCACCTGCTCGCGGATGCCCTTCTCCTGGCACAGTTCGGCCAGCTTTTTCATTTGCTGGCGGTGGATGTCGTTGTGGCTGATGATGGTCGAGATCAGGATGGCATGGGCGCCGGTTTCAATGGCCGCGTCGATCAGCTTGCTGACCGGCACGGATGTGCCCAAATAATGGTACTTGACGCCATATTTCTCGATCCCGCCGTGTTTTATGTCCAAAATCTCGCGCAACCCGACGCTGTGCTCGTCCTCGCCGACCGTACCCGCCACCACTTTCAATCCCACCTGCTTGACCGCCTCCCGCAGCTCCTCCTCCGGCAATAATTCCACCTTCGGAGGGATCTTGAGGGAACTGCGCTCAATATCGAAGGTCACCTGGCCTTTGACTTCAAGGAAACAGCCTTCAGCCGGGTGCAGCACCATCAGGTTGATCACCTGGGGNNAGCCCATCCGCCGGGCAATTTCCAGCGCGGCTTCACGGGCATAATCCTCCTGCTCAGGGATCATCATCTGCAGCAACACTGTCCCGTCGCCGGCCCATTCCACCTCGGGGCGGATCAGATCGCCCTTGCGGTAGGGATAAGTCGCCTCCAGGCGGCGGTCCGCCGAATCTTCGGGGTCCAGCTCGTCAATGTAGACGATCTTTTCCGGATGGCACAGCGTGCAGCCATCGATCAGGTCACAGGGCTTCTCCAGCCCTTCCGGCAGGTGATTGTCGCCGAAATGGGCGCACACCGGGGCCAGGTAATCCGGGTCACGCGGCACAATCGAATCCGCGGCCACGCCGCCCTGACCATCGCGGGCGATGCCATCGCCGCTGCGTTCAGGATACTGGGCTGAATCCACGAAAAAGCCCTGTTCAACTGCTGCGAAGTAACCGCCCACCTCGAGGATCTCCTCCAGAAAGGCCACCGCCCGTTCTTTAATATCCCGCGCCATCTCACCCAACGGGCCGTCCATCCTCAAGCTGAGCAGCTCTTTGATCCCATCCAGGGCCGCCCAGGTCTGCTTGACCGTCTGCACGCCGCGGATATTGTTATAATGCCAGGGGACATTGCGCCCCTCATCCGGCGTAATCGTGCTCTGGATATCCGCGCTGGTCAGCATCGAGATAAGCGTGTCGATGGTATGGGTGCGGATGGCTTCTTCGATGTCGGATTCAATATAGCGCGTGTTCTGCTGGGCGCGCATCTTGTATTCGGAGAAGAAATCGCGCAACGCGACCGCATAGGGCAGGTCGTACCACAGCTTCGGCGCCGGCGGGGCATCCGGCGGCACCGTCGAAAGGCCAATCATCTCCTTGGGCATGCCTGAAGCAACGGAGTAGGCGCAGTTGATGCCATGCTGCACCAGCAGCTCGGGCATCACCAGCCAGCCTGCTTTGGCCGTGGCGTTGGCGTTATGCGCCCCGTCGATCTGGAAGATCTCCCCCGCCGTCATGATGAACTTCGCCTCGGCCGCATCAACAAAGGAGCGGTACATATTGATGTTGCGGTACAGCACGTTGTACTGCGGGTCCTGGTGCGCGCCGTTGACGCCCTCCTCGGCGAACAGCACGGCCACCTCCGGCCCGGCCACACCCGAAACATAGCTGTGGAAGTTGATCGGCCGGCCGACCTCATTCTCGATCAGGTCGCAGGCCTTGCGGCTGGCGCGCAGCTGCTTGCGCGTGATCGGCACGCCGCCCACGCCCTCAGGCGTGCCCTCCATCAAGCCGTCAATATGGCTCTGGCCGGTCGTACGGATCACCATCAGGTGATCAGCACCATGCCAGGCCGCCATGCGCATGCGCCGTAAGTCATCCTCAAAGCGCCCGGAGGCGATCTCGGTGGTCACCACAGGCTCCGGTTGCGGGTCGATATCGTCAAAGTATTTAGAAGCTGGCAGCCCGATGCTGTTTTTCAAGGGTTCAGACATGTTGCGAAAGTGAAACGGGCCCATATCGATGCCCTCTTCCAATACCTTGCGCCACACCCAGCCCTTGCGGATCGGCCGATAGTTTTCCAAATCTGCCAGGATAGCTTCAATATCCATTTTTTCGTTGGGTTCAAGGGGTGGATAGGTGTTCATCATACCACCTCCTCGAACAGACCTGCCAAAAGCTCTTTATCCTCCAGAATGGCGGCAGCCGCCTCCCTGACATCACAGCCGAGTTTTTCAGCCTTGCGCAGGAGCACATGGCCGGCCCCTTTGCCCAGCAAACCGGCCTCCTGCACCCGGTCAACCACGCCATGGGCGGTCAGGCTGTCAATCCCCATACGCAGCAGCACAGACCGCTCAATCGAGGGTGAGGTGTGCGTGCGGGCTAAATCCACAATGGGCGCCACGATCTGGTCGCACAATTCCCAAAAGTGCGCTTTGAGGTCCTCATCCGATAGGTGTCGATATCGTTCCCGGCGTTCTTCAAACCGGGCTATGCGCTCATCCGTCATTTATTGCTCTCCCTTCAAGTCTTTGTATTGCTCTTTCCTGGTTTAGGTTTTTTTGTTCATCTTTTGTTGCTCACAGCAAGCTTAAACGAGTGCTTTCTGGGAATCGATTTGTGATCCTTACGCGTCATTCTGGCTTAACGAGCCGATTCTTTGCCTGACCCAATCCGTGTTCACCTTCAAATCCGCTGCCAGGAAGCTGATGTCCACCTCGCCCCATCGGTCCGGGGGATGGATCCTGGCTGCGTTGTTCAGGTACGATATCCGCAGGCGATCCAGATCCTGCACTTTGCCGCGCACCTGTTCCAAGCGCTCGGGGATGACGATCGACTCGCCCGGCACGCTGTCTCCCGGATCACCGCGCCGCACCTCGATCCCATTCTTCCGGGCAAAGCTGAGCTGGCTGTTATGATGTTTGCCTGCGCCGGTATATTCCGTCTCCTGAACGACCACCACCTGCTCCTGGTCCATCTGGCGGGCCAGGGTGATGGCCGCAGTCAGGCTGGTATTGCCCGCCGGTCCGCGCTCCAGGCCTTCAATTTTAGTGAGCAATTCCGTCACGTAAAAGACCTCGCCCTGGGTGACCAGCTGGTATTCATCCATATAGCGCAGCGAGCGCGCCGCGTTACGGGGCACATCCACCCGGTCAGGCCAGGTGGCAAAGGGCACCCCAAAACCGGTGTGCCCGGTGGTGAAGGATTTGCGGTTAAAGTCATGGTCCGAGGCCATATGCAGCCCGCTCAGGTCCACCGAACAAGCCACAATGCGGGTCTGCTCGCAGCCCGCAGCCAGCAGGCCGCGTGCCGTGCCGGTCAGGTTGCCGCCGCCCGCATGGGTGATCACCACCGCATCGGGTTCGCGGCCGTAAGCGGCCCGCACCTGGTTCGCAATCTCCAGTCCCAAACTCTCCACGCCGCGCACGCCAAAAGGAGTGTACAGGCTGGCGTTGAAAAACCCGGTCTCCTCCAGGGTGCGCAGCAGCAGGTAGAACAATTCCGGCCCCACAGAGAGCTTGAGCACCTCGGCGCCGTAGGCTTCGCATTTGCGGCCTTTTTCGATGATCTCCGGCTGACCGATGCCGCGGCTATCAAACACCTCCTGGATGATGATCGCCTTCAGGCCGCGCTGGGCAGCCTGCGAGGCCACCGCCGCCCCATAATTGCCACTGGTGGCGGCGATCATCCCCGGGTAGCCCTTAACCAACGCCTCATAGGCGCTGATCGACGCCCGGCGTGCCTTGAAACTCCCCGATGCATTGGCTGCCTCGTCCTTCAGCAAGATCCTGGCACCCTTGCCTGGCGGTGAGCTGCGCCGCACAGCCTCGGTCAGGTTGCGCAGCTCAAACAGGGGCGTATTGCCCACCTTGGTCTCATGCTGAATGCGGATGACGTCATCATGGGTGTAGCCGGTCTCAGCCATCATGCGCTCATAATCAAAGGCGATTGGGGATTGGATATAATCGTCATAATCAATCCCCAGCGAGGCCTTCATGATCTCGTTTTTGCGGCTCATGACCGCCTGGTAGGACATATCCCGCCCATTCATAGGTCCTCCTCCAGCCCGATCGTGAGCAACTCTGGGACCACCTGGCCAAAGGTGTGTTCATAACTCGGGTTGACCGTCTTGAGCTTCCCTTCCAGTTCGCGTCCGATCAACGTCCGCACCCGGGCCGGTGCACCCAACTCGGCCTCTGCCAGCAGGAACCCGGATACCTTCAGCACATAAGGCACTTTTTTCGTGTCCTCAGGCAGCGTGGGGGCGCGTTGTTCGGGCGTTAAAATGATTTGCTCAATCTCAACCCATGTGCCGGCTGTGATCTTTGCCATCGTAACTCACTCCTCTCCTGCTGGGGTCTACACTTTTCGCTGGTAAGCGCTTGGCCCCATCAGCGCAGCGGGTGCCGGCAGGTCGATCATGCGCTTCAGGCCTGGCGAGGCTGCCACCACATGGGGGATCATATTGACCGTGATGCCAATGGTGGCCTTACCGCCTGCAATCTCCGGCTGGATGGCCATGCTGATCTCGGGTTCACCGTAAATATGAATGTAATCGCCGGTCTCCTGGTCTTCCAGGTGGGGATGGATCTGCTGCGGATGGACCAGGCGGACAACTTCGGCATCGCCCCGGTAGCCAATACCCGTATGGGCGCAGCCTGCCACCATGCCCGGCTCAACCTGCACATGGGGCGTTTCGCGGTAAACCTTGCTCACGATCGGCTCGCGGTGCTCCTCGATCCGGTCCACGCCCAGGCCCAGCGCCTCGCTGATCATGTGGATTGATTCGGGAAAGCCCACATGCCCAACGATCGTCCCCTCGGCCACCCCCTTGCGGAAGGCTTCCGGCGTGGTGCCCACACCCTGGGTCTCCATCACCGTCGGCCCGTACGGGCTGAGGTCATTGACGCGAGAGGCTTCAATGCGCTCCACGCGGTGGCAGCCACCGGTCAGGGCAATCACCAGGAAATCCAGCACATAGCCCGGGTTGACGCCCGTACCCAAGACCGTCACCCCGTGCTGCTTGGCCAGTTGGTCCAATTCGCGGGCCAATTCCGGATTCTGCGCTTCAGCATCCGCCATTTCCTCCGCAATCGAGATGACGTTGATGCCGGAAGTGATGATCTTGCGCAGGTCGGGCATTTGCCGCGCCGTCCAGGAGGTGGTGGCGATGGTGACGATATCCACCCTGTCCTTATCCAGCACCGTTTCCGGCTGATCAGTGACGGTCACGCCTAAATCCCTGCCAACACCGAGCACCTGGCCAAGGTCCTGACCCACAATTTCGGGATAGCGGTCCACAGCAGCCACAATTTGCAGGCCGGGTTTCTCCAGCATCAGCCGCGCCATGCCGCTCCCCATGGCACCCAAACCCCACTGAAGCACACGAATTGGTTTGTTCATTCAACACTCCTTATTTTTCACTTGGTTTAAAAGACCCGTTCGCTAACGAACAGGTGTATTGATTTAAATATGGTTCAACACCGGTTTGCTCGGTTTAATACACCGCACCATGGGCGGCATGTTGGCGTTTTCTGTGAAAACTGCCACGCGTGCGCCTCCATCGTGGGGTGAAGGATGAGTTTAAAATGGATTTGATGCATTAAACGCTTACAAACAATAGATGATGGTGAGTCAAATAGAAACGATACACGCATAAAAAGACCGTCCTGCTTGTATCCCCCATTATACCTTATGAATGCCAGCCCTCACCGGCCACCCAGGGCAATCGCAAAGTTAAACATTTTCGCCGGATCAACAACATTCACTCTGTATACACCCCTTCCCGCCCTCCGGGCACCCTTCCCCTCTCGAGGGGAGCCCACTTCCGCTTCGCTTCAGGGGTTTTACTTCGTTCAAGGCTGGGGATGGGGTCAAATAACTAACGAACAATGATATTATCGACTTATCCCCACTTTGCGATTGCCCACACCGGCCACCCATTCAGAATCAGCCTTCGCATCAAAAATATCCAGGATTCCCAACCCTCAGCTTCCGCATATCTCCTGTACAGGCTTAAAAGAAAAAGTCAGCAGCAGATCAAGTTGCTGCTGACTTCACATTGAACCGTTCAACCTGGCGAAGGGGATCCCCCAGTGAAAATTTTTCCATTCCAGTCCACTCATAAAGCTCACAGGGCTGCCGTGAGGTGACTATTGAAGCCTAGTAGGAACTGTTGGCGTGTGAGATCTCCAGATCCCGAACATACATAAAGTTTGGCACGACCAGCGCCGTCGGGTTACGGGCACCATAGCTCGACGAGGTGTTATAGGCCACCTGCCCGTCAGACAACCAGGCGACCTTTTCGCCGAAGATGTCCAGCAGACTTTGTGTCAGGCGCACGTTGTACGGCACTACCACGCTGCCATCCTGCTTGAGTAGCAAGGCGCCAAAGCGGGAACTGCCGGTGAGCAACCCTTTGGAGGGATTAACAAAATTCATGTAGTGAATAAACGGGACATACAGCACATCTTTTTCGCGCGGGGCATTGACCAGCGCTTCCAGGGTATTGATCGGCTCATTCCCAGGGCTGAGGACTAAACTTTTATGCATCACGGTATGCCCGGTGGGCTGGGCGCCAAATTCATCCGCATCGTCCTGGCTCCAGGTGAAGGCTTTAAACACGCCCTGTTCAAAGAGCGTAAAGGGCTCGCGGTCGATACCCGTGAGGTCCTTCGAGAAGGGAAAGGTCTCCAACCGGGTTGGGTCGTCAACCAGGGTGAAATCACGACTAAAGACCTGGTCTCCCAGGCGGTCTTCGCTGAGGAAGGAATAGCCGCGCTTCATCATGCCGCCGTTGAAACCGATCCAGTTCATCGTATTCACCAGCTCTGCGGTGGCCGCCGGGCCAAAGACAATATCATACCGGCCCAAAGGGACCTGTTGCGCGGGGTCGTTCTGGTAGTGATGCACCAAGAAGGAGAGCTGCTGATGTAGCGGCGCCGGGTTCAACTCGGTTTTCTGCTGGGCGGATTGCTCGGCGATCACTTCCCACTTGAGGGTTTTATGCGAAAGCACCATCGTGATCTGCGCATCGGAGGTGGTAAAGGCCAGGGCATGCTCCGATTGGGTGTTCATCACCGCAATCACGTTCCTGCCGCTGGAAAAGATGCCGCCCAGCTTGAGCTGGTCAGATTCCAACCCCGCCACAGCCTGGTTAAAATAATCCAGCTTTTCCGCATTGCTGATCTCCGCCAGGTCCTGGTCGTAGGCGATTTCTTCAATAAAGGTCTCGTCATATACGGGGATGGTGGGTTTATAGCTGAGGGGTTGGGCGTGCTTGACGATCTCAGCCGCCTGCAAGACGCCCTGCTTCATCTCCTCAAGCGCATCCAGGTTGGTGATCATCGAAAAACTGGCCTGACGTTGATCTTCATGGGCGGTGATTTCCAGCCGTACTAGATGTTCGTTGGTGTTCAGCGAAATGGCCGAATTGGCAAAGCGCATCAGGGCGCTGTCTTCTTCATGGTAGAAAAATTCCGCTGTGATGCCCTTCTCAAGCGCAAATTTTCGTAGTTCCTGTAACGTCGTAATGATTTTTTCATTCATGGTTTACTCTCCAATCCTCACATCATCAAACCGACACACGGGGATGCCATGACCCAATTGCATGATCTGGCTGGGCTGCCCTTTTCCGCAATTATCCACATACTTCAACTCCCAGGTGGATTCGTCACCGACCGCAGAGAGGGCATTATAAAATTTGACCGTATCCCCTTTGTAGGTGGCGTTTTTGACCACCTGGGTGATCTCACCGTCTTCCACCAGCCAGCCGATCTCCGTGGCAAAATGAAACTGCTCGCGGTTAGAACCGATCGACCAGCTCTTATCGCCATCCATCACGATCCCCTTTTCGGTGTTTCTGACGATATCGTCCAGCGTCCCGTCCGTGCCGGGGTCAATGTTAATGTTGGTCATCCGCTCAATCGGCACCCGGTAAAAGGTGGTTGCCCGGTTGGCGCCGCTGCTGCCCTGAAAGATTTGCTTGCGGGCTTTGGCGTTGGCTTCTTCCACCATCTGCCGCCCGGTGATAGCCCCTACCAGGATGCCCTTGTCGATCAGCAGGTTGTTTTGGGCGGGCACCCCATCATCATCATAGCCAAAGCTGCCGGGGCTGTTGGTGACGGTCGCATCCGCGCGGGCGGTCAACTTTTCTGACCCATACCGCAGCGTGCCAAAGTCATCCAGGGTGACAAAGGAACCGCCGGCAAAAGCCAGCTCATACCCCAGGATACGATCCAGTTCGAGGGCATGGCCAATCGTCTCGTGGGTTTGCAGGAACATGATGCCCGGCAAAAGGATCACTGACCGGTCTTCCTTGGGGCAGGTCTCAGCCGTGAGGATCTGGTTGAGCTCACGCACGATCCGCTCCGCCTCCCGGGTGAACAGCGCCTGGTCGATGGTCTCCCACCCGCGGGTATCGCCCAAACGGGGCGGTCTGAAGGAGCGTTCCT
>DKFH01000065.1 GCA_002452315.1 Anaerolineaceae bacterium UBA6801 | reverse complement strand
CCCTACGAGTATTACCGCGAGAACGTGGTCAAATCGATGGATTTCTTCTACCTACTGGCCAATTTGGGCTATCCCCGGGTCGTGTTCAGCTCATCGGCGGCCATTTATGATGTGGTGCCTGGTTTCATGGTCACTGAAGCATCGCCCCTTAACCCCAACAGCCCCTATGCACGCACCAAGTACATGATGGAGATGGTTCTGAAGGACTTTTGCCACGCCTACGGTCTGAAGGGCATTGCCCTGCGCTACTTCAACCCCATCGGGGCTGACCCGCAGATGCGCACAGGGCTGCACATCAAAGATCCCAGCCACATCCTCGGCCGCCTGGTCGCTGTGGCGCAGGGTGAAGCAGCAGAGTTTCACATCACCGGCACCGATTGGCCCACCCGGGATGGCACGGGCATCCGGGATTACATCCACGTATGGGATTTAGCCCTGGCACACATCAAGGCGGTGGAAAAATTTGATGCCGTGATTAATACCAATGAAAGCCCCAAAACCCCCAGCGAAGCGTCCTGTAAGGATTACGCCGTCATCAACCTCGGCACCGGGGAGGGCGTCACCGTGCGCGAAATGGTGGCAGCCTTTGAACAGGTGTTGGGCCGCCAGATCCCCAAACGGGAGATGCCGCCCCGCCCGGGCGACGTGGCCGGGTCGTACGCCAACGCGGATAAAGCCCTGGCTTTGCTGGGCTGGACGGCGGGTAAAACGATTCAAGAAGGCATCGCCGACGCGCTCAAATGGGGGGAGGTCAGGGATGAAATTCTAAAGTGGTGAGGTGGGTGAGAGAAAGCGCAAAGCTGATCCCTTCCACATTGCTGCAGGATTTGCGTAGCTCATAGCGAAGCTAAAGGCTGAAAGTTTACAGATTTGAGTCAAAAATTGATTCCAAATTACGAATACCTAATAACTAATTCCAAATACCTGATTCACTAGTCACCATTCACCACTCACAATTCACCTTGCTGTTAAATCGTCTATAATATAACCAGTCACAAGACAAAGGAACGGGACTCATGAGCATTTGGGATTCTATCTTCGGACATCCGGCCATCCGGGCGCTGCCCGCAGAACAAAAAAAAGAGGTCAACCGCTTACTGGCGGACCTGGTCAAGATCGGCCAGCTGGATGATTACCTCTCGCTCTCCCCGGGCGGGCAATTTGACATCCGCTGCCACCATGTTGGCGCGCGCCGGATCGGCCAACGCCTACACCAGATTGGCGGGCAGGAGCTGATGCAGGCCGCCCGGGAGCATGTCAAACGCAAGCTCAAGCCGGTTATGGCAGAACATCTCGATTATTGCTGGCAGGATATCGGCGGCTGGCAGGCATAAAAACCCGGTGTTGCGCTTAACCGTCGCTTGGCCCCGCTAATGTGATAAAGAATAACCGGTAGAATTAACAGCTCAAACAACACATTCCTTGTGGATTACCTCATCAGATAAGTTAAGGAATCTGTCATGAATGATCAGGAACACCCCACAGAACAACATCGGCCCCCGGATTACGACGGAAAAACTGAAGAAAAATACGAAAAAGAAGATGAAAAACACGCCGAAAAGAGCCGTCAAGACACGTTAAGCTCCCTGGCCTGGGCGCTGATCCTAATATGGGCCGGACTGACCTTCCTGGCCTCGAATTTGGGTTGGCTGGATCGCATCGAGCCGCAATTTAATCTCCCGGGAGAGCTCGAATTTCTCGGCTTGCGCACCTGGTCGGTGATCGCCCTGGGCGCCGGTGTGATCCTCTTCCTTGAAGCCCTCATCCGCACCATTGTGCCAGCCTACCGCGGTTCAACCGGTGGCACTTACTTCCTGGCAGCTATCTTCCTGGGGATCGGGCTGAACGGCATCTTCGGCTGGGATCTCGTCTGGCCGTTTATTTTGATCGGGCTGGGCCTGGCTGCCCTGGCCAACGCCATTTTCCGCCACGGCAAATAAGGTTTACAGCCCAGCCTGCGCGGGCTGCAGCATACGGGCGATCATTTGCATGGGGTCAGGGGGAATGGGCATGTTCACTATCTCTCCTTTGGTTATGCCAAAACCAATTTAAACGAAAATTCGCTGCGTTCCAGTATTATCCATATGCCAAGGCAAACACAACTATCTGCGCTTACCCATTAATTCCATCATGCATTTGTTTAATGAATTTTTTGAATTTTGCTGTCATCAATTCAGGCTGTGTGAATTGACTGGCGTCTGATCTCTCTCACACCCATCCTCACCAAAACGCCCACCGTAACCACGAAATAGGCGCTGAACAGGGCTGCCTCGGCCAGGTAGCCCAGCACAGGCACGATCAAGAACGCCAGCCCGACCTTGCCCAGCATGGCAAAAAAGCTCACCCGCAAGGGCAGCTCGGCCTTGCCGTAGGCCAGCAGCAAGGAGCGGTCCCAGTAGAAGATGTTGGCCACGCCAAACCCGATCAGCAGCACCATCAGGACGGCATAGGCTGGCGCATAGGCTTCCTTGTAGATATAAATTGTGCGCCCAAACAGGGTCCAGGGGGAAAAGAGCAGCTGCCGGCCGAAAAGCAGCAAACCCGCAGCCACCGCGCCTGTCCAGGCGCTCGAGATGGTCGTGACCCGCACCAGGAGCTGTTTCAGCTTGCCCCATTCGCGCTTGGCCACATAGCGGGTGATCTCGGGGAAGGTGGTGCTGATAAAGGGCGTGATGGGCATCACCACCAGATTGATCACCGCCAGGGCCACCTTGAAGTAGCCAGCAACCGTGGTGTTGAAGAAATAGCTCACCCACAGCACCTCACTGTCTCGGGCCAAAATCGTCACCGTGCCGCTGAAGTTGGAGTTGACCGCAAAGCGGACCATCTCCTTGCGCTCCGGCAAGTGGCCCCGCATCGGCGTCCGCCACCAGCCTGCTCCCAGGGTTTTGGGCAGCCAGTACAGCGCTAAAAAGACGGGCCCAAGGCCCAAAATCATTTTGCCCACCAGGTACACCAGCATGACGGCAAACACGCCGCCCTGGTTGAAATACACCACCGCAAATAAGCCGAGGGTGACCAGGCTTTGGATGAAGTTCAGTATGGCCAGGGATTTAAAATGTCCCATCACCTGCAGCGCGCCGGTGGCCGTCTCAGTGATCACGTTGCCGAGGATGGTAATGCCATAAATGATGAGCAAAGGCTGGACCGAAAGGTCTTTGGCAAAGGTCAGTGCGCCCCAGCGCGAAAGGGCAATCAGCACCAGGTATGCCAGCGTGGAGGTTAAGAGTTCCGTCAGTCCGGCCACTTTGAGGATGGCAGCGGATTGCTTGCGCTTATCCTCAGCTAAAAATCTCCCCATGTAGCGAATGACAAAATCACCCATCCGGAAGGATAGCAAACGGTTAATGTTGGTGACGAAACTGATCACCACCCCCAACTCGCCGAAACTGGCCACGCCCAACAGGTTGGCGGCCAGGATGCTCAGGATCGCGCTGACTGCCTGGCTGGCAAATAAATATGCCGAATTGCTGACAACTTTTTTGAGGATGACGTCCTTCCCCCAGGATTGGAGGCCGGAAAACAGTCCTTTCACGCCGTCTCGCTTTCGCTGCGGGCGTTCATGGGGTATCGACCTGGCTGGCCCATTCCCGCTCCGCCATGTACCAATTCACCAGATGGGTGATGCCCTCCTCCAGGTCCACCTGCGGTTCCCAGCCGAGCAGCGCTTTGGCGCGGGTGACATCGGCCTGGTTGGTATGCACATCAGCGCGATGAAAGGGCTGATAGCTGATGTGAGCCGCTTTACCAATGCGCGCTTCCAGCATACGGATCAGGTGGTTGATGGTGATCACCTCGTGTCCGCCCAGGTTGATCACTTCATAACCGAGGGGCTTGAGCGCTTGGATCGTTCCCCGGGCAATGTCGTCCAGGTAGGTAAACCCGCGCGATTGCTCCCCATCACCGTTGACAACCACCGGCTTGCTCTCCGCAATCCACTGGCAGAAGCGAAACATGACCATGTCCGGTCGCCCAGCCGGGCCATAGACTGTGAAATAGCGCAGCACTGTCACGTCCAGATCGTACAGGTGATGATAGGCATGCGCCATGGCTTCCGCGCCTTTTTTGCTGGCAGCATAGGGCTGCAGGGGGTGATTGGTGTCATCCGCCTCACTAAACGGCGGCTCTGATTCCTCCGCATACAGGCTGGAGGTCGAAGCAAGGATAAATTTGCGGATCGGATACTGACGGCACAGCTCCAACAGGTTGAGGGTGCCGGTCATGTTGGTATCCACATACACCCAGGGGTCCGTCAGGCTGGTGCGCACGCCTGCGCGGGCAGCCAGGTTGATCACGCCGTCCACCTCTGCCGGCAGCCAGGCTTGCAGGGCAGCAATCGTCTCACGCGCTGAAATATCTGCTTTGAGAAAGTGGAAATGCGGCTGTGCGCTCAGCCGCTTAAGGCGATAGTCCTTCAGGCGGATGTCATACGCATCGCACAGATTGTCCACACCGTAGACGTGATGACCGGATTCAAGCAGCAATTCCGCCACGCGGAAGGCGATAAAACCGGCCGTGCCTGTCAGCAGGTAATTGGCCATTAGAGCTTGACCACCTTGGAATGATCTTTACCCTGTTTACCCAGCGCATTGCGGGTATCCACAATCAATTGGGCCTTCTCAAGGATGGCCTCGTAATCATAGTCACTGTGGTTGGTGATGATGGCCACACAATCGGCGGCCTCAACCGCACCCATCAAATCCATCACTGAAATCATCAGCAAACCCTCATGGTCCAGATGTGGAATGTAGGGGTCGTGATAAGTAACCTGGGCGCCTTTTTCCTGCAAGAGATGTATCACATCTAAAGCGGGTGATTCACGCAGGTCGTCGATATCCGGTTTGTAAGCCACACCTAAGATCAGCACCTGGCTGCCGTTAAGCGGCTTTTTGTGCCGGTTGAGGGCATCCTGGATTTTGCCCACGGTGTAGCGGGGCATATTGGTGTTGATCTCGGAAGCCAGCTCGATAAAACGGGCGGTGTAATTCAACGACCGCAGCTTCCACGACAGGTACAGAGGGTCAATCGGGATGCAGTGGCCGCCCAAACCCGGCCCGGGCGTGAACTTCATAAAGCCAAAGGGCTTGGTGGCCGCCGCCTCGATTACTTCCCACACATCGATGTTCAGCCGATCGCACATGATGGCCAATTCGTTGACCATGCCGATATTGATCATGCGGAAGGTGTTCTCAAGCAGCTTGGTCATCTCAGCCACTTCACAGGTTGAGACGGGCACAATCGTCTCAAGGGCCTGGCTGTACCAGGCAGAGGCCACCTCTCCGCAATCCGGGGTGATCCCGCCGATCACTTTGGGCGTGTTGATCGTGGTCCAATCCTCCCGGCCGGGGTCCACTCGTTCGGGAGAGAAAGCCAGGAAAAACTCGTTAGGAATTGAAAGGCCGCTGGCTGTTTCAAGCANNATCATCTCCCGCGTCGTGCCCGGGTAAGTGCTCGATTCCAGCACCACCACCATGCCCGCATGCATATAGGGCGCCAGCGATTGCGAAGCAGAGGCAATAAACGAAAGGTCTGGATCACCGGTCTTGCGCAAAGGCGT
>DKFH01000202.1 GCA_002452315.1 Anaerolineaceae bacterium UBA6801 | reverse complement strand
GAAGCTCAGCCGCAGGACCTGGCTGTGCTGGTAGTCACCTTTTTCCCCAACCCCTACGTATTTTTCAACCAACCCCAACAGCCTTATTACCTCTCAACGCCCCGTGAAAAGGAACACCAATTGCTGGCTTTGGGGGTTGATCGGGTGATCACATTTCGGTTTGATCACGAATTTGCAGCCCTGTCGGCGGAGGAGTTCTTGACAAAGCTCCGGTATACCATGGGGCTGACACACTTGATGGTTGGCGAGGATTTTGCGCTGGGAAAAGGCCGCCACGGGACGCTCCCTGTCTTACAGCAGATTGGACAGGCACAGGGCTTCAGGGTGGAAACCTTCCCGCACATCGACCTGGGCACCCAGGAGGTCTCCTCCACGCGCATCCGGCAATTGTTGGAGCAGGGCGCGGTCGACCAGGCTGGAGAGTTGTTAGGGCGTCTTTACACCGTATCTGGCGAGGTGAGGCATGGGTCTGACCGTGGTGGGCGGATCGGCTTGCCCACGGCCAATATTGACCACTGGCCGCACAAGAAACTGCCGGCAGTGGGCGTGTATGCCACCCGTGTACACCTGCAAGGCCAGGTATACCGGGGGCTCACCAATATTGGCTATCGACCGACCTTTGAAACTCAATCCCTGGTGAATGTCGAAACGCATATCCTGGATTTTCCCCAAAATATCTATGGTGAAATGCTCGAGCTGGAATTTATCCAAAAGCTCAGGGATGAGCAAAAATTTTCTGGCGCGGATGCCCTGCTGGCACAAATCGAACGCGATAAAGCCCAAGCCCAAAGGATTTTTCAGCATGACGAATAAACGACGACGTATCTACCTGCTCAGCCCAAAGGCTTACAGCCCGGAGACGATCGCGGTGGCCTTTGCCAAGACCTCCCGCTCCCCCCAGCCCTTTGACGAAATTGCTGCTGAGTTAAATGACGAAAGTTCAGCCCGGTTTCACGAAAAATGGGTGGTGGGCTATGGGCATAGTTCCGTGGCGGAGCACGCCGTGCTGCATTTGGCGCTGGAAAACGTCTCTCGGCTGGCAATTGAAACGATTGAGGCCAATCGGCTGGCCTCTTACACTGAAAAATCCACCCGTTACCAGCTGTGGGATGCGGATGCATACTACACCCCTGATGAGCTGGATGGCAGCCCCTATGAAGCGGAATTCAATCACCTGTGCCTGCGGCTGTTTGAGACCTATTTGGCGTGCATTCCGCCGGTGAAGGCCTGGCTACAGGACACATTGCCGCAGGAGGCAGGCGAATCAGACCGGGCTTACGAACGCCGCCTGGCGCCGGCCGCAGTGGATATCTGCCGGTTTCTGCTTCCGGCGGCTGCCCTGGCCAATGTGGGCGTGACAATCAACGCCCGGGCGCTGGAGTATGCGATTTGCAAGATGCTCAGCTCGCCGCTGGCAGAAGTGCAGGCGATTGGCGAGCGGTTGCGCGAAGTCGGTCAATTGGAGACGCCCACCCTGATCAAATATGCCGCCTGTAACACTTATTTGCTGGCGGTTGAGGACAAAATCGCAGCCTGGAGTCAGCGGATAAACGCTCAGGGTTGTGAAGGGCAGGATTTCAGCCTGCTGGATTGGGACCAAGACGGAGAGGCGCGGGTTTTGGCTGCAGCCTTGTTCCGGTTTGGGCACCAGGCTGACGCCCAATCCTGTCTGGCGACTGTGGGTACCCTTTCGGGGGAGGCTAAAGCCCAATTAGCGGCCGACCTGATGGCCGAGCGCGGCAAATTTGACCAACCCTTACGCGAGTTTGAGTATGCCCACCTGACCTTTGAGGCGGTGATGGACCAGGGGGCGTATTTTGAGTTCAAACGCCATCGCATGATGACGCAAACCGTCCAGCCCCTGAGCGCATCCCTGGGTTTTGCGGTGCCCAAGGGCATTTCGGCTTCTGGTTGTGAGGAGGCCTATCTCGAGGTCATGCGCCAGGCAGGCCGGCTGTATGAGCAGATCAGCGATTGGAATCCCGCGGTGGCCAGCTATGTGATCCCCAACGGGTTTAACCGGCGGATATTGTTCGCCATGAATTTACGCGAAGTGTTTCACTTCTGCCGGTTGCGTGGTGCGACAAACGCCCACTTTTCGATCCGGCGGGTGGCCTACCAGATGGCTGAGGCAGTTAAAAAGGTTTATCCCCTATTGGGCAGCTACCTGGACATGCCCTCTGATACCACCTGGGAAGCGCTTGAGGGCCACTATTTCACAACTGTAAGGACGCACTAAGCTGGGAAAGCTGCCAGGCAGGTGCTGCACAACATGAAGATTGGGTCTCTGGCGTGAAGACTGGGCACCGGTCACACCGCCAACCCGAGGGGCTAATACCCATTTTAGGATTGGATTGTTAAACCGGGAGGGCACATGACCATTTTCAGACGAATTTTATCCCTTGTGTGGAACCAGGAAGAGCGACGCCTGCGGGCGTTGTGGCGATTGGGAATCCATACGCTGTTGGTGCTGATCCTGACATCGCTATTTACCCTCGGGTTGATGTCCGTGGTTGTTTTGATGGATGTGGCTGGCGGGACAAATGTTCAGGATGTGCTGGGGGGTACTGGCCCGATCCAATGGGCTGAATCGCCGTGGATCATGATGGTGATCACACCGCTGGCGACATTTTTGGGCATTTTGGGGGCAACTTTCCTTACGGGCCGGTGGATCGACCGGCGTCGATTTAGAGAGTTCGGCTTTTCCTTTTCCAAACGTTGGTGGGTTGATTTTATCTTCGGTTTGGGGTTAGGCGCCCTGCTGATGGGCATGATCTTTTTAGTGGGCTGGCTAACGGGGGGCTTGCAGGTGACGGGGTATTTTGCGGTAAATCAACCTGTGGGGGGCTTTATTGAAGGGTTTTTGCAGGCACTGTTATTCTTCGTGTTTGTGGGCATCTATGAGGAAATTCTGTCGCGCGGCTATCATCTGATCAATTTGGCTGAGGGTTTTAACTGCAAGTGGATTGGAAAGCGCACTGCCCTGTTATTGGCTTTTGGCCTGTCTTCGCTGGTTTTCGGGGTTTTGCACCTGGGCAACCCCAATGCAACCTGGGTCAGTGCGGTCAATATCAGCCTGGCGGGGGTTTTCCTCGGGTTAGGGATGGTATTAACGGGCAGCCTGGCCATCCCAATTGGGCTGCATATCACGTGGAATTTCTTCCAGGGGAATGTGTTTGGATTCGCAGTCAGCGGGGTGCGGACGGGAGCCACGGTGATTGCCACCCAGGTCACCGGGCCGGTTTGGTTGACCGGCGGTGAATTTGGGCCTGAGGCGGGGGTTTTAGGTTTTGCGGCTATGGTGATTGGGGGGCTTTTGACCGTGCTGTATGTGCGCCGCAGAGGTCCGCTTAGATTGCAAACCGATTTGGCGCAATACGAACCGCCTACCCGGGAAGTACGTGAAGAACAGCCTTAAATACTTTATATTTCCTTATTGACCATTCTCCACACAACCAAAAATTGGCGTTATCGATACGATTTATTATGACTTCCCGCTGTTCTGGCGGTGATGGGAGGTTGATAATTTAGGGAATCCCCGATTGGATTCCGACACTCTGAAAACCATACCAAAAAATATTTGGTTGATGGTAGGGGCGACTCATGAGTCGCCCCTACTGAACACTTTTTATGTTGCGGGCTTGACAAATTACCTGACTGGCCTATAATAGGGGCAATAATTAAATAGTAACAGACGTTGATGAGGAAGAGTAAGCGCTGATACGGTGTCACAGAGAGCAGCGGTTGATGAGAAGCTGCACACACGCCAGTGGTGAATGGGCCTCGGAGTTCTTGGAGCGAAAAGCAATGAGTAGCTTCAAGCGGATACACCGCCGTTATCAGGGTGGACGGTATACGCAGGTTTCCTGCTGTACCTGAGTAATGAGTGAGGCTGGCCTGGATCCCGTTGCAACACTGACGGGTTTTTTGCTTAATCGGGTCGCCTAAGCTGGGTGGCACCACGGACTAAAACGTTCGTCCCAAGTTGGGATGAGCGTTTTTTAATTGCCAACCGTCATTACTCTGGCTGACAACCCACTATTATCAGACCTGGAGGAAGAACGATGACGAACGAACAATACAAATACTTGTTGAGTGAGCACGACCTGCCCAAGCAGTGGTACAACATCAATGCGGACATGCCCGTGCCTCCCACCCCTGTTTTGAATCCGCAAACGAAAGCGCCGATCACACCGGAATTTTTGAGTGTGCTGTTCCCGATGTCGCTGATCGAACAGGAGATGAGCACCGAGCGCTATATTGATATCCCCGAGGAGGTGCGCGAGATTTATAAGCTCTGGCGCCCGACGCCATTGATCAGAGCCCGACGCCTGGAAAAAGCCCTGGGAACGCCCGCCCATATCTATTATAAGAATGAGGGCGCATCCATTTCTGGCAGCCATAAAACCAACACAGCCGTGGCGCAAGCCTATTACAACAAAATTGACGGCACCCGCTCGCTAACCACGGAGACCGGCGCCGGTCAGTGGGGGTCTGCCTTGGCAATTGCATGTAATTTCTTTAATATGGATCTGGAAGTCTTCATGGTGCGGACTTCCTACCATAGCAAACCCTACCGGAGGGTGATCATCGAAAATTATGGTGCTCAGATTTATCCCAGCCCCTCAACCAGGACGGATTTCGGCGCTCAGTTTTTGACACAAAACCCAGAAAGCCCTGGGTCACTGGGAATTGCCATCTCGGAAGCGGTTGAGACGGCAGTTAGATCAAACGGAGAGAAAAAATACAGCCTTGGTTCGGTTCTGAACCATGTCCTCTTGCACCAAACTGTGATCGGCCAGGAATGCCTGAAACAAATGGACATGGCCGATGAATACCCGGACGTGGTGATTGCGTGTGTGGGGGGTGGCTCGAATTTTGGCGGTATTGCCTTTCCTTTTTTGCACCAGAATTTGACTGAGGGGCGTGATACCCGGATTGTGGCGGTGGAACCCCAGGCAACGCCCAGCCTGACCAAGGGCTTGTATGCTTTTGATTATGGCGACACGGCTAAGATGGCGCCGATTTTGAAAATGTTTACCCTGGGACATGACTTTGTCCCCCCGCCGATTCATGCGGGCGGCCTGCGCTATCACGGTATGGCGCCGCAGATCTGCATGCTCTATGAGGCCGGTTACATTGAGGCGGTGGCTGTGCCCCAGCCCGGGACCTTCCAGGCGGGGGTGCTCTTCGCCCAAACCGAGGGCATCATCCCTGCGCCCGAAACCGCGCATGCCATTCGGGCGGCGATCGATGAAGCGTTAGACGCCAAGGAGAAGGGGGAGGAGCGGGTGATCCTGTTCAACCTTTCCGGGCACGGCCTGCTGGATCTTTCGGCCTATGACGACTATCACCAGGGCCACCTGGTTGATGATGCCCTTGAGGTCAGCACCGATGACATCCGCAGCCGGCTGCCTGAGGTGACGTTATAAACATCAGACGGCCTTAGGTTCGATTTCTTTCCAATTTCTGATCCCCTCATTGAGCGAATGGGGGGATTATTTGTTAGTGTAACATTGTTTCTGTAAATTCGACCGAAGGGTAGATAAAAAATGTAGATCACGGTATCCTTTCACAAGATGTCGGGTCAAAATGAAAGGAGTGAAACCATGATCTACGACAACAATTGTACTTTACCAGAAGAATATTTGGAACTTATCCAAGAGAATGGCTTAGAAGGACTGTCTGAAATGATCCGGTTGATGGTTAACCAAGCGATGCTGTTCGAAAGGGAGAATTTTCTCAATGCCCGGGCCTATGAACGAAGTGAAGACAGAACTGGCTATGCTAATGGATACAAGCCAAAGACAGTCAACACCAGGGTAGGCAAGGTGACATTTGCGATCCCCCAGGTACGAGAGGGTAATTTCTATCCGCATGCTCTCGAGAAAGGGTTACGCAGCGAACG
>DKFH01000177.1 GCA_002452315.1 Anaerolineaceae bacterium UBA6801 | reverse complement strand
CGCTCAGCCACCTCGCGCTGCATGGTCAACATGAGCCGCTTGGGCTTGACTGCCGCCTCCAGCAGGTGACGGATCACGGCTGAGGTGATGTAATAGGGGATATTGGCCACCACCAGGTAGCCATCAGCCGAAAACAGGGTCTCTAATGGGATCGCCAAAATATCACCCTGCACCAGGCGCACATTGTCGAAAGGCGCCATCACCGCTTCCAATGCAGGGAATAAGCGGTCGTCGATCTCAATCGCCGTGACATGCCCCGCATGCACAGCCAAAATGCGGGTCAGGCTGCCCAAACCCGCGCCGATCTCCAGCACATGGTCCGTATGGGCAACTTCAGCATCACGGAGGATCTTTAACAAGGCGTTATGATCCGCCAGGAAGTTCTGACCCAGGGACTTTTGCGGCTGGATCCCGTAGCGCTTGAGCAAGCTGGGTACATGCAGCGGTTCTAAGGCCATGGCAGCACCGCCGGGTACCAGCCGGGCACGGGGGTCAGGAAATACATTGTGGTCCAATCATGCCAGCTTTGATAATCCTCGTCCGAGTAGCCCAGGTCAATCCAATAGTGATTAAAATACAACCCCCCGCTGCCGATATCGGCAATCGTGCCATATCCATACCCCTGGACGTAAACCGATTGCAGGCGCATCATGTTATACCAGTTACGGGTCACCCCGATGATCCCCTTTTGCAGGGGCAGGCCGCTGGCCGTGCGGTCATTGCACACACCCTCACCCAACCCCAAACGGCAGGGCGAAAAGGACGTGGCATACACACTGATTTTTCGCCAGTATTCGATCTCCTGGCCATCCACCACCTCGGTGCGGATTTCGACCTTCGAGCCATAGCCGAGCACCCCATCCGCAGCTTCGCTAGCCTGCCAGCTTTCCAGCCCGTCGCGCCAGATCTCCTCACCATCTGCATAGCGAATCCGCTCCCGGGTGGCGTAGATGCCCGGCTGACCGGGTGCGACCACTGAAATTTGATCTAAAACCGTGTTGGGGTCTTCGACGTATTGATTTTGGTAGGGCACTTCATCCTTCAGGATCACCACCTGTTCATCCACCTGCACAACCGATATTTCCCCATCATCAGGGATGGGCTCATCCTCGGGCGGGAGTGTGAAATCCAGGTTCTGCACGGTGAAGCCGAGGTCCAGCAGCGCTTCCCTGACGGTGATGCCAGCGGTCAACCCGGCTACTGCCCTTTCGCCAGCCCTGACCGTCACCGGGCGCGCCCGGCGGATTTCAACCGCCAGGCCCTCCTCTATCGGGGTCATCAAATCCAGCGAGACCCAATCCTGCGGCGCCAGCCGAATATCCGCCGCTTCCAGCGCGGCGCCCAGGGTGTGCTCGGCGCTATAAAAGGTCACCTGGCGGTCATCCAGGGTGAGGGTTACAGGCACTGCCGGCCTGACCCGCAACAGGTAAAAATCCGCCCGATCCAAGGGTTCGTGCGGGTGGATCTCCCGCCCGTTCACCAGCACCTGGTCCTGGGGGAACAGCGCCAGGCCGATGTCGGCCAACAGGTTGGCCGGGATGCGCTCCGGGGTGTGCATCACCACCTCATCCTCCTGGGTGCGGATGTAAACCTCACGGGCAGGCTCAACCACGATCACCGGGGGCGCCCAAAACAGGGGATCACCCGCAGGGGTCAGCAGATCATTCTCGCCCAGGTTGATCCCGGCCGCGTCCAGCACACCCGATACGCGCCAGGCCGTGGTACGCACAGAAACCGGCTCGCCGGCCAGGATGACCGTACTGGTCTGGAACAGCCCCAGCCAGATCAGCCCCAACCCGGCCAGGATCATTAAAACTGTCCCCGGGAAGAGCCATTTGCGGTATTTAATCAGGAATTCCTTCATCGAAGTCAATTTTGGGCACATTCTTAGCTGTTTTTAGTCAATCTGCCAACTCAAACTTGTTTTTGCAGTATAACACACGCGCTCTAATTGGCAAGCGGCGCTGTGGACAATCATCGGATCAGGCCCCTTTCGCCTGGCGGATCCTGTACAGGGTTTGGATCAAAATCTCCTGCCAGGGCTCAGTCTCCGGGTCAGAAAAATGGATCCGGTAGGCGTTCTTCCCCGTGCTGACTGGCATGCCCAGCTCTGGCAAATCACGCCACTCAATACCACTGGGAAGCGGCGGGTAGCGTAAGACGATCTGCCTCCCCTCAAAACTGACCGCCGCCAGGCCGGCCATGGCTGCCAGCACCTTGATCTTGATCTGAAACAGCAGGTTGCGTACCTGCTCGGGCAGGGGACCGAAACGATCGGTAAACTCCATCTCGATCGAAGCCAGGGCCGCTTCGTCCTTAATATCCGCCAGCCGTCGATATAGCTTCAACCGCAAGGCCTGGTCGGTGATATACGTATCAGGAATGCCGATGGAGAGGGGCAGGTTGACCGAGGTGGGGATGGTCAGCGAGGCATCCAGCACCGAAGCCGCTTCGGGAACGTGCATCCCCGTCGCCAGGCGGAATTGTGTCACCGCCTGGGCCAGCAGCCGGGTATAAAGATGGAACCCAACCGAGGCAATATAGCCGGATTGGCGCGTACCCAGCAGCTCGCCTGCGCCACGCATCTCCAGGTCGCGCATGGCAATGGCATACCCGGACCCTAACTGGGTGTTCTCAGCCAGCACTTCCATCCGCTCCTGGCCTTCAGGCGTGGGAGCCTTGACCCGGTGGCGGAACAAGTAAGCATAGGCGCGCTGGGCGCCCCGCCCCACCCGGCCGCGCAGCTGGTAGAGCTGGGCCAGGCCAAAGGTGTCCGCCCGATCGACGATCAGCGTGTTGGCATTGGGGATATCCAGCCCGGATTCAATGATCGATGTGCACAGCAAAACATCCACCTCGGCATCATTGAACTTGTGCATCATCTCAGCCAGCGCGTTCTCTTCCATCTGGCCGTGGGCAATGCCAATACGGGCTTCGGGCACCAGTTGTTCAAGGTGGCTGCGCATGGCAGTAATCGTCTGCACCCGGTTATGCACAAAGAAAACCTGCCCGCCCCGTTCCAGCTCGCGCACAATTGCATAGCGGACCATCTTCGGGTCGTAAGGGCCGATGTGGGTCACAATCGGCAGGCGTTCCTCAGGCGGTGAGTTGATGGTGGAGATATCCCGCACGCCGGTCAGGGCCATATACAGGGTGCGTGGGATCGGTGTGGCGGTCAGTGTGAGCACATCCACCGAGGTGCGCAGCTGCTTGAGGTGCTCTTTATGCGCCACGCCAAAACGCTGTTCCTCATCAATCACCACCAGGCCCAGGTCTTTAAAGGAAACATCCTCTGAGAGCAGCCGGTGGGTGCCGATGATGATATCCACCTTGCCATTGCGCAGGTCTCTGATGATGCGCGATTGCTGCCGCTGGGTGCGGAAGCGGGAAAGCATTTCCACTTCCACCGGGAAAGTCGCAAGGCGCGTCCGAAAGGTGTCGTAATGCTGCTGGGCCAGGACCGTGGTGGGCACCAGCACCGCCACCTGCTTGCCATCCATTACGGCTTTAAAGGCTGCTCGCAGGGTCACTTCTGTTTTTCCGTAACCGACATCCCCGCACAGCAAACGGTCCATCGGTCGGGGCGTTTCCATATCAGCCTTGATTTCCTCCAGGGCTTGCAATTGATCTTCTGTTTCAATATAGGGGAAGCTGGCTTCCAGCTCGCGCTGCCAGGGCGTATCCGCGCTGAACGCATAGCCCTCAGCGACCTGGCGCTGCGCATA
>DKFH01000131.1:241-8024 GCA_002452315.1 Anaerolineaceae bacterium UBA6801 | reverse complement strand
CCAACCTGGCCAAACTCGCTCAAAAATGGGATGACGCCCTAGACCAGGTGGTGGAAGAAACGGTATCAGCCTTCAAAAAGGACATCTATGTGGAGAAATTTGGGCTCCTGTGGCTGCCGTACTATGCGTTTAAGCAGGGTGAGGAGTGGGTGACCGTACCGGCCTTCCGCTTCGGTGCTCGCTAGGCGTCAATCTGCAGTGGAACGGTTGACTTTTGAGTTGGTATGGGACAGCAGCGTAAAGGTGCTATCCCATTTTTTGTAGAAGGTTTTCAAGCAAAAAACTGGGCAATTGGATCAAAGATATCTTATACTGTTTTTATAATGCGCTTGTATACTTAATAAGTGATCGAAAATTAAACAAACGACAAAATAAGGAGCATATGATGATAAAACGAACAGCAGTAGCCGTCTGGCAGGGCGATTTGAAGACGGGCCAGGGATCAATTGAATTGGGCAGCGGCGCGTTCAGCGGTAAGTATTCCTTCACCTCCCGTTTTGAGGAGGGCACCGGGACCAACCCGGAGGAGTTGATCGGCGCGGCGCACGCGGGCTGCTTCTCGATGGCGCTCAGCGCGGAATTGTCCAAAGCCGGGTACACTGTCGATGAGATCAACACCGAGGCGATCGTCTCGATGGAAAAAGGTGAGAGTGGGTTTACCATCACCAGCGTCAAACTGGTCACCAAAGCCCGGGTCAAGGATATTGAGATGGATGAATTTATCCAGTTTGCCTCCGGCGCGAAGGAGAACTGCCCGGTCTCAAGGGCGCTAACAGGTGTGAAGGTTTACCTGGAAGCGCATTTGCTCAAGTAACCTGTTTTAAGGTGTAAGATGATAAAAGGGATGCCTGTGAGTGCATCCCTTTTTTGAATCCGGGCTGAAGGTCACCGGGAATTAACGTGGAACGCTGGGTGCGCAAACATGTTAATATCCGGAGACCATGTTTGGTCCCCGAGTTGCCCAGGCGACAGACTAACTGTCCCCAGGTAAACATATGTAGCGACGCCCCGCCGGAAGGGTAGATTGCTTCCGTAACGACGTTGCAGGCAACGTCGCTACACGAGGTGTCTTATAAGGTAAAGACTTCAGGGATTTTAAAGAAATTATTTTGTCATGATGAGGCCCCTAAGAGGCCGTCGCAATTTCTGACCCCATCCCGACCTTCGGGATGGGGTGTTTATTTCCCTTCTGAGTCAAATCGGCCCCGCTTTTGTGATGGAAAACCCATAGACTGTAAACACTGCATGATGTAGGTCACATATGGTGGCACAGTCGCCCGCGTGACACGCCCCAACTAAGACCCCCGGGGTTTTCGCAGGAAGCTGATCATTCAATTCCGGCCGACCAAGCCCGTCTAATCATCTACCAAGGTCCATTCTTAAAACCCCGGGGGTCTGGAAATGATTCCGAATGATAAAATTAGCCCAAATCGGAGGTAGATGCGCATGCACATTTCCTTAATGGACCAAGTTGATGATGAAATCGTTCAGGCGTTTGCCCGCTTGATCCCCCAGCTGACCCGCCACAGCCCCCCACCGACCCGGGATGAGCTGGCTGAGATGGCGCAATCCGGGTCTGTGTTCGTGTTTTTAGCCCGCCTGCCAGACCAGCACGGAGAGATCATCGGCAGCGCCACCCTGGCGACTTTCCGGTCGCCAACGGGATTGCATGGCTGGATCGAGGATGTGGTCGTCGACCAGGCTGTTCGCCGCCAGGGGATCGGCAAGGCCCTGACGGAGGCCTGCCTGGGTCAAGCCCGGGCGCTGGGCTTGCGCGAGGTCAACCTGACCTCGCGTTCAACCCGCGGCTCGGCCAACCTGCTCTACCAGGCGATGGGCTTCATCCGGCGGGATACAAACCTCTACCGCTACTCGCTCCGCGACTGAGAGTCCTCAGGGCGTTGATGTGGGGATGGGCAGGGTATTGGTGGGGATCGATGGCGGGGGGTCTGTCGCCGTCGGCTGAGGGGAGACGCTTTCGGTGGTTGTTTGCTGATATTGAGGTAAACCCTGCAAAACGGAGGCCAGCAGCGCGAGGGCACGGGCTTCCGCTTCCTGGCCCTCTGCCAACACTCGCTGGGCCTGAACGCCAAGGGTGTAGACCGGGTCTTCATCTTCCAGCAAGGCCAGCCGGAGGGCAGCCCGCTCGAGGTCGCCGGTGTGGGCGTACACCTGGGCGATGGTGCTGCGGTAGAAATCCTTATCCGCATCACCCAGGCTGGCCGGGGTGGTATCTTCATAGATGACCGGGTTAATCACCCAGGCATAGACCAGCCCGAGGATCAGGCCCAAGATCAACCCGGTCAGCAAGTACAACGGGCTGCGTTTTTGCGGCGCTGGGGGGGATGTGCGCACTTCCTGGGTATCATTCAGCATCGTCATTCCGGCTCACTCACTCTGTCTCGCCCAGGACCAGGACAATATCCGCGGCCAAAACCTGCATGAGCTGCAGGTCAGTGGGCGCGTAGTGGTGGGTGTGGGCAAAGTCAATAGCTGCATTTAGCAAAGCTAACGGGGAACCATCGCCCAGGAAGTCCAGGCGGGCCAGGGCCAAAGGTAGGTCACCTTCGGTGTTGTACAGCTCCGCCGTCATCAGGATGAAGTCGGTTTGATAGTCCCGCCGCAGGGTTTCGGGGCTGGTGCTTTTATAGCGTACGGGGTTGATCACCCAGCCGTAGCCCAGCCCGGCGGTAAACCCGGCCAGGATGGCCAACCCAAAGAATACGAAACGCCACACCCGCCGGTTCAATTCAGTCCTCCTTGAGCATGGGGATGTACATCCCGTGGCGTTGGGCTGCTTCAATGGCGATTTTGTAACCTGCGTCTGCGTGGCGGGCGATGCCCATGCCGGGGTCGACCGTCAGGACGCGTTCCAGCCGTTCGGCAGCCGCCGCGGTGCCATCCGCCACGATCACCTGGCCGGCATGCTGGCTGAAGCCGATCCCGACCCCGCCGCCATGGTGGAAGGAGACCCAGGTGGCGCCGTTGACCGCGTTGATGAGTGCATTCAGGATCGGCCAGTCGCTGACCGCGTCGGTGCCGTCCAGCATGCTCTCGGTCTCCCGGTTAGGGGAGGCCACGGAGCCCGAATCGAGGTGGTCGCGCCCGATCACGATTGGTGCCGAGACGATGCCCTCAGCCACCAGGTTATTGAAGACCAGCCCGGCCTGGGCGCGCTCACCGTAGCCCAGCCAGCAGATGCGCGCGGGCAGCCCCTGGAAGGGCACCTTCTCCCTGGCCATGTCCAGCCAGCGGTGCAGGTGTTCATCCTCCGGGAACAGCGCTTTGATGGCCTGGTCTGTGGCGTAGATATCCTCCGGGTCACCTGAAAGCGCCACCCAGCGGAAGGGGCCTTTGCCCTCGCAAAACAGCGGGCGGATATAGGCGGGCACAAAGCCCGGAAAGTTGAAGGCGTCCTGCACGCCGTAGTCAAAGGCGCGCTGGCGCAGGTTGTTGCCGTAGTCGAACACCTCGGCGCCGGCCTTCTGAAAGTCGAGCATGGCCTGCACATGTACTGCTATGGAGGCTTGTGAGCGTTTGGAATAAGCCGCGGGGTCTTGTGCCCGCAGCTCATCCGCTTCAGCCAGCGACAGCCCGGCGGGGACGTAGCTGAGCAGGTCATGTGCGGGGGTCTGGTCGGTAACCACATCCGGGATCACGCCGCGGATGACCAGTTCCGGGAAGATCTCGGCGGCATTGCCGATCAGCCCGATCGATTTGGGCGTTTCGGCATCCAGCGCCTCTTCCACCAGGGTCATGGCTTCTTCCAGGGTGTCGACGACAGCGTCCACATAGCCGATCTCCAGGCGGCGGCGGGCGCGCTCAGGGCCCACCTCGACGATCAAGCCCACGCCCTCGTTCATGGTGATCGCCAGGGGCTGGGCACCGCCCATGCCGCCCAAACCGGCGGTGAGGACGAACTTGCCCTTCAGCGAGGGCCAGCCCTGCAGGTGGGCCAGGGAGCCAAGGGTCTCGTAGGTGCCCTGGAGGATGCCCTGGGTGCCGATATAGATCCATGAACCGGCGGTCATTTGCCCGTACATGATCAGCCCCTTGGCGGCCAGGTCATCAAAATGTTCTTGGGTGGCCCAATGCGGGACCAGGTTAGAATTGGCGATCAGCACGCGCGGGGCGTCGGGGTGGGTTTTGAACACAACCACCGGTTTACCCGATTGCACCAGCAGGGTTTCATCGTCTTCAAGGTTTTTGAGGGTGGCCAGGATGGCATCAAAGGCCTCCCAGGAGCGGGCTGCCTGGCCGCGCCCGCCGTAGACCACCAGGTCATCCGGGCGTTCGGCCACCTCGGGGTCGAGGTTGTTCTGGATCATGCGGTAGGCGGCTTCGGTCAGCCAGGATTTGCAGGTCAGTTGGGTGCCGCGGGGGGCGCGCACCGGTCGGGGTTGGGACATGGGATGCCTCCTTGACGGGTTGCTTGTGTGTAGATTCTCTTTAGATTATAAGGCTTTCTGTGGAAATGTTCAAAGGAGAGTACGTACCGTGAATGGGTCGAACCGGGCAGCAATGTGGAGCTTTCTTGCGGTTCGGGAAGAGATATGGTCAAGGATATTTGCAAGGGCCTGGATAACCGTTCCTAACCGGGTGAGAGCATGCGCGGTTAATCATTAGTTAACCCTTGAAAGTGTTGAATAATTCCAATAAGTACGAACATTAAACCAAAGCGGCCAAAAATGGAGTTGAAAAGGCCGATTCAGCTCACATTTAAGTCAATAATTTAAGTGGTAAAGTAAATTTAGACACAAAAAAGGCCAAAAATAAGGTGGTACATCACCCATGAGAAAACGATACACACCTAAACAGAAAGCCCAAATCGACCTTGGCTGTTTGTTTTTAGGATGGTTGTGAGCTCGGAGAGGTCAAAATTCGCAATTACCTCAGCTGTAACCGCTTCTTTGAGCGCTTCGATCATAGCCCGTTTTTCCTGTATCCTGAGCCCAGCCAGCTTTTGGCTTTTTTTAAAATTTCATTTTCGATGGTCAGTTGCCCGATCATCCGCTCTAACTCCGCAATTCGCGCTTCTAATTTCTGCCAATCGTTTTCTCCCTGCCCTCCAAACACACTGGCGGCATTTTCTATGAAGATATCTCGTCACTTATAGTAAAGCACGTGTTTGATCTCTCGTTCTCGACATATTTGTGCAATACTTTTCTCCCCTCGAAAGCCTTCCATGACGGTATTAAGTTTGAAGTCTGCACTGAAGGTGCGGTATTTTCTGGCCATTTTCGCCTCCATAGTTTGATAATACTATATTCTTGAGGTGTCCAGTTTTTCGACCGCACTACACTACTGCTAAAAAACACCATCAAGTCTAAGGGCAACCCACCACGCTTGTGAATTTTAGCTTATGGTGGGTTGGCGAAGAGTCGATGGTTTTAGATTAGTCCCCCATAGGTTAATCTCACTCTTCTTCCCGCCAACCCACCCTACGGAGAAATTGATAATTTTACGATTGTTCGACAAAGCCACAAGCCTGCCTGCCCTACACAAAACCTACCCCTCAATTGCCCCCAGCAAGTCCCGGGTCAGGTCGGTTGGGTCCTCGATGCCCACCGAGAGACGCACCAGCCCGTCTGTGACCCCCACGGCCATGCGCTCCTCGCGCGGCGTGTTGCGGTGGGTCATGCTGGCGGGGTGCTGGATGAGCGTATCCACATTGCCCAGGCTGACGGCCAGGGTGGCCACCTTGAGTCGGTCCATCATACGCGCACCGGCCTCCAGCCCGCCCTTCAACTCAAAAGAAATCATGCCGCCATAATCCATCATCTGCGTGCGCGCCAGGGTATGATCCGGATGACTGGTGAGGCCGGGATAATACACGCGGGCCACACCGGGATGATCTTCCAGCCGTTTGGCCACCCGCAGGGCGTTGCTGCAGTGGCGAGCCATACGCAGCTCAAAGGTCTTCAATCCGATGTTGGTCAGCCAGGTGTCCATCGGGCTGGGTGTGGGACCCATCAGCTTGTAAACCGAGTACAGTTCCCCGGCCAGCAGATCCAGGTCGGTGGTCAGTACTGCCCCACCAATCAACTGGCCATGCCCGGAAAGGAACTTGGTGGTGGAGTGCACCACCAGCTCTGCCCCCAGGGTGAAAGGGCGCTGGCAATAGGGCGTGGCAAAGGTATTATCCACTGCCACCCGGGCGCCATGCTGATGCGCCAGGTCAGCCACCGCGCGAATGTCCGTCAGGCGCATAGAGGGGTTGGCCGGTGTCTCAAGATACGCCAGTTTGGCGTTGGGATGCGCCGCAAAGGCCTGCGCCCAGCCTGCGGGGGTGTTGTCGGTCACCCACACCACATCAATGCCATACTTGGGTAGCAGGTTCTTGAACAATAGGTAGGTGCCATCGTACAGCCCCGCCTGCGTCAGCAGGGTATCCCCCGCCTGAACCGAGGCCAGCACGGCCGCCGAGATGGCCGCCATACCGGAGGCAAATACCAGCCCGCCTGCCAGCGCGTCTGGCTCTGTATCGGGGTTTTGCCGTAACAGGTCCCAGGCTTCCAGTGCGGCCAGCTTACGAGCTAATTGTTGGTGGTTGGGGTTGTTCAGGCGTGAGTAATAAAAACCGGGTGTCTCACCTGCGGCAATCGCTGCACCCATCTCGGTATTGTCAAAAACAAAGACGGAATTCTGATAAATTGGGGAGACATGGGCGTTCTCTGCGTGACCTAATTCCGTGTAGTGCGTTAGGAACGTGGATAAGCCGTTATACTTGCTGGGATGTTGTTTCAATTTATGCTCCTTGGGCTGCCGGATTAGGGCAGCGGTAGATAAACCCGGAGAATATAAACTCCGGTTTGGGGATCAATCATAGCCGTATTTTAACATAATTACTGAATCACCCAACAATTCTAATAATCTTGAAATACCATCCCTCTATGGGTTTAAAACTGGGCGGATGCCCTGTATAATTAACTAAACATGCACACGATAAGAAAGGAGCTGTAGATGGCTTTTAAACTCACCTGGATCGGCCACGCCTCCCTCGCCCTGGAGACCGACGGCTACCAGTTGCTGGTCGATCCCTACCTCAGTCAGAACCCGGCTGCCACGGTGGACCCTGCTAAAGTTGCTGCCGACTATATCCTGGTGACCCACGGGCACGGCGACCACATCGGTGACACCATTGAGATCGCCGAACGCACCGGCGCCATGGTGATCGCCAACGCGGAGATCAGCGGTTGGCTGCGTAAAAAGGGCATCAAAACCCACGCCCAGCACCTGGGCGGCGGCCACCAGCACCCCTTTGGTTACCTCAAACTGACCCTGGCCTTGCACGGATCGGGACTGCCAGACGGCAGCTATGGCGGCAACCCGGCCGGGTTCCTGCTGACCACCAACCACGGGGAAAAGATCTACCTGGCTGGCGATACCGGCCTGTTCGGCGATATGGCCTTGATCGGCGAAGAGGGCGTGACCCTGGCGGTCCTGCCCATCGGGGATAATTACACCATGGGACCAGCGGACGCGCTGCGGGCCGTAAAGTTGCTCACCCCGGAAGTCGTGATCCCCATTCACTACAACACCTTCGGGCTGATTGCCCAGGACCCCCACGCCTGGGCAGCGCAGGTGGAGGCCGAAACTGCCGCCAAAGCCCGGGTGCTGACCCCCGGCGAAGCGTTTGTCTACCCCTAACCCGGCACAGGACAAGTGCGCCGCATTATGACCCATCAAAAACGCCTGCCACCAGGACAGCACCCCACCAGCGGGTTTCCCACCTTGCATTACGGCCCCCTCCCGGCCTTCAACCCCGCCAACTGGGATTTTC
>DKFH01000131.1:0-159 GCA_002452315.1 Anaerolineaceae bacterium UBA6801 | reverse complement strand
ATTTCACCGAAAACCCTGGTGGAACAGGGCCTGATCAAAATCAAACCGGAAGCACGCTTTGTGATGCAGCATGCTGAGCACGGTTACACAACCAACCTGCCGCTGGGGGTCTTCTTACAGGACAATTTCCTGCTCGCCACCCATTACCAGGGCGCCCCG
>DKFH01000170.1 GCA_002452315.1 Anaerolineaceae bacterium UBA6801 | reverse complement strand
CAGATCGATTCCCTCAATGCGGCCGTAGCCGGTTCCATCGCGCTTTACCTGGCCCGCCAGGCACGGTCATAACCACAGTTTGAAGATACATCAACAAATTTGGTGCATTTTCTTCAAAGTTGTGATCTTTAATCCTTACAAATATTATGTAATTTATACAATTATCATGTATAATCAAATCTGAAAATAAAAACAAAAATGGAGGAACCCCAATGAAAATCAGCAAGAAATTAAACGATGCCATCAACACCCAGATCAGCGAGGAATTATATGCCTCAAATGGCTACGCCAACATGGCCGCCTATTTTAACAGCCTAGGCTTAGCACGGCTTTCCGAATTGTATTTCAAGCAATCGGAAGAAGAGCGTGAACACGCCCTCAAGTTCGTGCATTACCTGATGGAAGTTGAAGGCGATGTCGCCATTCCCGCCGTCAAGGCTACCACCAGCCAATTCGAAAGCGTGAAAGCTGCCCTCGAATCGGCCATGGCATGGGAAAAAGACGTCACCGAGCGCATCAACCGCCTGATGGACCTGGCGATCGAAGAAAAAGACTATGCCACCCAGGATTTCCTGCGCTGGTATGTCACCGAACAGGTTGAAGAAGAAGCCAATGTGTCGCACCTGCTCACCCTGGTGGAAGCCCTGGGCGATCGTTCGATCATCACCCTCGAAGCCTACCTGCCCAGGTAAGCTGAAAAAAGTAAACAATCATACCAAAAAGAGACGGCCACAGGCCGTCTCTTTTGTTATCTCAATAACAACGGGAAAATCGCTCTCAATTTAGCCATCAGCCCGGATCACGGTCTCCCCACCCATCAACGAGCGCAGCACCTCGGGGATGACCACCGACCCATCCGCCTGCTGGTAGTTCTCCAACACCGCGATCAACGTACGGGGCATGCCCAACCCCGACCCATTGAGCGTATGGACAAATTGGGTGTTCTTCCCCTCAGCCGGCCGGTAGCGCATCCCCGATCGGCGGGCCTGGAAATCGCCCACGTTCGAGATCGAAGAGATCTCCAGCCATTCCCCGCAGCCCGGCGCCCAAACTTCGATATCATAGGTCTTATGCGAGCCAAACCCCAGGTCGCCGGTGGATTGCAGCAAGACCCGGTAGGGCAACCCCAGCAAAGCCACCGTTTCCTCAGCATCACGAACCATGCGCTCGTGTTCTTCCGGTGAATTTTCAGGCTTGCAATAAGTGTACATCTCCACTTTGTCAAACTGGTGGCCGCGCTTGATCCCCCGTACATCCCGCCCCGCGCTGACCTTTTCCCTTCTAAAACAGGCCGTATAGGCTGTGTAGCGCAGGGGGAGCTGATCCTCTTCCAAAATCTCGCCCATGTGCAGCCCGGTCAATGGCACCTCGGCTGTCGGGACCATCCATAAGTCCTCTTCATGGTCTTTATACAAATTATCCTTAAACTTGGGCAACTGCCCTGAGCCATACAAAATCTCACCCCGCACCATAAAAGGCGGATATTTTTCTAAATAACCCTGCCGGATATGCAAATCTACCATCCAGAAGATCAACGCCCGCTGCAGGCGCGCACCTGCGCCGCTGAGGACATAAAACCTTGACCCGGCCAGCTTAACCCCGCGCTCAAAATCAATGATGCCCAGTTCGGGGCCTAAATCCCAATGCGGTTTGGGCTCGAAATCGAATGCCGGTCTTTCCCCCACTGTTCGCACCACCACATTATCGCTGTCATCCACGCCCACAGGCACGTCCGGGTCTGGGATGTTGGGTATCTCGGAAACCAGCGCTTCAAGGTCAACCTCAACCTGCTGTAACTCTGCGTCAATTGCGCCAATTCGATCGCCCAGCTCGCGCATGGCGTCGATCTTTGCCTGCCGCTCGTCTTTGCCTTTCATCCGCCCAATTTCCTTAGAGACTGCGTTGCGTTCAGCGCGCATCTCCTCCACATCCTGGATCAGCTGGCGGCGCTTTTCATCCAATAGCAGGACTTCATCCACCGGTGAGGGATCCATGTGGCGCTTGATCAAGGCCTCTTGCACAAGTTCTGGTGTCTCCCGAATCAACTTCATATCCAACATACAGCATTTTCCTCCGTTCGAATGGGTCTGCCCTGATTTTACCTCAAGATGATCATCTAAACCTGATCAGAACCGATCCAGGCCAGTCCTGCCGCCATGCCGATCGTGCAGCTTTTCTCCCGGCAAGCAGAAAACCAATTGTACACACAAATTTGGGTGCCCTTTACGGATGCGTTATAATGAACGGGATGTTTTTTTACCCGCTAGAGGGCACCAAATTTTTTCAAAAATGCTGTATGCATTGTAAAAAAGGCTGAAACCCCGGCTTACGGCCATCGCCCAACACACATTCGTTGGTTGTATGGAAAAAATCAACCTGAAGAATTATTTGCAGACCAAACGGCTTAATTTAGCGAGGGTTGAAACTAAACACAAAAGGAATTATCGAAGACAATAAACGCATGAAATCATCTACCAAACTCATCCCCATCACCGGTTTTATCGTCTTATCCATCATGGTAACCATCTTGCTCCTCACTGCCGCCAACGAAGCCTGGATCAGCCATCCAGCAGTGGGCATCCTGGCAAGCTTGATTGCCATCGGGACCTTCATTGAGATATTTCTGGAGGGGAAAACGCTTCTCATAGAGGAAATTGCGCCTGTAAAAGCATCTCGCAAGTTTTTTGAGTTCTTGGCCGTTGTCGTGGGCGGCGGGATCACCTTTTACCTGTCGCGAGATATTGGCTTGGGGGCTGTGGTTGCTTCTGGGTTAATTGGCATCCTGGCCGCAATGATTGTCCCCAAGTATGGCGCCCCAGTATATTGCGGCTCCTTTGTGGGCATGTCTTCCAGCGCCTTGTTTTTCTCGCACACAGAGGTTGCCCTGGCCAGCGTCATCGCGGGGATCGTCTATGTCATCAGTCGGGATGTCTTTCCGGGTTTTGGCGGTAAACTGGGCACCATTGCCTTTGTTGGTGCAACCCTTGCCGCCGTCATTTTAGGCAGAGAGTTCTTAATCACGCCCATTTCAGACTGGAACACCAACCTATGGGTGCTGGCATTTGCCATCATTGCCGCCCCACTCACCTTTTACCTCAATTGCAATTTAGGCAATGGTCCTGTCCTTGCCTCTGGCGCAGTCGGCCTGGTGGGTGGATTGGTCCTGCCGGTTTTGTTCCCGCAAATCGGAAACCAACTCGCCGTGGTAGTCATTTGTGCCAGTTTCACCGGCATGTCAAATACCAAACGCTGCCCCAAGTTTTGGCACATGCTGGTCGCTGGTTTGTTTACGGGCATCCTGTTCGTTTTTAGTACAC
>DKFH01000132.1 GCA_002452315.1 Anaerolineaceae bacterium UBA6801 | reverse complement strand
TGTTCATCATCCTTACCTTTGATCTCAACGAAGTCCAGGCATTCATCCGAGCCCACCGGCAGCAAGCCGTCTTGATCAGCATCAGCGTGTATTTCCTGCTGGGATTCACCTTCATCCCTGCCTCACCCCTCACCTTGTTCCTGGCTGTTTTTTTAGGTCCGATTGCGACGGTTTTAGTCGCCACCGTGGGCAATACCCTGTCCGCGCTGCTCGAGTACCAGATTGGCGTAACAGTTGGCGATATCTTCAATATTCAAAAGCGCATGGAACGCCTGCCCTTCAGGCTTGGCGAATTACCGATCAACTCCCCCTACGTATTATTGGTCGGTCGTGTTACGCCCTTTGGCAAGCAACCCTTCAGCATCGTGTGCGGCGCCTACCAGGTCCCTCTGGGTAAGTATTTGTGGACCTCAGCGGTGATGTTTTTCTTTACTGCTGCAGTCCTTGCCTTCAGCGGCGCCGGGCTGTTGATGTTGCTCCAAAGCCTGTTTGCATAAATCCAATTTACAACACCACAAGGCCCTGCACATCAATGAAATCCGTCTGACAATACTGAATGAAACCTGATAACGTCCCACAGACATGTGATTTCTACACTATTTGGTTAGGACAGGTCACCCATTACCCAATTCCAAATACCTGAGCGCCTAATCCCCCACGCTATTCACCATTCAACTTCCCTTGTGCTACACTATTACCATGACCAAAACACGCAAACTCCTCCTGGCTGCGCTGTTGATCCTCTCGCTCCTCGCTTGCAGTGGGCCCGCCGATCAACCTGCTGTTAACCAAACCCGCCCAACCTTGCCGTTGGCGACCCTGGCGCCCGCTGCTACCCCTACGCCGACGGCTACCCTGCCCCCGCCGCCTGAGATTATGGTCTCTGAGGGCGATTTTGCCCTCTTTGTCGGCGACTACCAAGCTGCCATCAGCGCTTTTCAGAACGCTGTCGCCCGCAGCAATGACAGCCAAATCACCGCCCAGGCGCAATTCGGCCTGGGTCAGGCCTACTTCAACCAGGGTGAAATCAGCATTGCCCTGACCCACTTCCGCCAGGCAGCCCAGGCCGCTGACCCGATCATTGCGGCCCGCGCCCAGTACATGCTCGGCCACACCTATACGCGCCTGGAGCGCTACGAAGAGGCCTTAGCTGCCTACCAGGCCTATCTGGACCAGCGGCCCGGCTTGATCGATGCGCACCTGCACGAACTGCGTGGCGACCTGTTCACCACCCTCAGCGATCACACGTCTGCCATCTCCAGCTACCAGGACGCCTACCTCGCCGATCCTAGCGGCGGCACTGATGCCCTGGCTGTCAAAATCGCCCGTGCCTACCAATCCAGCGGCGACGAGGAGACCGCTTTATCGCTTTACACAAATCTGTATAACACTGCCAATAATGACTATACGAAAGCGCAGATGGCGCTCTTCATCGGGCGCATTTACCTGGCCCAGGGTGAAGAACAGCAAGCCTATGCCATCCTTCAGGAATCCGTCCAAAACTATCCCTTTGCCTATGACGCCTACACTGCCCTCGCCATCCTGGTCCAGGATGGCGTGCCCGTCAATGAATACCAGCGCGGCCTGGTCAACTATTATGTGGGTTATTACGTCCTGGCCATCGAAGCTTTCGAGCGCTACCTGGCTGAAGCACCGGAGTTCTTGAGCGATGCCGCCCTGTACTATCAGGGCCTTGCCACACGCGCCCTGGGGGAAGAAGAAAATTACCGCGCAGCCATCGCCCTGTGGGAGCAGCTAATCGATACACACCCTACCAGCAGCCATTATGTTGATGCCTGGCAGTCCATCGAGTTCACCCAATGGGCTTACCTGGGCGATCATGAGGCATCCGCAGAAACGTCCCTGAATTTTGTCGCCCAACGCCCCGAAGCACCCGAAGCGCCCAACTTTTTATTCCGCGCTGGACGATCCTATGAGCGGGCAGACCTGCTGCGGGAGGCCGCTGAGACCTGGGCGCGGGTCGCCTCGGAGTACCCCGCCTCCACTGAAACCTTCCAGTCAACCTATTTCGCCGGCATCGCCCTGGTCCGCCTGGGTCTCTGGGACGAAGCGCAGGCGCAGTTTTCCAGGGCACTGGTGCTGACGGCTGAGCCATCAGAGCTGGCCGCCGCTCACCTGTGGATCGGGAAGTGCCAGCAAGCCAAAGGGGAGATCAGTGCCGCCCTCGACAGCTGGAAAATCGCCCAGACGGCCAACCCCTTCGGGCATTACAGTATCCGCGCCGAGGACCTGCTCATCGGCCGGGATCCCTTTAGCGAGCCTGCAGAGTATCACCTCGACCCCGATCTGAGCCCCTACCTGCCTGAAGCAGAAGCCTGGCTGCGCCAAACCTTTGACCTGCCGCCAGAGACCAACCTGGAAAGCCCCGGCCTGCTGGCCTACGATCCGCGCTTCCAGCGCGGCCTGGAATTCTGGTCCTTGGGCGATTACCCCGCCGGGAGAGCAGAATTTGATTTAATCCGCCAGGAGTTCGCCGAGGACCCTGCCCAAACCTTCCGCTTGATCCCCGCGCTGGTGGAGATTGGCCTGTACCGTTCTGCTCTGGCAGCCAGCACGCAACTCCTGCGCCTGGCCGGGTTGGAACACGGGGACGCCCTTTCAGGGCCAGAATTCTTCTCACGGGTGCGCTTTGGGGCCTATTATTTGGACTGGGTCCAACCAGCAGCCCAGGCGCAGGGCATTTCCCCCCTGCTGCTGCTCTCGGTCATGCGCCAGGAAAGCACCTACGAAGGCTTCATTCGCTCTAGCGCCGGCGCCCGCGGCCTGATGCAGATCATGCCCGCTACAGGCGCCCAACTGGCTGAAAACCTGGCCTGGCCTGAAAACTACACCGTTGACGACCTCTACCGCCCGCACGTCAGCATCACCTTTGGCGCCAGTTATCTCAGGCAGCAGCGCCAGCTCTTCAACGGGGATATCTTCGCCATGCTGGCTGCCTATAACGGCGGCCCGGGTAATACCATCATCTGGAAGAACCTCACCCCCACGGACGACCCGGACCTGTTCCTCGAGATCGTCCGCATTGAAGAAACGCGTAATTACATCCGCCTGATCAACGAGATCCATTACATCTATGGGTGGTTATATGGCGAACCTGAAGAACGGTGAGCCCAGAAAAATCAAGTCACCGTTTTATCCAGCAAGCCACATTCTCCTAAGCCAATAACAACGGCGTGATTACAGGTGCGCATCCAGCCAGGCGGCTACATCACCCAGCACCTGTTCGTGTTCAGGCTCGTTGAAAACCTCATGATACAAGCCTTCATAAAGCATAAGTGTTTTATCCGTTGATCCGGCTTGTTGATGAAGTTTTTTCGCCCCAACAGGGAGCGCCAGGACATCTTCAGTACCCTGAAGGATCAAAATAGGCAGCGAAATTTTTGCCATGTCTTGATCAACCCTGATCATTGCTTTAAGCATTTCAGCCATTAATCGTACCGGGGTTTTCCCATTGAATACCAGAGGATCATTCTGGTACACCTTAACTACTTCCGGATCCCTTGAAATGTCATTAGCGTCTAACTGCATCATACCGAGCTTTGGCATCAATTTCGAGAGAAGTTTGGCAAGCGTAATCGTCCCCTGGGAGGTATTCTCAGGTACGGTGATGGCCGGTGCAGAGATGATCCCACCTTTGAAATCATCAGAGTGGTCCAGCAGGTAGTAACAGGCAATCAATCCACCCATGCTGTGCCCCAGCAAAAACACCGGTTTACCAGGCTGTTCTGCCTGGACAATGTTGAAAACAGCGGTCACAGTTTGGGTGTAATCACCAAATTCTTTGACAAACTCCCGTTCACCTTCCGATTTGCCGTGTCCGGGCAGGTCAAATCCATACAGGGCATACCCCTTCGGAACCAGGTGGTTGACGACATTGGTGTACCGCCCGCAATGTTCGCCCAAGCCATGCACAATCAGGATGGAGGCCTTGCTTTCACCCTCTGGAATCCAGGCTTGATGATAAATAGCCAAATCACGCACACCTTTAAATGTGCCCTCAAGATGTTTCATCGATTGCTCTCCTTAGGTCAATTAGTAACCAAA
>DKFH01000200.1 GCA_002452315.1 Anaerolineaceae bacterium UBA6801 | reverse complement strand
ACCGGGGTTTTCCCATTGAATACCAGAGGATCATTCTGGTACACCTTAACTACTTCCGGATCCCTTGAAATGTCATTAGCGTCTAACTGCATCATACCGAGCTTTGGCATCAATTTCGAGAGAAGTTTGGCAAGCGTTATCGTCCCCTGGGTGGTATTCTCAGGTACGGTGATGGCCGGTGCAGAGATAATCCCACCTTTGAAATCATCAGAGTGGTCCAGCAGGTAGTAACAGGCAATCAATCCACCCATGCTGTGCCCCAGCAAAAACACCGGTTTACCAGGCTGTTCTGCCTGGACAATGTTGAAAACAGCGGTCACTGTTTGGGTGTAATCACCAAATTCTTTGACAAACTCCCGTTCACCTTCCGATTTGCCGTGTCCGGGCAGGTCAAATCCATACAGGGCATACCCCTTCGGAACCAGGTAGTTGACGACATTGGTGTACCGCCCGCAATGTTCGCCCAAGCCGTGCACAATCAGGATGGAGGCCTTGATTTCACCCTCCGGAATCCAGGCTTGATGATAGATAACCAAATCACGCACACCATTAAATGTGCCCTCAAGATGTTTCATCGATTGCTCTCCTTAGGTCAATTAGTAACCAAAATTAGAAACGGGACAGTGATGTTATTTATATTATAGCAGGCTTAAGAGAGCTGCTATGTGTGAATTAAACAACTGGGCGTTGATTAAATTAAAAAGCCCACAAATTAGACTACTGTGGGCTTTGAGCTTTTATAAGATATCTAAACCAGCAGTCGCAGCGGCTCTTCGAGATACTCCGCCAACACCGCCATGAATTCGGCCGCCTCAGCCCCATCCGTCACTCGGTGATCCGCCGACAGCGTCGCTTTCATTCGCGAGGCAATCACCAGCTCGCCATCTTCCACCGCAGGCACATTTTGCACCGCGCTCACCGCCAGAATGCCCGCCTCTGGCGGATTGATGATGGCTGCAAACTCATCAATGCCAAACATCCCCAAATTGCTGACCGAAAAGGTCGAACCCTCGATATCCTCAGGTTTCACCTTGCCATCCCGCGCCCGACCGGCCTTTTCGCGGACTTCGCGGCCAATCAGCCGCAGTGGCTTTTGATCCGCGTCCTTACACACAACGGTCATCAGGCCGCCCTCCACCGCCACCGCCACGCCAACATTTACATGGCCATGGTGACGGAGATGCGATTCATCCTCAATCGAGGCGTTCAGGTTCGGGTACTGCCGCAAGGCCAGTGCCACCGCCTTGAGGATAAAATCATTTACCGAGAGCTTATCTTCCTCAGGCAAGAGCTGGTTGAGCTCCTTGCGCAATTGCATCAGTGCACCGGTCTTGTAGACACGCGTCAGGTAAAAATGCGGGAAGTTCTGATTCGAATCCTGCATGCGCCGGCTGATCGCCTGGCGCAGGCGGCTCATGGCGACTACCTCGTCCTCGGGGATCTCCCCGGGGGTAAAAGCCGTCAGCGGCTGCAAGGCCTTACCGACCTTTTCTGCCGCTTCCTCCCTGCCCGCAGCGCGCATGGACTCCAGGTAGGCCTCAATATCCTTCTTGACGATCCGTCCCTGGGGACCGCTACCATCCACCTTGGAAAGCTGGATGTTGTGGTCTTCAGCCATCCGCCGCGCCAGGGGTGAGGAACGTACACCGCCAGCCGGGGTCACTTCGTCTGCTTGTTCTCCCGCAGGTGCGGGCTTTTCTTCAGGCGTTTTGTCATCCTCAGCCGGTTTTTCGGCCTTTGGCGCGGGCTTCTCGGCCTTTGTTGCGCCTGTGCCGCCGACCATAGCGTCAATCTCCTCGTCCGACAGCTCCTCGCCCTCCGCGGCCACCACGGCAATCGGCGCATTGACCGGTAATTCTGCCCCTTCACCGGCCAGGTGGCGTGCCATCACACCCTGGTAGCTGGATTCGACCTCAACCGTCGCCTTATCCGTTTCGATCTCAGCGATCACCTCGCCTTTTTCCACTGGGTCGCCTTCAGCTTTGACCCAGCGCACCAAAGTGCCTTCGGCCATGTCAAAGCCCAATTTGGGCATCGTCACCACATCAGCCATTGATAACCTCCTTGACAGCATGATAAATATCTTCGGTTTGCGGCAGGGCTAGCTGCTCCAACCGTGCATTATAGGGCAGCGGCACTTCTGCCTGTGCCACCCGCTTGACCGGGGCATCCACGTAATCAAACGCCAGCTCGTAGATCCTGGCGGAAACCTCCGATCCCACGCCGTAGGAGCGCCAGCCCTCCTCGGCAATCACAGCCCGGTTGGTGCGCTTGAAAGAAGCGATCACCGGGTCCATATCCAGCGGACGTAGCGATCGCAGGTCAACTACCTCAGCTTCAATACCCTCGTCAGCCAGCCGCTTTGCGGCCTCCAGCGCAGCAGGGACCATCTTTGAGTAGGCCACAATGGTCACATCGTCGCCCTCCCGCTGAACTTTTGACTTGCCCAAAGGCTCAAGGTAATCCTCATCCTCTGGCACCTCACCTTTGGTCTGATACAGGGTGGCATTCTCAATAAACAGCACCGGGTCATCGCTGCGGATGGCGCTCTTCAGCAGGCCCTTGGCATCCGCCGGCGTGCCTGGGGAAACGACCTTCAAACCAGGGAAGTGCGCAAAGATCGCATCGGGCGTCTGCGAGTGTGTTGCCGCCAATTGGCGTCCACCACCGCTGACCGCGCGGATCACCAGGGACAGTTTGAACTGCCCGGCAAACATATAATGCAGCTTGGCAGCCTCATTGACGATATGGTCCATCGCCACGAAAGCAAAGTTGATCGTCATCAACTCAGCGATCGGCCGCGCGCCTGTCATCGCCGCGCCGATGGCACCGCCGACAATGGCTGCCTCAGCGATAGGTGTATCCCGCACGCGTTTCTCGCCAAAGCGGTCGTAAAACCCTTTGGTCACTGCGTAGGCTCCGCCCCACACGCCGACTTCCTCACCCATGATGAACACGCGCTCATCACGTTCCATTTCTTCCCATAAAGCTTTTGAGATTGCTTCACGCATTGTCATTCGTGCCATCTTATTTGCCCTCGCTTTTCTTCTCCAAGGCATAACCCCGGTATTCCACCGGCGCAGGTTCTGCATAAATATGTTCAAACAAAGCATCATCGCCAGGTTCAGGGCTGGCTTCGGCAAAATCGACCGCTTCCGCCACGATCTTTTCGGCTTCCGCATCTTGTTCGTCCAGCACCTGTTCTGTGGCGATGCCTTCGTCGATCAGGTATTTGCGGAAGATGCCAATTGGATCTTCAGCCTCCCACTTTTTAACCTCTTCTTTTTCACGGTAACGTTCCGGGTCGCCCATGGAATGACCACGGTAGCGATAGGTCATGATTTCCAGCAGGTAGGGTCCACCTTCTTTCCGGATGGAATCCAATACCCGTTCAACATCTGCACGCACCTGCATCACATCCATGCCATCGATGCGTTCGTTGCGCATGCCGTACCCCTCCGCTTTCTGGCGGATCTCCGAGACAGCCGAGGCGCGATCGACGGCTGTTCCCATGCCATACTGGTTGTTCTCGGTCACCCACAGCACGGGCAAATTCCACACCTTGCTCAGGTTCAAACCCTCATGGAAAAAGCCGATGTTGGTGGCACCGTCGCCGAACATACAGATCGTCACTGCATCATCATTGCCCTGGTAAACATCACCCAGCGCCAAACCTGCCGCAATGGGGATATGCGCGCCAACAATCGCGTGCCCGCCCCAGAAGTTCTTTTCCACATCAGCCATATGCATCGAGCCGCCCTTCCCCCCGGAGCAGCCATCCACCTTGCCCAGCAACTCGGCCATGACCACCTTCGGGTCAATCCCCGTGCTGATCGCCCAGCCGTGGTCACGGTAAGCGGTGATGATCCGGTCCTGTGGTTGCCTGACGGAGCCAATCCCGGCGCAAACCGCTTCCTGCCCGATATAGAGATGCAAAAATCCGCCGATCTTGCCCTTCTGATACAATTCAGCAGCGCGCTCTTCGATCCGGCGGATCACGACCATCTCTCGATACAGATCTAAGAAATCCTGTTTCTCCATATAATTACATCCCTTCAGATATCGAGTAAATTATGACAAAAATACCTTGTTACAATTAATTTTAGCTAACTCATCACACTCAAGTATACCACTTGGCGTGTGTTTTTTAGTTTCCAAACTTATACTGATTGAAGAAATGAGTTGATCACCGCATAGAATGGGGTGTTTTCCAATTACTAATTCCCAATAATGAATACCCATTTCACAGCCTTTATAACAAAAAGAGGCTGCCTGAAAAAGCAGCCTCTTGATTTTGCTTACACGCAACCTCAGTCGTTCTTGACCTTGGCCTGAGCAGCAGCCAGGCGAGCCACGGGCACCCGGAAGGGTGAGCAACTCACATAGTTGTTGCCAACCAGGTGGCAGAACTCAATTGAGCTCGGGTCTCCGCCATGCTCACCGCAAATGCCAACTTCAAGGCTGGGTCGCACCTTACGGCCTTCGGTTACCGCCAGTTCCATCAGGCGGCCAACGCCTTTGCGGTCAAGAACCTGGAAGGGGTTCTGGGGCAGAATGCCCTGGTCAACATAATTGATCAGGAAGTTCCGCTCGGCGTCATCACGGCTGTAGCCAAACGTCATCTGGGTGAGGTCATTGGTCCCAAAGGAGAAGAACTCAGCCACTTCGGCAATTTCAGCAGCCGTCAGGGCTGCACGGGGGATCTCGATCATGGTCCCGAATTTATAATCAAAGGCCACGCCCTTCTCAGCCATCACGTCTTTGGCAATCGCTACCAATTCGGGTTGCACGCGCTTGAGCTCGTTGATATGCCCGGTTAAGGGGATCATGATCTCGGGGTGCACTTCAAATCCGGCGATGGTTGCATCACTGGCGGCCTCGAAAATCGCCCGCACCTGCATGCGCATGATATCGGGGTAGACAATGCCCAGGCGGATGCCGCGCAAACCCATCATCGGGTTGCTTTCATGCAGCTTATTGACCGCATCCAGCAGCATCTCTTTTTCTTCCAATCCTTCTGTCTCGCCATTCATCCGCATTTGGGTAACCGCAACCAGCAATTCCTCCTGTGAGGGCAGGAACTCGTGCAGCGGTGGGTCAATCAAACGGATGATCACCGGTAAGCCGTCCATGGCTTCGAACAGGCCGTAAAAATCTTCTCGTTGTGAGGGCAGCAGGTTCTCAAGCGCATCAAAATAGGCCTGTGCGCTCTTGGAATGCTCTAAAGCAGCTTTGGCTTCCGCCAGCTCTTTTTCAACCATGGCCCGCGAATCAACCGTCATGTCGCGCCCCTCAAGCTTGCCGGAGGCCAGGAAGCCTTCCATCCGCTCGACCAAATCGATCA
>DKFH01000111.1 GCA_002452315.1 Anaerolineaceae bacterium UBA6801 | reverse complement strand
AGCCTGACCAGGGCTGTGGTCATCATCCACCACAACATTTCTTCAAACGCTTCTTTATTGAACCAAAGTTTTCCCCGGTAACGGTTGATATTTAAGAACGAGCGAATCTCCTCATTTGCGAACCACTCCTCGACCAATCCAAAGGCTGTCTGTTCAGAAGCGGCATAGACCCAGTTTTGCTGCTGGATGAGCAGTTTTAATATTGTCTCTGCGCGGTATACCTGTTCATCGCTCAATCCCAGGTAGGATAATTCAGCTCTCACAACCCTCAGCAAACCCCATTCCTCCAGCCAGCTACGACTGATTTCAGCAAATGCCTGATCAGAAGTAATCACCCGTCCCATCAACCGCAGGTCATTCCACAAGAAAAGCGTGTGCCATATTTGGGGCGCATCTGCTATCCCATCGTTGATAAAATCTATCGACTGTTGATACTTTTGCGAGCCTGGAAACGGGTAATGTGTCTCAAATACAGGCAGTTTTAAGATGGCGTCCAATCCCCGCTGGTTTTCTCTGACAATTGGTGTGATTCCAGAGTGCGTGTTGGTGAAGTTGCTGATTGAAGCAAGAAAATGCGCGAATTTTTCTTCATGCCGGGATAATAATGCTGAAGCAGGTTTTGCTTTCTTCGTCGTCAACCGAGCCTGGTAGAGCGCTTCCATGTGCACCTTATTCACCAGCTCCCTCAGGGGATTGAGGATGGGAGAAAGCATCAATTCCTGTAAAGCCTCATCAATGCTGGGGACACCCCGCCCACTCAGATACTGGTTTAATTGGGCATACTGACCCTCAGACGTGTCATCAACTACTCTGAACCCGACAAAAACATGATGTTCATAGGCATTCAGCTCAAAGTAGAGACCCTTTTGCCTGACCTCTTCACTTGAGCGGATATATTCCAATTGTGTGGCGCTATCTTTGAAAATCACAAATTGGTTCGGTCTGGCAGAGAGATCCAGCCCTTCATGTAAGGTCTTGCTTTCGAGGTTCCCTGATGCTTTGTTAAGGTAGCCGGCCGAGTCATGGATCCAGCCACTCGTGACACCAAATTTGTTGTGATAAATTACTAAAGCACGCCCGGCTCCACTGCCGTTTGAATAGGCAAACACATCCTCATTGACCTGGTGATCACCAGTGTAAAAGTCATACAGCAGAAAATGGTCAATCCCCGAGAAAAGATCACGCTGTTTCAACAATGGGAATATGGCGCGTTGGTGGCGCTCAACCAGGTATTGGTCTGGTGTTTCTTCCCAATACGGGCGGTAGTATTCCATGCCATATTTTTCTGCAAAACCTTCAATCTGCCCATGGCCAAACATCGGCAGCCCCGGCATGGTCGCCATCAAGGTGCAGATCCCAAAATATTTATCACCTTTGCCAAATTGATCCACGGCAGTCTTTTCGTCGGGGTTATTCATGAAATTCACATAGCGCTTGAGGATTTCCGGGTCAAATTCCAGGGTATTCTTGATCAGCAGGCGGTATTTGGCATTTTCTTCATTGCGCAGCATATTCATAAAGGCGCTGTTATAGACGCGGTGCATACCCAGGGTACGCACAAAGTAGCCTTCCATCAGCCAAAATGCCTCCGCCAATAACAGCGTGTCAGGCACTTCCTCGGCAATCCGGTCAACAACTTCCCGCCAAAATTCTTTTGGAAACGCCCGGTCAAAATCTGCCTTGGTCAGGCCATGCTCCGCGCGGCTGGGGATGGCGCCCCCCGAGCCGGGCTGGGGAAACCATAAGCGCTGGTAATGCTTTTTTGCCAGCGTCATAGCGGCATCAAAGCGGATGATGGGAAACTTTCTGGCCACGTGCAGTATGGTCTGGATGACGGCTTCACGGACCTCCGGGTTGAGGTAATCCAGCTGTGCCGTATCATTCCAGGGCATACTCGTGCCGTCATTGCCATGGTAGATAAAGCGCGTTTCGCCATTGTGCCGGTTGACCCGCATGAATACCACAGCCGCGTCCGTGCGGTCATAATAATGGTCTTCAATATAAATCCCCACCCGATCCACCGGGCTGAGGTCAGGCCCATTGAAGGAATAGGCTGGATAGGGGCTGAAGGGCAGCGAGATGAACCAGTCGGGATGATCAACCACCCAGTCCGAATCAATGCCCATATGGTTTGGCACCATATCACTGGCCAGACGGATGCCTCGCAGCCAGGCGCGCTCTCGCAGGTTTTGGTAAGCTGCTTCACCGCCCAGCGCATCGGCTATGACGTAATTCTTCAGGGAATAAGCCGACGCCACGGCTTCGGGGTTACCGCACAGCTGTTTGATTCGTTTTGAGGCTTCGCTGCGCTCCCATAAGCCAATTAACCATAAGCCATTGAATCCCCAGCTGGCCAATTTATCCAGTTCTTCATCCGGAATCTGGTCAAGCCGTTTGATCTCACGCTGGTAGGTTTGCGATAGCTGATAAAGCCAGACATAAGAATTTTTCGCCAGCATCACGGTGCGGGGCATCCAATCGCTGTCGGGACTGAAGTTTTCCTCTTCTTTTCCGAACTGATCAAAGCTCAATATCTGGGTCGGTCCAGGACCCGTAAAGATGAGCCGTGTTTCTTCCTTGATCAAATCGATTGAGTTTAGAAGCCGGTAAAGATAATCACCAATGAGATGCCCCCATTTGCGGCGGATATATTCCAGTTGTCCGGTCAAGGAATTAGGTTCTTCAATCGCCGGGCTGCGCAGCATGGTGACCAGGTCCTGGTTGTCGGGGCCAAAGAAAGGCTGCTGTTTGAAAAACTCTGCCAATTGCGCCATGATC
>DKFH01000167.1:6391-42569 GCA_002452315.1 Anaerolineaceae bacterium UBA6801 | reverse complement strand
TGTTCATATCACTATTAATACAATGTTATTGATTGATTAAAGGAGGTGATTGGGAGGAAAAGACTTGGCAAGTTAGTAATTTGACTGTTTGACGATTTGACCCATAAAATAAAAATTATCTCGAAGGAGAAAAGTGATGAATAAAAAATGGATATTAATCCTCAGCCTTGTCATCGCCTTCAGCATGGTTTTGGCAGCCTGCCAACCTGCGGCTGATGTTCCGGCGGTTGAAGAACCCGCCCTGGACGAACCGGTGACGGTTGTTGAGGAACCTGAGGTTGTGGAAGAAGTAGAAGAACCTGTGGCCCCTGCGCCGACAGGTGATAAGGTACGCATACGCTGGTTTGTTGGTCTGGGCGCTGGCTCGGATGCGGGCACCTTTGAACCCCAACAGGCGGTTGTGGACGAATTCAACGCTTCACAGGATGAGCTTGAACTGGTCCTGGAAATTGTGGATAACGAAGTTGCCTACGACACCCTGGCCACCCAGATCGCTGCCGGTAACGCCCCCGATATTGTCGGCCCGGTCGGCATTCGCGGCCGTGACACCTTCTTCGGCGCCTGGCTGGATCTCGAGCCATTAATTGAAAAATACGATTATGACCTGAGCGATTTCGACCCCTCACTGGTTGAGTTTTACATGGTTCAGGAACAGGGTCAATTGGGTATCCCCTTTGGCATTTTCCCGTCCTTCATGATCTATAACTTCGACCTGTTTGACGAGGCTGGCCTGAACTATCCGCCTGCCCAATATGGCGAACCCTATGTCTGGCCGGATGGCACGGAAGTAGAGTGGAATATGGACACCCTGCGCGAAGTTTCCATGATGTTAACCGTGGATACCAGCGGCAACGATGCCACCATGGAAGAATTTGATCCGGAAAACATCGTTCAATTTGGTTTCCAGAATATGTGGACTGATCCCCGCGGCGTTGGCACCTTCTTTGGCGCCGGTTCCCTCCTGGCTGATGACGGCGTGACGGCACAGATCCCCGAACCCTGGCAAGCCGCCTGGAAATGGACCTATGATGGCTGGTGGACCGACTGGTTTATTCCCAACGGCCCTTACGGTGGTGCGGACTTCCTGCAAGGTCCCGGTGGAGCCTTCTCCTCCGGCAACCTGGCCATGATCCACATGCACATGTGGTATGTGGCTCCCTGGGCTTTGGGTGATGTTGGTTTTGATTGGGACCTGGGTGCAACCCCCTCCTATCAAGGCACGATCACCTCGAAGATGCATGCGGATACCTTTGGTATTCCCCGGGGCAGCAGAAACCCCGACGCTGCTTTCCAAGTCCTGACCTACTTGCTCAGCGAAGAAGTGGCGCCAAAACTGCTCCAGATCTACGGTGGTATGCCCGCTCGCCTTTCACTGCAGGATGCCTACTTCGATGATTACACCGCCGCCAACTTCCCCGGCAAGACCATTAACTGGCAGGTGGTCGTTGACAGCATGGCCTATGCCGACAATCCTAACCATGAAAGCTGGATGCCTTCGTTCCTGGAGACCACAGATCGCTATAACGAATTCTGGAACTACGCAGCCAACACACCGGGTCTGGATATGGATGCAGAAATAGAAGCCCTGCGTCAGGACCTGCAAAGAATCTTTGATGCAGCTCAATAGCATCTAACGAATAGAAATTTGTTTTCAGCCTGGGCGAGATCGATGCCCAGGCTGAAATCAAAAAGGGTGTGAGGTGATGATATGACAGTATTAGATGCTGCCCGATCGCTAAAAACTGAAGCTAAAGAACCCATGACCGAAGCTCGGAAAAAAGAAGCCCGCTGGGGGTTGTTCTTCCTCAGCCCGTGGATGATTGGGTTTTTGCTCTTTTATTTGCTCCCCATGATCGCTTCGTTTGTTTTCTCGTTATTACGCTATACGCCCGCGGTGCCAGAAGACACGGTCTTCATTGGCCTGGCCAACTGGGAGCGGGCCCTTTTTGTTGACCGGGAAGTGCTGCTGTCCTTTACACGGACCCTGCATTTCGCGGCCATTTCTTTGCCGATCAGCTTATTTTTTGCGTTGTTCCTGGCCATTCTGCTCAACTCGAAGAATGTGATCGGGAAAGCGCTCTTCCGGACCTTGTTTTACATGCCCTCAATGATCCCATTGGTCGCCACCGTCCTGATTTGGAATGGGGTGCTAAATGAGCAGACCGGGTGGATCAATATCATCATTGAACAGTTGACAGGCATTCAAGCCACGGGCACCCAGGGTTTACGCTGGCTGGCGGACCCGAACCTGGTCTATTATGCCTATACCATGTTTGGCCTGTGGGGTGTGGGTAACGCCATGATCATCTTCCTGGCCGGCTTGCAGGGCGTGCCGACGGAGCTTTATGAGGCGGCAGAGATTGATGGCGCCAGCTGGCTCACCCGCTTGTTCAGGATCACCATCCCCATGATTACATCGGTCATTTTTTACCAGCTCGTGTTGGGGGTGATCGGTTCATTACAGTACTTCTTGGCGCCGTTTGTGCTTAACGCCGGGACAGGTTTTCCCCAGGGGATGACCCGTTTCTACATGGTTTATTTTTATAAGCAATCGTTCTCATTCTTTAACATGGGCTACGGTGCGACTTTAGCCTGGTTAATGTTTATTGTCTCGTTGATCCTGACGATTGTGTTGTTTGGCACTGCTAAATACTGGGTCTATTACGCAGCGGAGGAACGAAAATGAGCAATCAAGATAAAAAAATCCGCAAACCTCTGTCGCGTAAAGTCCGCAACGGCATAACCGCTGCCTTGGTGACCGGTTTATCCCTGGCGATACTGATCCTGTTCTTGATCCCGTTGTTCTATGGTATCGTGACGGCTTTAAAGACCGATGCCCAGTTCAGCCAGATCGGGGCACCCTGGTGGCCGGCCACAGAAGCGCAATTTGAATTTGAGGGGGATACCTATCCTGTTTATCTGGTGCCGATGGAGGATGGGAGCATCAGAGACATGGCGCTGGTGGTACCGGGCAGGCAGGAAAGCCAATTTGTTGATATCGAAAACCCGGAAGAAGGGCTGATCACCTGGCAGGGCTCCTGGCGGGCGTTAGACCGCGATTGGGAATTCGACCCGCAATGGGGCAATTTCCGGGAAGCCTGGGATACGATCAACTTCCCCAGACTGCTGTGGAATACGATCAAGTATGCAGGTATCACCACCTTTGGCGCGGTGTTTTCATCGGCGCTGGTGGCCTATGGTTTTGCCCGCTTCCGTTTTCCCAAGAAAAACGTGCTCTTCATGCTCATGCTCTCGACGGTGATTTTGCCGGGCGCGGTGACATTGATCCCGACGTATTTTGTCTACCTGCAACTGGGCTGGGTCGGCACCTGGCTGCCGTTGATGATCCCGGCCTTCTTTGGCTGGGGCACGAATGTGTTCTTGATCCGCCAATTTATCATGTCGATCCCGCTGGACCTGGATGAAGCTGCCATGATGGATGGCGCCAGCCCGATCAGGATTTTCATCTCGATCATCCTGCCTCAAGCGGTCCCGGCGCTCACTGCTGTTTCGCTATTCCACTTCTTCTGGGCCTGGAATGACTACTTCAATCCCCTGATCTACCTGGTGGGACATCCCGAAAAATTCCCGATCACGATCGGTTTGACGGCCTTCAATAACCTCTATTCTGGCCAAACCAACCTGATCCAGGCGGCGTCGTTGATCTCCGCTGTGATCCCGGTGATTATCTTCTTCTTTGCCCAGCGCATCTTCATGCAAGGTGTGGTCATCACGGGCGTGGAAAAATAGACTTACTGTATGGGTGAATCATGCCAGACAACTGCCAATCCCGATGTGTCCTGTTATTCGTGCTGGCAGTTGTCCTGGCATTGTTTGCCGCTTGTTCCCCTCAACCCGCATTAATTTCAGAACCCATACCCACGCCGACCGTGCCGCCGGGGGCCTGCCTGGTCGCCCCGGATATTGATTTGGGGCCGATCAATCCCCTGGTGTATGGTGCCAATCACGGACCCTGGGCGGTCATCACCGATCAGACCCTGCCCTATGCGCAGGCGTCAGGGGTGACCATGCTGCGCTCCCCCGGGGGTAACTGGGGTGACGAGAACGATTTGCAGCCCTACCATGTGGATATGTTTGTCAGCCTGGCCCGTGAGATGGGGAGTGAGGTCAGCCTGAATGCGCGTTTGTTTGGCGGCTCGCCTGAAAAAGCTGCCGACCTGGTGCGGTATGCCAACATCGAAAATGACTACGACATTCGCTATTGGGCCATTGGGAACGAACCGACCCTGTTTGCCACCTCGCGCGGCGTCCCGGAATATGGTGTGGAACAATTTAATGCTGAATGGCGCGCCTTTGCTGAGGCGATGAAGGCGGTCGATGAGTCGATCCTCTTGATCGGGCCGGAGCTGCACCAATTTGGGCCTGACCTGGCCAGCACGCCTAAAGACCCCTTCAGCTTGGATTGGATGACCGAATTTCTCGTGGCCAACGGAGACCTGGTGGATATCGTCTCCATCCACCGCTATCCTTTCCCGCGGGAAGGCGGGGGGCGCGCAGCCACCGTTGAGGAGTTGGCTGCGGCCTCGGCGGAGTGGGACCAGATCATCCCCTATCTACGCGATTTAATTCTTGAAAAAACTGGCCGTGACCTGCCCATCGCGGTGACCGAAGTCAATTCGCACTGGTCAAACGCGGTGGGCGGCGAAGCGACGCCCGATTCGTACATGAATGCTATCTGGTGGGCAGATGCATTGGGGCGGATGATCAAGAACCAGGTGGCGATGGTGAATTATTTTTCGCTCCAAAGCAACCCCAGCACCGGCGGGTATGGCTTGCTGGCTCGATCTGAACCGCGGCCGACCTATTTTGTTTACCAGATCTACCAGGAACTTGGCGAAACCCTGGTTTTTGCGGGCTGTGACGACCTGAACCTGGGCATTTACGCGGCCACGGATGCTGAAGGCAGCCTGGCCGTCGTTGTGGTCAACTTAGGGTCGGCGGATCAGTCCCGCCCGGTCATTGTTGAGGGTGATGGCCTCTCCCTGGTTGAGGTATGGCGGTTTGACCAGGCTGACCTGCTGCAGGAACGAACTGATTTCGCAGGGGACATCTTGGAATCATTGCATCTACCTGGTTATTCGATTACGTTATTGAAATTTGAGTGAGGTTATGAAGAAACTTTTTTTACTGGCATTATTGATCTTAATCCCCCTTTCTGCTTGTCAGCCAACGGCTGAGACGGTTGTCGAGCGCCCGCAGGTCGAACAGGCTACCCAGGCAGCTAGCACGCTTGAGGCGTCGGTAGAAATTTTAATCCCGGATTATCTCAATCCTGACCTGCCGGCGGCTGACCGGGCTGCTGATCTGCTAAGTCGCATGTCCCTGGAAGAAAAGCTCGGCCAGATGACATTGATTGAAAAGGGCAGCATCACCCCAGTTGCTGTGCGTGATTACTACGTGGGCGCTGTGCTCAGCGGAGGCGGCGGTGCGCCACGTGAGAACACCCCTCAAGCCTGGGTAGAAATGGTGGATGCCTACCAGGCGGCCGCCCTGGATACGCCCCTGGCGATCCCGCTCATTTATGGCGTTGACGCCGTTCACGGTCACAGCAATGTGAAGGGCGCAGTCATCTTTCCGCACAACATCGGCCTGGGCGCTGCCCGGGACCCTGACCTGGTGCGAGAGATTGCCCGGGTGACTGCTTTGGAAATGGCTGCCACCAATATTCATTGGAATTATGCCCCTGTTTTGGCTGTGGGCCAGGATATCCGCTGGGGCCGCACCTATGAGGTCTTCAGTGAGAACACCGATTTGGTGACGGAGTTGAGCGTGGCCTACCTGGAGGGTTTGCAAGGTGCGGACCTGGCTGACCCCCTGACGGCCCTGGGCACCCCCAAACACTATGTCGGCGATGGCGGCACCTTGTGGGGTACGTCGCTGCGCTCGGGTTGGGAGATCGACCAGGGTGACCTGCAAGTAGATGAAGCCACCTTGCGCGCAGTTCATTTACCGCCCTACAAGGCCAACATTGATGCCGGCGCGCTATCGATCATGGCCTCTTACAGCAGCTGGAACGGCACCAAATTACACGGGCACGCCTATCTGCTCACTGATGTGCTCAAAGACGAACTGGGGTTTGAGGGCTTCCTGGTCTCCGATTGGCAGGCCATCGACCAGATTGGCCCCAATTATTACCAATCGGTGGTGACGGCCATCAACGCCGGCATTGATATGAACATGGTGCCCTACAGCCATACCCTGTTTATCGACACGATGACCAAGGCGGTCGAAAATGGCGATATCCCCATGGATCGTGTCGATGATGCGGTGCGCCGCATCCTGACGGTCAAGTTCCAGATGGGGTCGTTTGAAAACCCCTTTTCCGACCCGGCACTGCTTGACATGGTGGGATCTCAGGCGCATCGTGACCTGGCCAGGGAAGCCGTGGCAAAATCGCTGGTCCTGTTGAAGGACGATGACGATGTTTTACCCCTTAGCAAGGATACCTCATTGATCTTTTTGGCGGGCGAGGGGGCTGATGATATTGGTATCCAATGCGGCGGCTGGACGATTTCCTGGCAGGGGTCTAAAGGCGCCATCACGCCCGGAACGACCTTGAAACAGGCCTTTGAAGTGGCCTTTGACGGACAGCTTCAATATAACCGCTTTGGCAGGTATGAAAATATCCTGGATGCTAACGGCAACCCGGCCATTGCGGATGTGGGCATCGTGGTGATCTCTGAGGATCCTTACGCAGAGGGCGAAGGCGATACGGATGACCTGACCCTCAGTGACATAGAGCTTGAATTGATTACCCGCGTGGCCGAACGCAGCCAGCGTGTGGTGGTCCTGGTCATGTCCGGGCGCCCGTTGGTGATCACCAAAGCCCTCGACCTAGCGGATGCCTGGGTGGCCGTCTGGCTGCCCGGCACCGAGGGGCAGGGCGTCGCCGATGTGCTCTTTGGCGATGCGCCTTTTGTGGGCAAGACACCCTTCACCTGGCCGGCCTCAATGGACCAGCTTCCGTTAGGCAGTTATGATACTGAACCACTATTCCCTTATGGACATGGACTTGAAAAATAATCTTTGGTTAAACCGTTTTATTGTATTGGGGTTATTCCTCCTTCTCTTTGCTGGCTGCAGCGTTGAGACGGAACAGCAGACCGCGCTGCTGGTTGAACAGCCGCCAGAACCGACTCTTGCGCCGACCCCTGAACCCACACCGGAGTGGGAACGCGCAGGTTGGACCCTCATTTGGGCGGATGAGTTTGATGGCGAAGCGCTCGACCCATCCAAATGGGTCATGGAAATCGGCGGCCACGGTTGGGGCAATAACGAGAAGCAATTTTATACCGATCTGCCGGAAAATGTGCGTTTGGAAGATGGCCAACTGGTGATTGAGGCGCGAAATGAATTTTTTGTCCGGCGGCATTACACCTCCGGACGGATTAAGACACAGGGTTTATTTTCCTTCACTTATGGACGCGTGGAAGCACGCATGAAACTGCCGTATGGAAACGGCATCTGGCCTGCGTTCTGGATGCTGGGTGAGGATGTTGACCTCATCTCCTGGCCTGCCAGCGGTGAAATTGATATTATGGAGCACATTGGCCGCGAACCCACCCGCATCTATGGCATGGTGCACGGCCCAGGCTATTCTGGGAGCGGTGGTGTGGGGCACTTCACGACCTTTCCTGCCGGGAGCCTTTCGGAAGATTTTCATACCTATGCCATCGAATGGGAACCAAACGAGATCCGCTGGTACGTTGACGATAAGCACTTCTTCACCCTTACCCCTGAGCAGGTGCCCGGTGAGTGGGTCTTTGATAAGCCCTATTTCATTTTGATCAACCTGGCGGTCGGCGGCTATTGGCCTGGTGATCCTGATGAGACCACTGTCTTTCCGCAATTTTTGCTTGTGGATCACGTCCGGGTGTATCAGCGGCCAGATATGGTGTAGGTGTTCCAACCTTAAAGAGGACGGCGTGATGCGGGCAGCCGATGCCGTCGCTATATACGATCGAGCCGTTAATGAATTCGGAATACCTGCTGTTGAATGTGCTGGGATCAGTCGCAGCGTGAGCAAGTATAACTTATCTCAGTGATCATCGTCAATTGCCCTGCACAGGAGCATTGATTTGTGTTAAAAGGCTGACCTATGAAAATAAAGTACATTATCTGTGTGTCTGTTCTGTTGTTGCTATTTTTATTAGCCGGTTGTCAGGCGGAATTTGTGGAGGAAGAACATTTGGTTGAGCCAACTATAAAGGCAAAGGCTTACGAGGAAATCCCCGGGGGTTATTTGGGTACTTTTCATGGGACGCAGAGTTCCAGTGTGGTCTTGTTTGAGAAAATCGGTAAGGGCGTTGCCATCTCAGCCAATTACTCCAGCTTTGCCAGTGAATTTCCGAACGGGTTTGTCCTGGGACATGCCGCTGTGGGCCGGATCACCTTTTTGACGTGGGAATTTACGCCGGGTGCCACCCAGCAGGTGGCGGACTACGAAGGCAGAGTGCTTGAGGCAATTATCGATGGGGTCTATGATGACACGCTCATCCGTTGGGCGGAGGGTGCCAGATCGGTTGGCGTGCCCGTTTTCCTCCGTTTTGCGCATGAGATGAACGGGGATTGGTACCCCTTGTCCGGGATTAAAAACGGCGGCGGCCAAACGGGCGGTTATGGTTCCCCCGATCTTGCCGATGGGCCAGAGCGTTATGTGGATGCCTATCGCCATGTGCACGACACCTTTCTTGCCCACGGTGCGGATAATGTCCTGTGGGTGTGGTGCCCGAATGCGCCTTTCGAGGTGATGGAAAATGCCCTGGGCGCCTGGAATAATGCTGCGGCCTACTACCAAGGCGATGATTATGTCGATTGGCTGTGTTTTGATGGCTATAATTGGGGGGAATCGGCTTTTGGGCAGCAATTTAACGCCCGGTGGCAGTCTTTCCATGAGATCTTTGCCAGCAGCTATGCTGAACTGCAAGCCATCAACCCAGAAAAGCCCATCATCATTGGTGAGTTCTCCTCGACCGAAGAGGGCGGGGATAAAGCTGCCTGGATCCGGGATGCCTTCGACAACATCCGACACGATTTTCCGCAAATCAGGGGTCTGATTTGGTTTCACATTGCCAAGGAAACTGATTGGCGGATCAATTCCTCCGAAGCGGCCTTAGAGGCTTACCGCCAGGCGGTGGCCGATGATTACTGGTTAGACACCTATCCGGGAATGCTGCCATGACCCATTTTGTTGAAAAAATTAACTCGATGAGCAGCTTTGATGCGCTGGGACGTTATGTCCTGGCGGATTATGACCATACCTGTCCTTTTTCGTCGTTTTTGCCCGGCGTGGCGGGTTTGAAGGGTATCCCCATGTGGATGTTTTACGTCAACCGCGGCCAGGTTGTGAGCAGCTTTGGCGTGGAAGATAAAGATCACCCCATTTTGGAATTTCAAGCGGCTAATAAGGCCTATCAAATTGCCGGCTTGACAGGTTTTCGCACCTTTCTGAACGGCTTTCGGGAAGGTGAAGCCTGGCAGCGGGAAGCCTTCGCCCCCTGGGAAGCCGAGGACGCCCAACGCACGATGTTCATCGGGATGAACGAAGTAGAGATCCAGGAAATTAACCCCCAGTTGGGTTACCAGGTCAACGTCCTTTACTACATGCTGCCCAACATGCCCTTTTCCGGGCTGGTCAGGCGGGTCAGCCTGAGGAATTTACTGGATGCCCCCCTCAATCTGGAGATTCTAGACGGCTTGCCAGGCGTTGTCCCCTATGGCGTGGACGATGATGCGCTCAAATCTGTCGGCAGGACCATTGAAGCCTGGATGCAGGCTGAAAACCTTGAAAACAAGCTGCCTTTTTACCGCCTGAAAGCCACCCCGGGCGACTCAGCTGCCGTGGAAGCAATCCGGGCCGGCAATTTTGGGCTGGCCTTTTTGGGGGATGCACTCCTGCCAGCCATTGCAGACCCTCCGGCGATTTTTGGCCTGGATACCAGCCATTCACGGGCGCATCACTTCCACAAGCATGGCTTGCAGGCTGTGTTGGCCTCTCCGCAGATCACCGAGGGCCGATCTTTGTGTGCCTTCTTTGGGGCTGAGGTGACCCTCAACCCGGGCGCGTCAGAGACGATCACCAGCTTATATGGCTATTCACCTACCCTGTCTTCGCTGCAGTCCCGGGTGGAATTCTTAAAAGCACCCGGTTTCTGGGAGCAAAAATTACAGATTGCCCGGTATATCACCGAGGACCTGACGGAGGATATCCACACGGAATCGGCCTCCACAACCTTCGATGGCTACTGCCAGCAGACCTTCCTGGATAACGTGTTGCGCGGCGGCTACCCGCTGGTGTTAGGCGGCAAGCACATCATCCATGTTTACGGCCGCAAGCACGGCGATATCGAGCGAGATTATAACCAGTTTGTCATCCCGCCCGAATATTACGCCCAGGGCAACGCCAACTTCCGCGATGTCAACCAGAACCGGCGCAATGATGTCTTTTTTGTGCCTGGGGCGGGCGAATTTAACATCCGGGTGTTTATGAGCCTGATCCAGCCGGATGGGTATAACCCGCTGGTGCTCAACGGGCTGACCTTTTCAATCCCCGAGGAGAAGCGGCCGGCGTTGTTGGCCTATGCCGAAGCGCCTGAGCGCCTGGCTGCCCTGTTGGAGGGGACCTTCACGCCCGGGGCGCTGCTGGATGCGATCATCAGTGCGGGCGCAACCATCCCGGTGGATGACCTGTTCGCCAGGGCGTTTTCCGTAGCTGAAATGCATCTTATGGCGAGTTTTGAAGAGGGGTACTGGGTCGACCATTGGACTTACACCCAGGATTTAATTGAATCCTATTTGACCGTTTTCCCGGAAAAGAAAGCCTACTTGTTATTTGACTCGCCACCCCTGCCGTTTTATGACAGCGCCGCCATCGTTCAACCCCGCTCGGCACGCTATGTTCTCTACCGCGGCAAACCGCATCAATTGAATGCGGTGCATAAAGACCGCGAAAAAGAGGAGCTGATTAAATCTCGGGGCGCAGATGGGCATTGGGTGTGCACTGAGCATGGCCAGGGTGAGGTTTTCCGCTTGCCGCTAATTTCAAAATTGGCTTTGCTGTCCCTGCTCAAATACGCGGCGCTTGATCCTTCCGGTATGGGCATCCAAATGGAAGCTGGCAAGCCGGGCTGGAATGACGCGCTCAACGGCCTGCCCGGGCTGTTTGGTTCGTCTATGCCGGAGACCTTTGAGCTGCTGCGCCTGGTGCAATTCATGATCGACGCTCTGGATGAGTTCTCCCGCGACATCCCCCTGCCCATCGAAGCGGGGGTATTACTGGAAGCCATCGGCAGGGGTTCGGACCAGCCATCCGATTTGTTTGCCGATTGGGTTGCGCGTACCGACGCCCTGGAGGACTACCGCGCCGGGACCCGCTTGGGGTTTGATGGGCGCACCCAATCGGTGGACTTCAGCGCTGCTTTGCGCAAGATGCAGGCTGGCCTGCAGGCAGGTGTTGCGGCGGCGCACACCTTCACCGGCACGATCCCGCCGACCTATTTCATCCATGAAGTCACCAATTATGAGCTGACCGGCACACATGCTGCCGATGGGAACCCGCATGTCCGGGTAAAGGGTTTCCGCCCGTCGGCACTGCCCATCTTCCTGGAAGGCCCGGTGCGTGAGATGAAAATTGCCGATGCGCGCGGCGCCCGTGAGCTGGCCCAGGCGGTTAGAGAAAGCGCCCTGTTTGACCGAAAACTGGGCATGTTCAAGATCAACGTCTCCCTGGACGATCAGCCCTATGAAATTGGCCGCTTGCGGGCTTTCACACCCGGTTGGCTCGAAAACGAGTCGATCTGGATGCACATGTCGTATAAATACCTGCTGGCCTTGATTAATGCCGGTTTATATGACGAATTTTATGATGTCCTGAAAACCCACCTGCCAGCATTTATGGACCCGCAGGTTTACGGCCGCAGCCCTCTTGAAAGCTGTTCCTTCATCGTCAGCAGTGCTCACCCGGACGCTTCTTTGCATGGTGCGGGCTTTGTGGCCCGCATGAGCGGCCTGACCGCCGAATTTATCAGCATGTGGCGCCTGATGACCATGGGCAAGCAGCCCTTCCAGCTCATTGAGGGCGAATTGGCATTGGTGTTCGCGCCCGCCCTGCCGGGCTGGCTGTTCAAATCGGATGGCACTTTCAGATTCCGCTGCCTGGGGACCTGCACCGTCACCGTACATAACCCGGATCGCAGGGACACCTGGGATGAGGGCTTGAAGATCCAGCGGATTGATCTGCATTCCGGGGATGAAACCATCCGCATTGATGGCGGGTTGATCCAGGCGCCCTATGCTGAGGGCGTGCGCCAGGGTGAGTTCGACGCAATAGACCTGTTCTTCTAATATCAGCGTTAGGGACAGGCAAAAACTCGCGGGTTCAGGCTTTGGGCAGATTGGGTAACGCCCCCTGGTTTTTGAGTGACATGTTTTAGCGACATCATTTGGTTACCAAGCAATATCGGTCTAATTAGTCATAGGTTGAGGTGTGTATGAAAGTGAACAAACCCTTGGGGTGGCAATTTGTGGATCAACAGGGCACTTTTGAGCTGCCCAACCCGCAGGCAAACAGTTACCTTTACTTTCCGCTGGTAAATGCGGCCGGGATGATGTCCTCGATCACGCCGGCGCTGAATGGCGATGCCAAGCTGGACCAGGACACGTTCCTGCTGATGCCCGTCTCCGTTGAAGACCTGCACAACACCCGCTCGGGGCGAAACTTCTGGGTGACGGTCAATGGCGAGCCCTGGTCGCTGACCGGCTCTGGCGCTGATCAACCCAGCCAGGCGGGTAAAACCCGGCTGCGAGCCGGTCTCCTGTGGCATGCGGTTCACACACAGCACGCCCTTTCCGGCTTACGGGCTGCCGTGGTTAACTTTGTGCCGGTGACAGATGATCACGTGGAGTTGATGCGGGTTACGCTCACCAACCAGGGGGATGAGGCGCTCGACTTGGTCCCCACAGCGGCCATACCCATCTTTGGCCGCTCGGCAGACAACCTCAGGGATCACCGCCATGTGACCGCCTTGCTGCACCGCACGGCGTGCCATCCCTTTGGCGTTTTGGTCAGGCCAACCATGTCCTTTGACGAGCGGGGTCACAAGCTCAACCAGGTCACCTACGCCGTCCTGGGCGCAGATGGGGACGGACATCCGCCCGAGGGCTTTTCGCCATTGGTAGAAGATTTTATCGGTGAAGGGGGCAGTTTTGAACAGCCTGGGGCAATTTTTCACGCAGGGCATGCAATACAACCCTCTGGCAGTGTATTTGAGGGGTTTGAATCGCTGGGCGGGCTGCACTTCCCGCCGATCCGGCTGGCGCCGGGCGAGTCTAAAAGCTATATCCTGATCCTCAGCATCATGACCGCGGCGGCGGATGTGGCCGCGCTGGTTGACCAGTACGGCTCTGAAAAGCAGTTCACCCATCACCTGGAGGCCAACCAGGCCTATTGGCAGGAAAAGCTCTCCGCCCTGCGGTTTGACCACCAGGACGGCCGGCTGGACGGATGGCTGCAGTGGGTCACCCTGCAGCCCATTCTCAGGCGCATCATGGGCAATTCATTTTTGCCTTATCATGATTATGGCCGGGGCGGGCGCGGCTGGCGGGACCTGTGGCAGGACTTGTTGACGCTGCTGCTGACCGAGGGTGTGGGCCTGGAAGGCCTGCTGCTGAGCAATTTTGCCGGGGTGCGCATCGATGGCAGCAATGCCACCATCGTCGGGTCCCGGCCGGGTGAGTTCAAAGCTGACCGGAACAGCATCCCCCGGGTGTGGATGGATCATGGCGCATGGCCGCTGATCACCACCAAGCTCTATCTGGATCTGACCGGTGACCTCGAATTGCTGCTGGCCCCGCAGACCTATTTCCACGATCACTTGAGCCATCGCTGCCAGCAGGCGAATCCGGATTGGTCGCCAGACCAGGGCACGCTGTTACGATCAGCAGCTGGCGAGGTAGTTGAGGGTTCGGTGCTGGAACACCTGCTGGTGCAACACCTGACGGCCTTTTTTAACGTTGGCGAGCATAACCTGGTCAAAATGGAGGGCGGCGATTGGAATGACGCCTTCGATATGGCGCCTGACCGCGGGGAGAGCGTGGCTTTCTCGGCTTTTTACGCGGGCAATCTGGCCACGTTGGGCGAATTATGCCTGGCCCTGGATCAGGCTGGCGTGGCAGAGGTTTCACTGGCGGAAGAATTACTGCTGCTGCTGGATCGCGCCGCCCAACCGGTGGACTATGCGTCAGTTAGCGCCAAACAGGAACGGTTAGGGTCTTATTTTGACAGGGTCAGCGGGCACCTCTCAGGGGAAAAGGTGACGCTGCCACTCAAATCGATCGCGGCAGACCTGGCGAGTAAAGCGGACTGGCTGAAGAGGCTGATCCGGGAACAGGAATGGCTGGCTGATGGGGATCGCGGGGGCTGGTTTAATGGCTATTACGCTAACGACGGTCAACGGGTTGAGGGCACCTGTGCGGAGGGCGTACGTATGACCCTGACCGGGCAGGTCTTCCCGTTGATGGCCGGGGTGGCGACAGCTAACCAGGCCCTGGCTGTCGTGCAGGCCGCAGACGAACATCTTTATGATCAAAACCTGAATGGGCACCGGCTTAACACCCACTTTGGGGACAACCCGCCCCGGCTGGGCCGCGCGTTTGGCTTTGCTTACGGCCATAAGGAGAACGGGGCCCTCTTCAGCCATATGGCGGTTATGTACGCTTATGCGCTCTATAGCCAGGGGCTGGCCGCAGCGGCCTGGGGGGTGCTGGATGGGCTGTATACCCAGAGCCAGAATTTTTCCCGCAGCCGTATGTACCCGGGCATCCCGGAGTATTTCAACCCGCGCGGGCGCGGGATGTACCCCTACCTGACGGGGTCTGCTGCCTGGTACCTGTATACGCTGCTGACCGAGTCCTTTGGGGTTAAAGGTGCGCTGGGAGACCTGTGCCTGGCGCCGAAATTGGTCAGTGAGCAGTTTGCCCAGGCGGACACGGTGAGCGTTGAGACGGTTTTTGCCGGTAAAAAGCTCAAGGTGACCTACCACAACCCACAACGGCTGACCTACGAGGATTATTGCGTTGGGTTGGTATCGGTTAATGGCACCCGCTATGATACCCAGCCTGGGGCGCTCGAAACCCGGTTCCCCAGGGCAGAAGTGCTCGCCTGGCCGGACCAGACAGCGATTGAGGTGGTTTTGACGGCCAGGTCAGGTTGAGCGGAAGGACCCTTGGGTTGCTCATACAAACATGGAACAGCTGACCACAGGGCGGTTTGACGGTGTTGCGTGGGCATGAGCGCGGTGATATGATTGCTTAAAAAGGATGATTTCCCATGCGTTTTGGCTACTTTGACGATGCAAACAGAGAATATGTGATCACCCGCCCCGATACCCCGCTGCCCTGGATCAACTACCTGGGTATGCGGGATTTTTTCAGCCTGATCTCCAACACGGCTGGCGGGTACGCTTTTTACCAGGATGCACGCCTGCGCCGCATCACCCGCTATCGCTATAATAACGTGCCGCTGGATATGGGCGGGCGCTACATTTACCTGCGCGATGATCAGGATGGCCAATTTTGGTCACCCACCTGGATGCCCACCCGCCATCCGGCGCAAGACTATACCTGCCGGCACGGCATGGGATACACCCGCATCGGGTCTGCCTTCAAGGGCATTCGGGCCGATGTGCGCTATTTTGTGCCCCTGGATGCGCCCGTAGAGATCTGGGATCTGACGGTGCACAACCAGACCGATACCCCGCGGTCCCTCTCGATCTTCTCCAGTGTGGAATTCTGCCTGTGGGACGCCCTGGATGATGCCACCAACTATCAGCGCAATTTGAACACCGGCGAGGTGGAGGTGCTCGGTTCGGTCATCTATCACAAGACCGAATACCGCGAGCGCCGGAACCACTTTGCCTATTTTGCCTGTTCCGAGCCCCTGTCCGGATTTGAGACCCAGCGCGAGGCGTTTTTAGGCCCTTACCGCGGCTGGGAGAGCCCCCAGGCGGTTGAACGCGGGGAGACCCGTAATTCGCTCGGCGTGGGCTGGTCGCCCGTGGGCGTTCACCATGTGCGGCTGGATTTGGCGGCAGGTGAGCAGCAGCGTGTCATCTTCCTGCTGGGGTATCACGAAAACCCACCCGACGCAAAATTTGCACCAGGCCAGCCCCTCACGATCAACAAAACCACCGTCGCGCCGGTGATTGAGCAGTACCTTGACCCCGTCCAGGTGGATACGGCATTTGCTGACCTGTGGGCGGCCTGGGATGGCTTGTTGGGCGTGCTGCAGGTTTCATCACCGGAGCCGCATGTGGACCGTATGGTCAATATCTGGAACGCCTACCAGTGCATGATCACCTTCAACCTTTCCCGCTCAGCGTCGTATTTTGAATCGGGTATCGGGCGCGGGATGGGCTTTCGGGATTCAAACCAGGATCTGCTCGGCTTCGTCCACATGGTGCCTGATCGGGCGCGCCAGCGTATCCTGGACCTGGCGGCGACCCAATTGGAGAGCGGCGGCGCCTATCACCAGTACCAGCCCCTCACCAAACGCGGCAATGATGCCGTGGGGAGCAATTTCAACGATGACCCGGCCTGGCTGGTGTTGAGCACGGCGGCCTACCTCAAAGAGACCGGCGATTGGGGCATTTTGGAGGCGCTGGTGCCCTACGAGAACCAGCCCGGGACGGAAACGCCCCTGCTGGAACACCTCCAGCGCTGCATCCAGTACACGGTGGAGCGGCTTGGCCCGCACGGGCTGCCCCTGATTGGGCGGGCGGATTGGAATGATTGCTTGAACCTGAATACTTTTTCTGATCAGCCGGGCAAATCCTTCCAGACGACGACCAACAGGGACGGCCAGGTGGCAGAATCGGTGGTCATTGCAGCCCTGTTCATCATGGCCGCTGACGCACTGGCGCAGATCAGCGCGCACCTGGGATTACACGATGAATCAACGCGTTTAGCCGGCCTGGCAGCGCACATGGATGAGACCATCCGGCAGCATGGCTGGGATGGCGACTGGTTTTTGCGGGCTTATGATCATTTCAGCGCTCCGGTGGGTTCACACACGTGTCGCGAGGGGCAGATCTTCATCGAGCCGCAGGGGTTGTGCACGATGGCCGGGGTTGGCTTGGCGCAAGGATTGCCGCACAAGGCCCTGGAAGCGGTGGAAGACCGCCTGGCGACCGAACATGGCATCCTGCTGTTACAGCCCGCCTATACGCAATACCACCTCCATCTAGGGGAGATTTCCTCCTACCCGCACGGGTTTAAGGAAAACGCCAGCGTTTTCTGTCATACCAACCCGTGGGTGATGATTGCCGAGGCCACCCTCGGGCATGGCGAGCGCGCCCTGGATTACTACCTGCGCATTAACCCCTCCCAGCGAGAGACGCTCAGCGACCTGCACCGCTGTGAACCCTATGTTTACGCACAAACCATTGCCGGGAAAGACAGCACCGCTTTTGGCGAGGCCAAGAACTCCTGGCTCACCGGCACGGCCTCCTGGAATTACGTTGCCATTACGCAATGGATATTGGGCATCCGGCCGGATTTTGACGGCCTGCGGGTTGAGCCGGTGATACCCGCCGGCTGGGCGGGTTTTTCAGCGACCCGGGCCTTCAGGGGGGTGACCTACCACATCGATATCCGTCGGCGCGGGCCTGGGAATACGCTCTCCCTGAAGGTGGATGGCCAGCCCATTGCGGGCACTTTGGTCCCCATTCTGGAGAAAGACCAGGTGAGCGTTGTGGTTGACATCGGCTGATGGGGTCGTGTTGGCTGTTCTCAGCCGCGTGGACGGATCGGTTTTACACAGGAGGTAACGAAGATGAAACACTATGGCTATTTTGACGATGAGGCTCGCGAATACGTAATCACGAACCCGCAAACACCGGTTAAATGGATCAATTACCTGGGGTCCCTGGCCTTTGGCGGTTTTATTGACCAGACCGGCGGGATGCTGATTTGCCGGGGTGACCCGGCCCAGAATCGCATCACGAAATATCTTACCCAGGGCCCGCCCTCCGAGTTCAGGGCGACGACGCTCTACCTGCGCTTCCCGCGCGAGGAAGGCGGCTATGATGTCCTCTCACCGTTCTTCGTGCCGACGCTGATCCCGCTGGACAGGTACGAATGCCATGTGGGCCTGGGCTACACCACCTTCATCTCCGAAATGCACCAGGTACGCATGGAGGTACGGGTGTTTATCCCGCTTGGCGAGGATGTCCTCATCCAGCAGGTGACCGTCACCAACCTGGCGGAAACCGAGCAAACCCCCGACCTGGTACCGGTGGTGGAATACACCCATCCGGATGCACTCAAACAGCTCAACAACGCTGATTGGGTGCCGCAGACGATGGGCTCTTACCTGCATGAGGAGCCTGGCGGGCTGAAAGTGCTCAGCCAGGCGCCCTTCATGCTGAAGGAGGTCCGCCGGAATTACTTCACCGCCAGTGTGCCGGTCTCGTCCTTTGAAACAGAGCGGCATGCCTTTTTGGGCCAGCATGGGTATGGCAGCTGGGCCGCGCCCCCGGGGCTGCAGGACGACGAACTGGGCAACTCAATCGCCCTGCGGGGTGACAATATCGCCGCCCTGATGGTCCACCTGGGGGCGATCCCGCCTGGGGAGAGCCGGGGTGCGATTTTCCTGTTGGGGCAGGCCGCCAATGTTCCCCAGGCCATGCCGGCCATCCAGCGCTACCGTGATGGGTTGCAGGTTGACCGGGCTTTTGCGGCGTTGGCCGCCTTTTGGGATGACGTCCTCGGCGTTGCCCAGGTGCGCACGCCCGATGCGGATATGGACCGCATGCTCAATATCCACAACCCACGCCAGTGCACGGTCACCTTGAACTGGTCGCGCTATTTATCGCTGTACCAGCTGGGGTTTGGCGTGCGCGGGATTGGCTTCAGGGATAGCTCGCAGGATGTGATCGGCGCGCTGCCAGGATCACCAGGGGTTTCGAAGCATTTGCTCCGCATGCTGCTGCAGGTGCAAAAGCGGGATGGGTCGGCCATGCACCAGTTCACCCCCCTCACCATGATCGCCAACACCGGCGAGGCGGGGATCGAGGAGGGCAGCCCGGACTATTACAGCGATGACCACCTGTGGAGCGTGCTGGCGGTGAGCGAATACCTCAAGGAAACCGGTGATTTTGGGTTCCTCAAAGAAACCATCCCGTTCTACGAGAAAGATCAGGCTGGTAACCCGCTTAAGGCAGGTTCTGTGTGGAATCACCTCAAACGCGGGCTGGCCTTCACCCGGGAAAACACCGGCCAGCATGGTTTACCGTTGCTGGGCTTTGCCGATTGGAATGACACCGTCAACCTGCCCAAGGGCGCTGAATCCCTGTTCACTGCCCACCTGTACGGCTGGGCACTCAAGGAGATGATTGCGCTGTGCCAGTATTTGGGCAAAAACAAGCTTGCCAAACGCTACCAGGATGATTATGAGGTCATGCGTGCGATTGTCAACGGCGTGGCCTGGGACGGTGAGTGGTATGTGCGCTATTTTGATCACCGGGGTGAGCCGGTTGGCTCGCATCGCAACGCGCAAGGGAAGATTTACACCAACGGGCAGTCCTGGGCGGTCCTGTCGGGGTTTGCCACGCCCAAGCGGGCGCGCACAGCCCTGGATGCGGTTTATCAGCATCTTAACACCAGTAACGGGATCAAGCTCAGCACACCCGGCTATGATGGCTACGACCCCGAAATCGGCGGGGTGACCACCTACCCGCCCGGCGCCAAGGAGAACGGCGGTATCTTCCTGCACGCCAACCCCTGGGTGATAATGGCTGAGACGATCCTGGGGCGGGGTGAGCGCGCTTACCAGTATTACCAGCAGATCAACCCGGCCGCCAAAAATGAGTTCATCGATACATATGAATGTGAACCCTACGTCTACCCCCAGAACATCCTGGGCGATGAGCATCCCCAATTTGGGTTGGCGCGCAACGCCTGGCTGACCGGCACGTCTTCCTGGGCGTACCAGGCCGGGCTCAAGTATATTTTGGGCGTACGGCCGGAATTCAACGGGTTGCGGATAGATCCCTGCATCCCGTCGGATTGGCCCGGGTTTTCCTTCAGGCGTCGGTTCAGGGGGGCGGTTTACCACATCATGGTGACCAATCCGCAGGGCGTTAGCAAAGGCGTATCCGAGATACGGGTGGATGGCGAGCCAATTGAGGGCACGCTGCTGCCGTTGTTTACGGATGATGGTGAGCACAGCGTGGATGTGGTCCTGGGGTAGTGCTGGAAATTTAAAATACACTGCTTGATAAACCTGTAGCGACGTTGCCTGCAACGTCGCTATGCTTATTCATTAACACCTCAGGAGGCTGTATTGGCAGAATGATAAGCGCATGATGGCTCCCCTGATTCCTAACTGCCTAATACCAAATATCCATTAACCCAAAATACCCCGGGAGCATTACCCGGCCCGGTCAGAACAATACTGCTCCATGCTAATTCAAGAAATTCCAGGGGTTGACGCGGCCGTGATCGTCGCTGCGCATTTCAAAATGCAGGTGAGGACCGGTGGATTTACCGGTGCTGCCCATCAGCCCGATCGTATCCCCCTGGTAGACCTCCTGGCCGCAATATGCGTTCACCACGCTCAGGTGGGCGTACAGGGTTTGCCAGCCCGAGCCATGGTCGATCACCACCATCTCGCCATAGCCAAAATCGCTCCACCCGGCATACACCACCACGCCATGATCGGCTGCGAAAATCGGGTTACCCGTGCGCCCGGCGATGTCGATGCCGAAATGGTTGGTTTCAGGTGTGTAATCGAAACCGGAGAGATAACGTTCCGTTGTGGGCCAGATGAAGGTCAGCGAACCTGTTATGCCATCATAACTGGCGCTGCAGGCACCCGGGCCAAGATGCCTGGCTGTGGCCGGCTCTTCCCGGCTGATGCGCGGTGCGCGCCAATCGGCAAAGGTGCCCTGGCCGCCGGGGATGACCAGCATCGTATCGGGCGGGATGTTGGGGTTGGCGTAATCGCCGATTTGCTCGGGGTCGAGCCCGTTTCCTGGCCAGTTGATGATATCCTCGGGGGCCACATTGTAAAATGAGGCCACGCCATTGAGGCCCTCGCCAGCACTCCACTTGTGGTACACGCCATCCACCGGCAGGATGTGCAGTGTTTGCCCGGGCACGATTAAGTGCGGGTCATCTCCCAGGGTATAGCGATTGCCCCACAGGATGGATTCTGGCCTGAGGTTGAATTTGTCCGCAATCACAAAGATTGAATCTCCCGTTTCGACGGTATATTCGATGACCTGATCACGCGCCACACGCACAGGCAGGATGGTGTTTACGCCTACCTGGCGGGCGATCCCGTCGGGATTGGCGCCGCCGACGTTAAACATGGGGGGTGCCACGCTTGACGCTGACTCGCCCAGGGTCTCTGCCATCGCCACGCTTTGGGGGGCGTCAATGAGAGCAACTTCTTGGCGGTTAAAGGTGCCCATCAGCCATACGACCAGCAGAATGGCAATTGCCGTGGTCAGTGCTGTGGCTGCCCGCAGCACAGAATCGCCCAATCCCCACCGGCGCAAGCGTTCCCAAAACAGGATGTATTTGGGTTCGGGCGGGGGGGCTGGTGCTTTGCTTGGGGGGGCAGCTGCGATGGGGGTGGGTTCCGGCCGCTGCCAGGGGTCACTTGTTTCCGGCATAAATCACTCCGCTAAGAGTCTAGCACGTTTAAGGACGAAAGGCGAATCTGTTTCCATTGATTTCGCTCTGGCGTTGTTACTTGTTGAAATCATTGCTAATGATTCAAAAAACGATCAGAAAAGTGTATCATTTGTGCGGTTAGTGAGTAGAAAATCACCCTGTCGGAGTGCTTTATGGATTGCCCCAAAATTGAATTAGGCTGTGTATGGCTGTTAGCAAACCCAGTAGTGAGCTGTGAACCTTAAGGATGACGGGTGAGCTGATGAAAGCCTCAAGCGCCTGATTCAGGCGCCTGAGGGGTTGTTTTGATCCGTGATTTCAATCTGCGATAATTGTGCCGAGAGTTCGGCAATCCGCTTTTCCAGCAGCTGCTGGCGATAGCTGATGGTCACGTCCGCCTGGGTGCGTTCGATGATGCTGCGGGCGATATCTGTCCGGCGGCGCAGGCCATAGGTGAGGGCGTCGGGGTAATCCATGGTGACCAGCAGGGCGTAGATGTCGTCCATCACCTCCAGCAGGCGTTCAACCTCGGGAGAATGGCCGGCGCGCATCAGGTCCATAATCCGCCGGCGCAACTCGCCGATCACCTCGGACATCCCGTTGAGGTACGTGGCATATGCCACCTGCAAGTCTTCCGGGGTGGGCCAGTCCTGGTTCAGAATAGTGGCCACCGTCAGATGGGCTTCAACAAATTCCTTGAGTGCGTCTTGCGTATAGCCAGAAAAATACAGATCAGGTTCATCCGCAAGGCCAGTGCGTAAGGCTTCTGCCAGCTGGTTGGCCTGGGCGAGGTGCTCCTGGGCCAGGTCGTTGTCCTCGCGATGGATGGCGCGGATGGCGCGGGCGGCATGGCGCGTCAGCTCTCGGCTTTGTGCCAGGGCTTTATCGCGCTTGTCGTTTTGTTGATTAAAGGACTCCCTGATCTGGTCTGAGAGCGATTCGAGGTGGTTTTCCATCAGCTGCCTTTAGGTTGATCATTGGGGCGGAACAGGTCATCGGCCAGGGTATGGCTGCCTGGGACAGAAATCTCGCCAAAATTGGCCTCATACCGCTTGAGGTTTTCCGTCAACGCCCGCAGAAAGAGCTTGGCTGCTGTGGGAGACATCACCAGCCGGGAATCAACCTGGGGTTGCGTGATTCCGGGCAGGAGCAGGGAGAAATCCATGATAAATTCTGAGGCAGTGTGAGCGATCCGGACAAAGTTGACATATTGCGGTTCAAGGCCGTCCGGTAGTTCAATATTGGGCATAGGTTGTTGAGGCATAAGGTCTCCGGTCTAGAAGGGGATTTCGTCGCCCTCTGCGCCTCCTTGCTCATCGCCAAAATCAGCTTCATACCCACCGGTGCCGCGGGCGCCGCCGCTGGGCAGGAATCTTACCGTGAGTGCGTTGACTTCAAAGGATGCCCCGGTTGATCCATCCTGGCGGGTATAAACCCTCGGTCCACCGGATTGTGGATCGGGACGCAGTCGGCCAACGACCAGCACAGGGCTGCCTTTGTGGAGGTACTGGTTGCAGGATTCTGCCTGGGCACCCCATACAGAGACACGGAACCAGGTGGTCTCATCGATTTTTTGTCCGCTGTTGTTGGTGTATTTTCGTGATGCTGCCAAAGAAAAGCTGGTGACAGCCTGGCCGCTAGGCGTAAACCGCATATCAGGGTCGCCGCCCAAATACCCGACGATGGTGATTTGTTGATACATGTTTGCTCCCTTTCATAGATGGGTGTTTGTTACCCCTATTTTACTAGATTATTTGAATATTTTACTTACCAATCCCGCGCATACCAGCGCAGGTAGATGGCCAGGTGTGCAGACCAGTATGCTTCGGTGTGCCCGCCATTGAACAGGTACCAGGTATGAGGGATGTGATGCGCGTTTAACTGGTCGGCAAATTCCTGGGCTGAGTGCCTTTCCGGGTCTCCCCGGCCAATGTCGAAGAAAAACGCAGGCAGCTCATCGGCGGGGGTACGCGTCAGCCAACTGTTAAGCCGATTGCCATCATATGAAAACAAGGGCAGGCTGTGCGCCCCCGCACTGCTGAACACTTGCGGGTGTTCAAACCCGATGTGAATCGCCCAGGCCGCACCGCGTGAGAGCCCGCCGATGGCCCGAAAGGATTTCTCGGGTTGGGTGCGGTATTGCTGATCGACCCACGGGATCAGTTCGAAGACCAGGGCGTTGACAAAGGCCGAGGTCTGCAGTGGATGGAAGCGGGCTTCGCCGGGCATGATGATGATAAAAGGGGAGACTGAGCCCTGGGCAATCAGCGCATCCATCTCCTCGGCCACACCCAGGCGCAGCCATTGGTCTTCATTAAAGGTCAGGCCGTGCAGCAAGTAGGTGACCGGGTAGCGTTTATCCAGGTCACTATGGTAGCAAGGAGGCAGGTAGACCCGGTAGTGCAGGTCTTCCCCCAGCTGATAGCTGAAAAACGACCCACTTTGCACGATTCCGCCTGTCTGCAGGCAATCAACCGCGGCAGTCTCGGTTGGTACAGGGGCTGCGGGGGTTGAGGTTGGGCTTGGAGATGTGATCTCAGGATTGGCTATGGGGGTTGAAGTTGGGCTTGGGGATGTGATCACGGGATTGGCTGAGGGCGTGGTGCTGGGTGGGTTTTGCGCTGCTGGCAGAGGTTCAAGGTCCGTTTGGCAGGCTGATCCTACCAGGATGAACATCAGGGACATAGTGAGCCAAAAGGCAGCGGTGAACAGGATGGATATGGTATCTTGACGTTTGTCCATACTTCGGATTATACTCTTATCTGCCGGGGTGTAGCGCAGACGGCCAGCGCGCCGCGTTTGGGACGCGGAGGTCGGCGGTTCAAGTCCGCCCACCCCGACTGTTAACAGAATGGGAAGGTGAACGAGCACACAACCATCGTTCCCTGACCATTTTTTTATCTCTGAAACTGATATTTGTGGGTGAACTATTGACCAAACCACTGCTCTCGATTATTATCCCAGCCCATAATGAGGCTGAACGACTCCCGCCGACACTGGAGCAAATCAAAGCCTTTCTTGCCAGCCAGGACTACCAGGCTGAGATCCTGGTGGTGGAAAACGGCAGCAGCGACGGCACTTTGCAGATCGCTAAGGCTTTTCAAGATGGGATGCCGAACCTGCGCGTGTTTTCGGAATCAGAACGGGGCAAAGGCTTAGCTGTCCGGCGGGGCATGCTGGAAGCCCAGGGGGCGTATCGCTTTTTGTGCGATGCTGATTTATCCATGCCCGTTGAGCAGGTCAACCGCTTTCTACCGCCAGTTTTAACGGAGGTGGATGTGGCTATCGGCTCACGCGAGCTGCCCGGCTCCCGGCGGATCGATGAGCCCGGTTACCGGCACCTGATTGGGCGGATTTTCAACGCCCTGGTGCGTACCCTGGTCTTACCAGGCATCCAGGACTCGCAGTGCGGGTTCAAGTGCTTCAGTGCTGAGGCGGCTGAAGCGGTGTTCCCTTTGCAAACCATGGGCGGGATGTCCTTTGACGCCGAGGTGTTGTTTATCGCCCGCCGGCAGGGCTACCGCTTGCAGGAAGTGGCCATCGACTGGTATTTTGACCCCGACAGCCGCGTCCGCCTGGTGCAGGATTCCCTGCGCATGGGCTTAGACCTGCTCAAGATCCGCCAGAATGCCCGCCAGGGACGTTATGACGCCTAGGGTGAAATTCGACACCAGCTTGCTGCCCGAGCGGCCAAACCTGGCCTTTGAAAGTGACTTGTGGGGGCAGGGGATTACCCTGGTGGCCGGTGTGGATGAGGCCGGCCGCGGGGCGTTGGCCGGACCGGTTGCGGCGGGTGCGGTGGTGCTGCCCCCGGGTCAGGACGACCTGATGGCCCTGCTTTCCGGGGTGCGCGATTCTAAGGTGATGGCGCCTAAAGCGCGCGAAGCCTGGGCTGAGGTGATCAAAACCGTGGCAAGGGCCTGGGGCGTGGGGATGGCCGGCCCGGACGAGATCGACCGGCTGGGCATCGTGCCAGCCACCTGCCTGGCGGCTGCCCGTGCGCTTGAGCATCTGGGTGTTTCACCCGAGCACCTGCTGGTGGATTACCTGACCCTGCCGAACGTGTCTGTCCCGCAAACCCCGCTGGTCAAGGGGGATGGGCGCGCCCTGTCGATCGCCGCGGCCTCGATCCTGGCCAAGACCGCGCGGGATGCCCTGCTGGTGGATTTGGACCACACCTACCCGGGCTACGGCTTTGCCAGCAACAAGGGCTATGCCACCCGTGACCACCGCCAGGCGATCCTGGCTCTGGGGCCATGTGCGGTCCACAGGCGGTCTTTTGCGCCGGTCTCGGAGTATGATTCCATGTTCCCGCCTGGTGCGATGGATGGTGGAACCACTGTTTCTAGTGCGTAGGTCACGTATGATCCCGCAGGGATCTACGTGACAAATTCTATGAGAATCCTCGTTACAAGTGAAGTGGCTGAGCAACATCCTGAGCAAGAAAGCAATCTCTTTTTGTCACGCTAAAAGCGTGACCTACAAATTGCAGATCAAAACCTCTGTTGTCATTTGATGAGAGGACTGTGTTTGGTGGGTCACCCCTCACGGCTTTTGCTCCGTCTCGCTTTGCTGCGGGAGTTACAGCCTCAGGGCATGTTCGGATCGCACCCTGTGATTTACGTCCCCCAATCACGCCATTTTTTGTGGGGTGGGGTGCGCTCTTCACCCCACCAATCATCAACCCCGACCACACGCGACCGCTTATGTCCCCCAATCGCGCAGGTATAAAAAATCATACCCGATCGTGCGCTCAGAGAGCTTGGCGATGGGCGGCATGACGCGTTTGAAGTGATTCTGGCGCACCCTGCGCACCACCCGCGCCACGAAGTCCCGGTCAAAACCCTCTTCAACGCACGCTTCAGGGCGATAGCGTTGGTCGACCAGTAGATGCAGCAACTGGTCCACATCCGCGTACGAGAAGCCCAGTTCGCCCTCATCGGTTTGTCCCTCCCACAGGTCCGCGGAGGGCGCTTTGCTGACCACCAGTTCCGGCACCCCTAAATGGCGGGCGAGCTGGCGCACCTGGGTTTTGTACAGGTCGCCAATCGGCTGCAGCGCGGCGGCTGAGTCGCCATAGATGGTTGAATAACCCAGGAGGATCTCAGTTTTATTGCTGGAGCCCATCACCAATCCGTTGAAGGCCACGGATTGATCAAACAAGACGATCATGCGCATGCGGGCCATGATGTTGCCCGCCCGGATCTTGGTCATATCCTCAAACCGGTCGATGAGGGGGTCGACCATCGGCGTGATCTCGACCGTCATCGACTGCACGCCCAGGTCGTCTATCATCAACTGGGCATCTTCGAGGGTGTGGTCTGGCGAGGTTTTGTAGGGCATACGGATGGCCAGGACGTTCTCCGGTCCCAGGGCTTTGGCGCTCAGGTACAGGGATACGGCCGAGTCGATCCCGCCGGAGACGCCCAGCAGGGCGCGTTGGAACCCGACCCGGTTCAGCTCTGTGTGGATGAACCCGGTCAGGATCTTTTCGGTCAGTTCAGCATTGATGGTCAGGTCGGTCATGTTTCACCCAGGATCCTTTCCAGCTCTCGCTGCACGACTGTGGCGCGTTCATCGCGCAACAGGGGTAAACGGGCTCGTGTGCGGTGCAATTGGTTGAGGTCAATTTCGGCCACGGTCAGCGCGGGCTCAAAATCCGGCGCGCACACCACCAGGTGCCCGTTGGGGTCAAAAATCGTTGATCCGCCCCAGAAGTTGAGCCCGTCCTCATAGCCCACCCGGTTGGCATGGGCGACAAAATTGGTGAACAGGCCTGCATAGGCACGGTTGGTGTGTTCGACCCATTCCGAGCTGCTCAGGCGCGGCGCGTCGGTCAGCCCGCGCCCCGGCGATGCGGAAGAGAACAGGAGGATATCGGCGCCATCCATCCACAGCAGGTAGGGCAACGAGGCATGCCAGAAATCCTCACAGATCAGCATCCCCACCCGGCCGAAACGGGTATCAAAGGCCCGCACCGAATTGCCCGGGGCAAAGAAACGGCCCTCGTCAAACATGCCGTAGGTGGGCAGGTAGAGCTTGTTGTGGATGTGGAGAATCTTCCCGCCTGACAGGTAGGCCGAGGCGATATAAAAGCGATGGCGGCGGTCTTCGTGAACAAAGCCAAACATCAGGTCGATCTCCTGGCTGGCACCCAGCAATTCGTTGAAGACCGGGTCATCCTGGTGGGGGCGGATGGCGGTTTCCACCGCCAGATCCAGCAGGGCATAGCCAGTCAGCGAGAGCTCGGGAAAGAGGATCAGGTCGGCGCCCGCCTGGCGGGCTTGGTCAATCATGCTAAGGTGGGTCTCTAAGTTCGCACGGACCACGCCTAATTTGGTGTTGAATTGTGCAAGGGCAATGTTGATTTTCATCGGTTAACCAATCACTATGCATGGCTCTGGTCTATGATGTATTTTACTTGCTTTTACCTGAAATTACTCCTCTCAGGGTGAATGTGGGGATCACGGTATAATTGGCCTGGCAGGGCTTTGGCGTATTTCATGTGATGAAAACGTTCAAACCGTACGGTTTACCAGAACCTAAGGATGCTATGGACCCAAACCCTATCAATTGGTCGATCCAAAACGCCAGCTGGCGCGATTTTACCCAGTTGAACCAGCTCGAAAAAGCCTGCTTCCGCCAGGAGGACCTGTGGCCGTTTTGGGACCTGATCGGCGCGTTAACCCTGCCGGGCCTGGTGCGCCTGAAGGCCGTTGTGGATGAAAATATGGTGGGTTTCATCGGTGGTGAGCGGGATACCATCCGCGGTGTGGGCTGGGTGACCACGCTGGGCGTACTGCCCGACTATCGGCGGCGCGGGATTGCCCTGGCCCTGCTTAAACGCTGCGAACACAGCCTGGATTTGCCGGCCATCCGCTTAAGTGTGCGGGCATCCAATCACCCGGCCATCAGCTTGTATGAGGGGCAGGGTTATGTGGTCATCAACCGCTGGAAGAAATATTACGTTGGCGGTGAAGACGCCCTGGTGCTGGAAAAACGTCGTTGACTTTACAGCCGACTCGGTATATACTCAGGTTAACAAAGCTGTGTGCAAAAGGTACATATGCAGAGATTGAGAAATACAAAAGAATCAAACAGCACGCCGGGTAGACCGCGCGTGCTGTTTTTTATTTTCTACCTATAGAAAGGAAAAGTGCCCCATGGACTACGCAATGATCGGCAAAATGGAGAAAGCCAAGCGTTATGCAGGCGAACGTGAGCGAATTGATTTCAAACAGTTCAAGGTCATCTTTACCGGGAATCATAGTGAGCATACGGTGACATATGATGAAGGAATGTGGGGATGTACTTGCGATTTCTTCCAATCCCGCGGACGCTGCAGCCACACAATGGCACTTGAGACGATTCTTGACCAAATGGTCGATATCGCTCGTGAGGGCTGATCTTTCACCTGTCCGATCTTTTTAACAGTATCAGGCCGTGATCTCTCACGGCCTGTTTTTCTACTCAATGGTTGACTCGCGCTGCGAAGGGAACCCATTGATATCGTGAGGGATTTTCCAGCGCATAAACGCCTTAATCGTCGAACACGCCCAATTCCCTGACCAGCCGGGTGCGGGGCTCAAGATTGTCCAGCGCATTCAAATCCTCAGCGTCAAACTCAAAGAAGATATCCGCGTTTTCTAAGATCCGTTCTTCGTCCGTGGATTTGGGAATGGCCACCAGGTTGTGATTGAGCAGCCAGGCCAGCATGATCTGGGCGGGCGTCTTGCTGTATTTCTTGGCGGTTTTTTGTAAAACTTCGTTATCGAATAATTTTGCCTTGGCAATCGGGCTGTAAGCCTCAATCTGGATGCCCTTCTCCCGGCAGTAGCTCAGCAGTTCCTTTTGGTAGAGGAAGGTGTGGAATTCCACCTGGTTGACTGCGGGGACGACGCTGCTCTCGGCCAGCAGGCGCTCTAAGAGGGGGATGGTGAAGTTGCTCACGCCGATACTGCGGACCAGGCCTTGGGCTTGCAGGTCGATCAGTGCCCGCCACACGTCCAGGGTATTGTCGAAGGCTTTGACGTTCGGCCAGTGGATCAGCAGCAGGTCGACATACTCGGTCTGCAGGTCGGCCAGGCTCTTTTGGAAGGATTCAACTGTTGCGTCATAATCCTGGTTGCCGTAAGTGATCTTGGTGGTGATGAAGATCTCTTCCCTGGTACGGCCGCTGGCTTTCCAGCCGTTGCCGACCTGAAGCTCGTTCCGGTAGCCCTGGGCGGTATCAATGTGATCATAGCCATGCGTGAGGGCAAAGGCCACCGCGCGTTCGCATTCCTCATCGCGTGCCAGAAAGGTTCCCAACCCCAGGATGGGGATCTCGTAACCGTCATTTAATGTTATTGTTTTATTCATGGTGCTCCTTTTTTCTGTTTTTAGATGTTTTTATTCTACCCAGTTCTTCCATGTGACGCAAAAACGCTTCCAAGAAGGGATGATTTTTATAATGATTAAGCAGATGCCCACCTGGAAGCAAATTATTTTGGCAGGTTGGGTTTATCGGTATACTTAACCCTGAAAAATGCGGTTACCTCGCGTGTGTAAAAACTATAAAATGCTACACAGTCGTTAGAGGATTTTAGGTGAACAAAATTTGGCGTTGGATTCAGTTTAACTTGCGTTATTTCGCCCGGCCGCCCTGGGATACCGGTGTGTCGCCGCCTGAGCTGGTGGATTACTTGCAGTCGGCACAACCCGGGCAGGCTCTGGACCTGGGCTGCGGTACCGGGACGAACCTGGTGACCCTGGCTGCCCATGGCTGGCGCGTGGTCGGGATTGACCTGGCCTGGATTTCAGTGTGGAAGGCGCGTGCCAAGCTTAATAAAGCCGGCCTTGCTGGGCATGTGATCCGTGGTAACGTTGCAGGGCAGGTCGATCTGGGGGCGGCCTTTGACCTGGTTGTGGACATTGGCTGCTATCACAGCCTGGGGCCGCATGAACGCGAGGGCTATCGCCAAAACCTACAGAACTGGTTGAACCCGGGCGGCGTTTATCTGCTCTATGCCCACCATAAAGCTTCCCCGGAGGATGCGCATGGGGTTTCTGAGGCGGATTTTGAGCATTTTTCCAGCATGTTGCACTGCCAGTGGCGTAAACAGTCAGACGAGCGCCGACCGGATGGCGGGGGCGGCCGGCCGGCGACCTGGGCACGGTATGAGCGTGTCGCCTAATAATAAACTTATGATAAGATTTAACCATGACAGATGGACGGCTCCTGGATCGCGACGCACCCCCCAGCCCTGACCTCATCCGCAAGGTAATTGGCAGGGAGGTCTACCCGGTTTGGGAGGATGTTAACACCTATTTGCGCACACATTACCCGGATTTTAAGGTTGAGCTGATGTTTTACAATGCCCAGCGGGGATGGGCGCTGCATTACCGCAAAGAGGCGCAGCGGTTGTGCCTGTTATTCCCGGAAAGGGGCGCTTTTACTGCGTTGCTGGCCCTCACCCCTGAGGAAGACCGGGCTGCCCTGGAAAAGATCCACTTCTTCAATGCCCGCCTTCGGGAGCTGTTGAACCAGCCCTCCGCGCTCCCGGCTGGCCGTTGGTTATGGATGCGGATTGAAGACCATACCGATTTTGTCGGGTTCAAATTGCTGTTGGATCTTAAAGCCGTCTGATAAAGACATTTTCCCGGCGCTCACATTTTCTAATGGTTGGGTGTAAAAATTTCTTTGATTGTTGTGAGGGGGACGGCAGACCGTGCCCTTAGCTGATATTGTGAATACACAACTAATTTATATTTTATTCAATGAATTTTTCTGGTTATTGTCAACACAATCCCCTTCGTGTTAGAATTAAACAACCTGTCGGTCAGCTCACCAAAGTTCAAAGCCGACACTCACATAAATCGTCAATTGAGCACCCCCTTGGATTGGTCATTACTGCATACTGGCTTGATGGATCACCGTTTACAGGCCAGGAAGATGCAACCAACGCTTCAGAACAGGGACGTAAGCTAGATTGGATGGCGGTCAGGTTTCTGGCTGCTATAATTGAAAGGAGTAGTTCATGATTTCAGAAACCGAAATCATCCTGAGGGTACTGGTGGGGGCTGCTCTGGGCGCGGTCATTGGTCTTGAGCGGGAGCGGAGCGATCAGCCCGCTGGCCTGCGGACTCACATGATCCTGGTGATCGGTGCCACCCTGGCCATGGTGTTATCCGTCAATTTGGGGTATCTCTACGCCCGGGAGGGGACGCCCGCGGACCCGGCCCGCCTCGCTGCCCAGGTGATCTCCGGGATCGGTTTTTTAGGCGCCGGCGCGATCTTACGCTCTGGTTTTACGGTCAAAGGCCTGACAACGGCGACGTCACTGTGGACCATGGCCATCGTTGGATTAACGGTGGGCGCAGGTTATTACCTGATCGGCGTGATCACCACGGCATTGATGCTGATTGTGCTGACGCTCTTGAACTTGTTGGAAAAACGTTATGTGCGCACTTCGGTGTCGCGCTTTATTCAAATTGAGGCGGACTATCATAAAGGGGTGGTCAAGTCTGTTCGGAAAATCATCGCCAAGTTTTCGGATGACCTGATCAGTTTCACCATCCAAAAGCATATTAAGAGCAAGCGTTTGCGCATCCAGGCGGTTATGCGTGTCTCACGCGATCAAAATTTGGAGGAATTGATCGAAAATATTTCAGATATTGACGGGGTGCGAAATTTAAAGGTGGAATAAGCATCACCCTGCTTCAAGCGCCTGGTAGCCGCGAACGCAAGGCCGCCAGGCGCTTTGTATTTAACTGGAAAGATGTCAATTATGGGTGTTATTAGGTTTATGTACTACCATTCTCCTGCATAAGCAACCCGGTAGGGCTGGTTAGCGGTTGAGGTGAGTTGGTAGCGCAGTTCGATCAACTGCCGCAAATGCAGCAAGTCATGCGCCAGCCATGAGGCCAGCATGTCACCTGCCGAGAGGGTGCCCCATGGTGTCGAAACGGCAGCGCTCCAATCTGGTGCCGTCAATCCTGCCAGCCAGGTGAGGGACTTTTCCCGTTCGGCTTCAAAGCGGAGCAGGGTGTCTTCGAAATTTGCATCGTTATAATGGCGTTGGGTCACCCAGCCTATGGGGTCGATCTCTGGTAAGGGTTGATCCGATGTAGATAAGATATGCTTCAGGTTCGCCCTGAAATCGTAAATTTCCTCATCCACGAGGTGGTTGAGCACTTCCAAAACGGACCAGCTCTTCAGATCAGGCTTCCAACGGGCTTCATCCGGGGTTAAACCCGTCACCAGGGCAGCAATGGCCAGCCCCTGGGCTTTGAGTTGTATCTGCGCCTTGTGAAGGTCCATCAGTCCTCATCATTCAACAGGGTGCATAGTTGCTTCCATATGGCAACCATGCCATAGGTGTCCATTTTACAGTAGATTTTCATCGCAGTGATGCTCTCATCCCTTTCAGCGGGGGGAATGGCGCCGGTATGCAGTTGGTACCAGGTCAGCATGGCAGATTCACCATCCGGGATAGCCAGGTTGGCATAGCTCAGTTCGGGGCACAGCACTGGCAGGACGGCCTTAAGAGAGGCACTGCCTTTGAATAGGGGATGGATAAAGAGGCCATCCTTGAAGATGCGCATCAAATCATACAGTCGATCGTTTATACCCAACAGGCGATCTGCATCGGCCGGGCAGTGACGGGCTAAGTCCTTGTTGCGACTTTCTTCGAATGCTTTGTTCCAAACCACGACTGAGCCCACATCACAGATGTGTTCCAGAAGGTGGGGCACTATTGATGGCGCCGGGTCGCTACCATCGGCGATCAGGGCATCAAAATGAAGCGGTTCGGCATTGGGTTCTTGCACCACAAACAAGGAATACTGGAAGACGATATGCTCATAGGGTTGATACCCCTGGAAGAAGGGTATCGCCGGGTTGAAGGTTTCGTAATCCAAGAAATAAAGGGGATATTGGAGGGTTGCTAGCGCTTCCTGGATGGCCGGGAAATTGATGATGGGTTGGCCCGAGCGGACCGCTTTTTGATGAAGTTGCTGGGTTGGGCTGAGGTTGTAATCGGGGGGGATATCTTCTATGGCTAAAATGCCCATCACCCGCAAGTTGCGTGCTTTTTTTCCAAGATAGGGCAGGTTGTAGATTGGGTTTTGGGGGAGATTCGGGTGGCAAAGATCGGGGCAGGGGCAAGCACTCGGTTTTGTGCAAGCCAAAGTTGGGCCTGGCTCAGCCATGAGGGTGACACCCCAAGCAGACTCCCGCAGCTGGGTCACTTCATCGCGGAGGGGGGACACTCGCTCAGAGGCATTTTCCAGGATGAAAAACCCCTCAAGATCAAGCTGCCGGCCATGGCGGTAGGTTTTATCAATGTGCAGCAGGTAAGCATGGCGTAAAGGGAGCAAGGTTTCCAGCAGCAAAACTTGAAAAGCCAGGTCATATACATGGATTTTTTGAACGGATGTGGCGGATTTGATCTCATACAGATCGTAAACGTTTGCCTTTTCATCCCGGATGAGGGCATCAGCTCGGATTTGGAACCGGCCGTCATCAAAGGTGTCCTGCCATTCCAGGTGTAGGTGATCTTTACCCGACAGAACCACCTGTTCGAGGTATTCTTTGGCCAGGATTTCAACTGCCTGACCCTGCTGAGCTAAAAATTCGGCATAAGCCGAACGCGGTTGCGCTTCAAGCTGGTGATGCACCTGCGCCCACAGGTGAAGGGGGGCATCGAGATAGGTAAGGAAGTTGGTTTTAGATAACATCGGAGATCTTGTTGATCAACGCGGGGAGCTGACCCATGTGCTCAAGCTCATAAAAGCCATTCTGGGCGGTATCAAACCCTGGCACCATTTCGTGGAACCAGGTTGAGTCCGCAGGGATGTGCACCGCAGCACCGCCCAGGGCCAGCACAGGTTGGATATCGGAGCGGAGGGTGTTCCCCACCATCAGGAAATGCGCCGGATGGATGCGGTGTTTTTCGAAGATCCTGGTATAAGCCTCGGGCGATTTTTCATTCACCACTTCCACGCTCGAAAAAAACTCCCCAATGTTGGCGCGTTTGACCTTGGTGGTTTGGTCCAGCAGGTCACCCTTGGTGATGATCATCATGGGGTAAGCAGACTTGAGGGTTTGCAGTGTATCCCGGACATGCGGCCGCAGGATGATCTCCGCTGCGAGCATCCTTTTGCCAATGGATAAAATTTCTTCAATCCGGTTTGCCCCGATTTTACCATCGGAGATGTGGATGGCGGCTTCAATCAACGAGAGCACGAAGGCTTTGATCCCATATCCATAGCGCGGCAGGTTGTCGAGGATGTTGGCATGCAGCAATTCGTCAATGCGCTCAGGGGTTGCCCAGGGGCTCAGCAGCCCTTTAAAGTCCTCCTGGGCTTTGAGGTAGTGAATTTCTGTATGCCAGAGGGTGTCATCGGCATCAAAACCGATCATTTCAATGTTCATAAAAATGCCTTTTCATTCGCTGTTTGCTCCAAATTATACTGGCTGTTGGGACTCTCCGCAGCTTGATTGGGGTGCAGATGTGCCTGCCGGCTTATTGGGTACAATAAGAGTATCACCCATAAGAGGAAGGAATGATATGGAAAACCCCACTGCACAAAAACCAACTCGTAACATAGCTTTGGAACTGGTCCGTGTGACTGAAGCAGCCGCCATGGCTGCAGGCCGCCATTTTGGCCGCGGGTCCAAACAGGACGCCGATGCCGCAGCGGTAGACGCCATGCGCCTCTTGCTGAACGAGATTGAAATGGCAGGGACTGTGGTGATCGGTGAGGGAGAGAAAGACCACGCGCCGATGTTGTTCAATGGTGAGGTGGTCGGCACCGGTGACCCACCTGAACTGGATCTTGCCGTTGACCCTGTGGAGGGGACGGAGCTGGTAGCCAAGGGCATGCCCAATGCGATCGCCACTGTGGCAGCAGCGCCGCGTGGCACCATGTTTGACCCTGGCCCGATGTTTTACATGTCCAAAATTGCCGTCGGCCCGGAGGCCAAGGATGTGATCGATATTGATGCCCCGGTCAAGGACAACCTCACAAAAGTGGCCCACGCCAAGGGTATGGATCTGGATGAGATCACGGTGGTCATTTTGGATCGCCCCCGGCATGAGCGTTTGGTCCACGAGGTGCGTGAGTGCGGCGCCCGCATTCGCCTGATCCCCGCGGGGGATGTGGCCGGCGCGTTGATGACCGCCTGGCCGGGCACCGGGATTGACGTGCTGATGGGCATCGGCGGAACGCCCGAGGCGGTGCTGGCGGCGTGCGGCTTGTGGGCTATGCGCGGCGCTATCCAGGGCATTCTCTGGCCCCGCAGCGCCGAAGATCGCCAGCAGGCACAGAAGGCGGGCATTGATCTGTCGCGCGTCCTGACCCTGGAAGACCTGGTATCTTCCAGTGACACCTTTTTTGTCGCCACGGGCATTTCTGACGGGCCGCTGCTGGATGGCGTTAGCTATTCCGGCGGCATGGCCCATACCCACAGCCTGGTGGCCCGCGGGTTGACCGGTAC
>DKFH01000167.1:5099-6305 GCA_002452315.1 Anaerolineaceae bacterium UBA6801 | reverse complement strand
TGATGTGATTAATCCTGTGGCGTCTGATTAGGTTCAACCTGTGGGTCAATCGCCGCCCATGCATCTTGAGTATGTCCAAAAGGTTAACGATTTTCTGAAATGCGTCCGGTATAGTAAAGGGGTAAGGTAACAAATCAATAAATGGAGGTGTATATGTCTTTAGTACAAAAATCACAGCATTTTCTTGATTACTTAGAGGATTTTGTAGCAAACTTGCCGACGCTGACACTGGATGAGGTGATCACTAGGCCTGAACACACGGCCGTTGTCTCGGTGGATGTGATCAATGGCTTTCTCTATGAGGGCCCTCTAGCCAGCCCGCGCGTGGCGCCGATTGGCGAGTCCATTGCCCAATTGATGCGTTCTGCCTGGTCGCGGGGCGTGCGCGACATCCTGCTGCTGCAGGATGCGCACGACACGGATTCCCTCGAATTTGAGGCCTACGGCGAGCATGTCATCAAAGGCACGCATCAGGCTGAAGCGGTTGATGAGATCAAATCACTGCCATTTTACGACCAGTTGACGACCATCTATAAAGATTCGATCCATCCGGCGATCAACACAGACTTTGTGGATTGGCTGAACGAGCGGGAAGTCCTGGATACGTTTATTGTGGTTGGCGATGTGACCGACCTGTGCGTTTACCATCTGGCAACCTATCTTAAATTTCACGCCAACGCTTATCACACCCCCCGCAGGGTGATCGTGCCGGAAAATTGCGTCCAGACCTGGGATCTCCCCGTGGATGTGGCTGCTGATTTACCCGCCATGCCCCATCATGGCGACCTGCTGCATGCCACCTTCCTGTATCACATGGCATTGAACGCCGTTGAGGTGGTCAAGGCCATCCAAGCTGAATAACAGTCACCCGGCCGTTGGCGCGGTCCGTCTTGAGCGGTTATGGGGCTGTGGAAGGCGCATGGCAGCAAGATTTCTGAGAAAAACCTGATTTCATGCCCCGCCATCGGCTTTGTGGTATATTTAACCGCTGATACAATGAAGATTTGGATCACTGACCATCGAATTAAACGCGAGAAAAACAACCCCTGCAGTTATAGCAGAAGTCTATCTCTGCAGGTATTTTATTTAAGATAAGGAAATCGATTATGACGGAGTTTGTGAGAGAAAAACCGGTTAAATTTAACCTGCCCAGGCGGATTAAGCGCCTGGAGGATATTGCTTACAACTTGTGGTGGGTGTGGCATC
>DKFH01000167.1:0-5083 GCA_002452315.1 Anaerolineaceae bacterium UBA6801 | reverse complement strand
ATTTTCCTGCGGGATGTGGATCGCGACCGCATGAATGCCATGACCAATGATCGCTACTTTTTGGATAAGTATGACCGGGTGCTGCGAGAATTTGACCGCTACATGAAGGAAAACGATACCTGGTTTTCGAACACTTACCCGTCCTTGCACGATGAATTAATCGGCTATTTCTCATTTGAGTTTGGGCTGCACGAATCCCTGATGGTGTATGCCGGCGGCTTGGGCATCTTGTCCGGTGATCACATCAAAGAAGCCAGCGACCTGGGCATTCCCCTGGTGGCAGTGGGTTTTGTCTATACCTACGGCTACTTCTCACAGCGCATCAGCGAGGATGGCTGGCAGGAGGCAGAAAACGTGCCGATCGAATTTGACTCGCTGCCACTGATCAAGTTACTGGATGAGAATGGCGAGCCGGTAAAAATTTCAATTGATTTGCCCGGGCGCAAGGTGTACGCGCGTATTTACGAGCTGAATGTTGGGCGGGTTAAACTGTTTTTGCTGCACACCAATCTACCGGAAAACAGCCCCAATGATCGTCAGCTGACCGATCGGCTCTATATCAGCGATTTGGAGCTGCGCATCTCGCAGGAGATCCTGTTAGGGATGGGTGGTGTACGGGCACTGCGGGCTTTGGGCTATGCCCCCACCGCCTGGCATATGAACGAGGGGCATTCAGCCTTTCTGACCCTTGAACGTGCACTGGAGTACATCCGCAAGGGTATGACCTTTGCCGAGGCGGCTGAGCTGATCAACAAGACCAACATCTTCACCACCCACACGCCGGTGCCGGCCGGAAATGACGAGTTTCCGCTGTGGCTGATGGATAAGTATTTCTCCCACGTGTGGCCAGAACTGGGGCTTACACGGGATGAGTTTATCGAGATCGCCAAGATCAAACAGTCCTGGGGTGGAGAGGCCTTCTCTATGCCGGTGCTGGCGCTCAAGCTGTCGGAATTTAGCAATGGCGTTTCAGAATTGCACGGGAAAGTGGCCCGTGAGATGTGGCATTTCCTGTGGCCGGATAAGCAGGTGGAGGATGTGCCCATCGATCACATCACCAACGGCATCCACACCGAAACCTGGCTGGCCCGCCGGATGGGCATTTTATTCTCACGCTATATGGGGTCTGATTGGGCTGATCATATCGGTGACCTTGATTTCTGGGCTCGGGTTGAAAATATCCCCGATGAGGACTTGTGGCTGGTCCATCGGCACCTGAAGCGCAAGTTGGTGGCCTACATCATCAGCCGTAGCAGGCAAAAATGGGCCAGTAACCACGTTCACCCGGTTAAGACCATTGCCAGCGGCGTTTTGCTGGACCCCTACGCCCTGACGATTGGGTTTGCCCGTCGTTTTGCGACTTATAAGCGGGCCAACCTGATCTTTCGGGATTACGACCGGCTATTGGGGATCGTGAACAACGCCCGGATGCCCGTGCAATTTGTCTTTGCCGGCAAGGCCCATCCCGCCGATGAACCTGGAAAGCTGATGATCCAGGAGGTTTACCGGGCAGTCAAGGATGCCCGCTTTGGCGGCCGGCTGGCATTCCTCGAGGATTATGACATGAACATTGCCCGCTACCTGGTGCAGGGCGTGGATGTGTGGCTGAACACGCCCCGACGCCCCCGTGAAGCCTCAGGCACCTCGGGCATGAAAGCGGCTTTGAACGGCGTGTTGAATTTCTCAATTTTGGATGGTTGGTGGCGTGAAGGCTATAACGGCGGCAACGGCTGGGCCATTGGCGAAGATCAGGCTCGCTTCGATGACCAGGACGCCCAGGACGAAGCCGACGCGCTCAGCTTATATGAAACCCTTGAAAACGAGATCATCCCCCTCTATTATGAGCAACGCTCGGCGGATAATTTGCCCTCGGAATGGATTGCCTGGATGAAAGAAAGCATCCGCACCCTGGGCGGGCAGTTCAGCATGTGCCGCATGGTCACTGAATACATGACGGACATGTACGAGCCGGCCATCAAAAACGGGATTGATGAACGTAACGGGAAGGTGTAGCTGCGATGATTGATATTCTCCTTTCACCCACAGCCTGGTTGGTTGCCTTTAGTATTTTTCTGGCCCGCACGGTGAATATCGCCCTGGATACCTTGCGCTTTATGTTCACCCTGCGCCAAAAAAGAGCGCTGTCCTGGGTGTTGGGTTTTATCCAATCGGTGATTTTTGTGTTGGTGATCAGCTCGGTATTGACGAACCTGGAAAACCCCTTGAACATCATCGGGTATTCGGCCGGATTTGCCACGGGCAACGTGCTGGGTATGGCGATTGAAAAACGGCTGGCGCTGGGCTATACCCATTTTAGCATTATCAGCCGCTATCGCAGCACGGAGATCGCGGACGCCCTGCGTGATGCCGGCTTTGGCGTAACGGAGATTCCCGCCAGGGGGCGCGAGAGCAGCTTTATGATGATTGATTGCCGGGTCTTGCGAAAACAATCGAATGATGTGGAAAACCTGGTGCTTGAAATCGACCCCGACGCATTTATCACCGCCGAGGATGTTGTCCCCCGCAGGAGCGGCATCTGGCGTCCTTAAACATTGGACATAAAGATCTGGGCTGCGATGTTGATAATCGCAGCCCTTTTTTATTACCAGTCCAGGCCACCCTATTGTTTCGTGTTGATGTGGTGACTCAAGAAGAACCCGTTTATGACCAATGCAGACTCGCTTGGATAATAAATGGCTACATTCCTTCATCCTCCCCGATAGTTGTTGTATACTATTAACGTGTAATCAACGACAGGAGGAACAATGCCCAGAAAGCACAACGACTTTTTCCTTGGAAAAACTTATGATCTTGAATCGGGGTCCATGCATGAGGACCACGTCTTCTACGATCCAGATAACCTGACCACGCACGCCGTCATCACCGGCATGACCGGTTCTGGCAAGACCGGTTTGGGTGTGATCATGCTGGAGGAGGCGGCCTTGCAGGGCATCCCCGCCATTGTGGTGGACCCCAAAGGGGACCTGACCAACTTACTGTTACATTTTCCTGACCTGCTCCCCGAGGACTTCCAGCCCTGGGTCGATAAGGACGCCGCCCGCCGGGATGGGGTCACGGTTGAAGAAGCGGCGCAAAAGGCTGCCAACCTGTGGAAAAACGGGCTAGCATCCTATGGCCTGGGGAAGCCAGACCTGGAGACCTTGCGCGACAGCGCTGAATACGCTGTTTACACCCCGGGGTCGGATTCGGGTCTGCCGGTAAGCATCATGGCGTCATTTAAAGCACCAGATATCCCCTGGGAGGGCAACCGCGAGATCCTGCGCGAGAAGATCGCCAGCACGGTGACAGCGCTTTTGGGGCTGATCGGGATGCGCAATATCGACCCGGTGCAAGCCAAAGAGCATATCCTGCTTTCGAATATCTTTGAAGAAGCCTGGAAAGCGGGTAAAGACCTTGATTTAGCCACCCTGATCACCCATGTGCAATCCCCGCCCTTTGATAAGCTGGGCGTCTTCTCGCTGGACCAGTTTTATCCCCAGAAGGAGCGGTTAAGCCTGGCCATGCAGTTGAATAATTTCCTGGCCGCGCCCAGTTTCCACACCTGGCTGGAGGGGCATCCCCTGGATATCGGTCAGCTATTATGGTCACAAACCGGGAAACCGCGCCATAATGTGTTCTACCTGGCGCATTTAAACGACCAGGAACGCATGTTCTTTGTGACCCTGCTGTATACCGCCATCGAAAGCTGGATGCGGACGCAAAAGGGCTCCAGCGGGTTGCGGGTTATGGTGTATTTTGATGAAATTCACGGCTACCTGCCGCCGACGATGAACCCGCCCAGCAAGAGCATCATTTTGCGGATGCTGAAACAGGCCCGGGCTTTTGGGGTCGGCCTTTTGCTGGCCACCCAAAACCCGGTTGATGTGGATTATAAAGCGCTCTCGAATGCGGGCACCTGGTTGGTGGGGCGCTTGCAGACCGAGCAGGATAAAGCCCGGCTGCTGGATGGCCTGGAGGGCGCAGCCCCCGGGGTGGACCGCCGCTCGTATGACCGCATGATCTCCATGCTGGGCAAACGGGTGTTTTTGTTGCACAACGTGCACGAATCGGGGTCAAAGGTCTTTCACACGCGCTGGGCGATGAATTACCTGCCAGGCCCGATGACCCGCGCCCAGATCCCGGCCGTCAACGCCCTGGCAAAGGCCATGGAACACATGTCTGAGCGGGCTGTCTCGGTGGTCGGCGGGGAAAAATCCGGAAAAGCGGGGTCATCCCTGGGGCGGGATGTGGCACCGGTGCTCCCGGGTGCTGTGCCAGTGTTCTATCACCCTGTTAACCGGGGAATTTCCGATGCCCTGCAGGAGGTGGCTGGTCAGCTGGCGGGTGAGGTGCCGAGGCCGGAGTATCTCTATAAGCCTGAGCTGGTCGGGCAGGCGCAGGTGGTTTACCTGGCACGCAAGTATAACATCAGCGAAGAAGCCACTTTCACCGTTCGCATCGATGAAATGCGCCGGCGCGGTTTGGTGCGCTGGGAAAATTACACTGCCGAACCGCTTGACCTGAATATCCTGGAGGACCAACCCCTGCCTGAGGCATCCTTTGACACGCTTGAGAACTTCTCGATTGTCGATGCCAGGCTGATCAAAGACCTGGAGAGCGATTTTGCCGATTGGATCTACCGCACGCAGACGATGAAATTGCGCTTGAATGAAGCCCTGGGCGTGGTGGCTGAACCAGGCCTGTCGGATGAGGAATTCCGGCGCAGGTGTGAGCAGGCGGCCGAAGAAAAGAAGCAGGCAGAAATCGAGGCATTAGAAAAGAAATTCAAAAGCCAGCTTGATACGCTGGAAACACGGCTCACAAGGGAGGAAAACCGCCTGGCGAGCTACCAGGATCAATTAGGCCATCGGCGCATGGAAGAACTTGGCAAAGGGGTTGAAAATGTAATGGGCATGCTGACCGGAAGCCGCCGGACGGTCTCGACCTCGTTGACCAAACGGCGTATGACCAGCCAGGCCAAAGCCAATGTGGAGAAAAGCGAGCTGGAGATTAAAAACATTAAAAGGAGCATTGAGGAGCTCAAGGCTGAACATGAAGCCAACCTGGCCAAACTCGCTCAAAA
>DKFH01000074.1:900-4131 GCA_002452315.1 Anaerolineaceae bacterium UBA6801 | reverse complement strand
GCTTGCGGGTGCAAACCAAGATGGCCTCGCCAGAATCGATAATGATTAAATCTTCAACACCAATGGTGACAATCAGATGCTTTGCTGAATCACCACAAATGAGTGTACCCTGCGTGTCAAGTAGGACCGGATCGCCCCTTAAGATGATGTTACCGGAAGGATCGCTTTCAATTGAATTAAACAGCGAGTCCCAGCTCCCTACGTCGTTCCAACCCAGGTTGATCGAAGGGATCACCACTGCGTTCAAAGCTTTCTCCATAATGCCGTAATCAATGGTCTGCGGCTGGATGGTCGGCCAGACGGTGTCAAGTGTCGCTTGTTTCGTATCCTGCAGCCAATGGTCTGAAATCACCGCCAGTTTGGCATGTAAGTCAGGCATTTGGCGCGCGATTTCATCCATCACCGTTTCCACCCGCCAGATGAACATGCCCGAATTCCATACATGTTCTCCATCGGCGAGCATCTTTTCGGCTTGTGCTTGTTCCGGTTTTTCTTTAAATTTTTGCACCTTGAACACATCCAGATCCTCAAACCGGCCCAAGGGCTCTCCCTTTTGGATGTAGCCATAGCCCGTTGCCGGGTAGGAAGGCGTGATCCCCAATGTGACCAGGGCACCGTCCTGGGCCACCGCATAAGCAGCTCGCAGCAATTGCCTGAGGTGCTCATCGTTTTTCATCAGGTGATCTGCTGTCAAAATTGCCATGGTTGCATCCGGATGGCGGGCTTTGAGTGCAATCGATGCCAACCCCACCACCGAGGCCGTGCCGCGGGGCAACGGTTCAATGATGTAATTTTCCAGCGGAATTTCAGGATACTCCCGCCTGAGCATGTCAACCTGGTCAGCTACCGTCACGACCAGGATCCTTTCAAATGGAAACAGCCCCTGTAAGCGGTCCACGGCACACTGGAAGAGAGAACGCTCTCCGGTGATGGCTAAGGACTGTTTGGGCTGCCCCTGGCGCGAAAGCGGCCACAATCGTGTACCGCTGCCGCCAGCCATTATCACCGCATAATAGTTTGTAAATTGCATCCAAACCTCACTTTCCAGATAGCTCACGGGTCGCAGCATAGCGCATGCCGCCCACGTGCTGCACCATCCCCTTCAATTCCATCAGGGTCAGGGTGGCGGAAACCTTTTCCACCGGCAAGCCCACTGCATAGCAGATCTCATCGATGTGAATCGGCTCAAAATCCATCACCTGCAAAATTTTAGCCTCGGTTGTGTCAGCCGGCAACACTTGCCGGGCGTCTTTATAATCCTCCACCTGGCTTAAGTCAAGCACATCCAGCACATCCTGGGGTGAGACCATCGCATAAGCCCCCTTTTGTATCAGGCTATTCGTACCCCGGCTGGCAGGCGAGAACACATTTCCTGGCACAGCAAACACATCACGCCCTTGTTCAAGGGCAAAATCTGCTGTAATTAAGGCGCCGCTGCGCTCCCCAGCTTCTACCACGATGGTAGCCAGGGATAGGCCGGAGATGATGCGGTTCCTGGGCGGAAAGTTGATCCCTTCTGGTTGGGTGCCCGGAGGGTAATCGCTGATCAGCGCACCATTGTCCACGATCGCTTCGGCCAATTGGCGGTGCTCCGGGGGGTAGATCACGTCCACCCCGCACCCCAGGACGGCGATCGTCCGTCCGCCGGCCTGCAGGGCGTGCTGGTGCGCCAGCGCGTCCACACCGCGCGCCATCCCGCTGACGATGGTCAGCCCATGCCCGGCCAGGTAGGTGCTGATATCCCTGGTGACCTGCTGGCCATAAGCCGTCACCCGCCGGGTACCCACCATGGCTACGGCAAATTCATCCGCAGGTGTCAGGCTGCCCCGAACATAAATCACCGGCGGTGATTGGTCAATTTCCCTTAACAGCGTGGGGTAATCCGCGTCTGGCAATGTCAAAACATGGATGTCACGTTTGAGGATATCTTCATACAAGCGGTCAAGGTCAATTTCTGCCCGCAAGGCAGCAAAATTGCGCATTACCCGCTCTGGCAACCCTATTTCTGCAAGAATCTCGATCGGCGCATGCCAGGCGATAGATAGATCGCCAAAGTGAGACTGAATTTGCTTAAAACGGACCGACCCAATCCCTCGCACCAGGTTGAAGCCAATCCAGTACTTTTTCTCATCGGTCATCAATCCCCCTCACCATACCATTGGATCGTGGAAACGATCATCCTGCCCTGGTCCAGGTCAATCTCTAAAATGCGCTCCTCGATGGCAGCAATTAAGACCTCGTTTCCCGCTTCATCCCGCACCAGGTAAACATCATTGGCGCCAGTTTCGAGGATTTCAGCCAATTCACCCAAATAGTTTTCGTCTGTATCGAAAACATCCAGGCCGATCAGTTCATGTAAATAAAAATCACCTTCCGGTAACGGGGGTAGTTGTCGCGACTGCGTATACACAAGCAGGTTGGTCAGTTGTGAAGCTTCCGTGCGGTCATCAATTTCAACAAATTTTAATAACAGCAGGTCGCCTTTGGCCCGCGTCGATCGGATTGTATAGGGTTGGTAAGTTTCCCCAATGTAAACCACCCGTTCAGCCGCTAATAACTCCGGCATGCGGGTGTAAACTTCCAGGGCAACTTCTCCCAACACCCCATGTGCGCGTCGCAGCTTTCCTAAGACAAGAAACGCAGGCTCAGCGGTGTTGCGTGAGCCTGCATCATTTCCAATTCTAAGAGGCATTTTTCCCTAAAAGCCGTTAACTTGGTTCAATGATATCCAAATTGGCCTGGTGCCCGTCCCGCGCCGCTGCCACTTTCAGCAACGTCCGGAGGGCATTGGCCACCTGACCGTTTTTACCGATCACGCGTCCCATATCCTCCTTTGAGACGTTCAATTCCAGGTGAATGGTGGAACCGCGTTGGTATTGATTTACTTTAACATTGCTTGGTTCATCGACCAGTGATCGGGCGACAAACTCAACCAATCCTTGCAGGTTTTCGCTTTTCATGTTCGCCTCGTAACTCTCTCGTGAATTAATTGGTTTGCGGCGGGTTGGTGCGCGGGTCTGTTACCCGGGTTTGATAAACCTGATCGGCTTCAGCCACCAGTGCTTCCAGTTCCTCACCGGCCTTAAAGCGCTCATAGCGTGCCCATAGCTCGGTTTGCTTGAATAAGCCATCCACAGCTTCTGTTGGTTGAGCGCCAACGCCCAGCCAATAAAAGATGCGGTCGTCCTTCAAAACGATCGTTGAAGGTTCTGTGCGCGGGTTATAATGCCC
>DKFH01000074.1:0-727 GCA_002452315.1 Anaerolineaceae bacterium UBA6801 | reverse complement strand
CCTAAACCTTTGCCGCCTGACTTTTGCAGGGTTTTTATCAGCCGCTGGGTCTCTTGAAAACGCTTCATGACCTGATTGACCATTTGCACTTCCATTCCCGACCCGCGCGCAATCCTGCGCCTGCGGCTGGCATTCAAAATTTTCGGGTTGCGGCGCTCCTCGACTGTCATCGAGTTGATCACCGCTTCTATCTGTTTGAGCTGATCCTCAGCCTCATTGGGATCCACCTGCCGGGCAACCTGGCCCATCTGTCCCGGAAGCATTTCCATGATCTGCGCCATGGGACCCATTTTGCGCATCTGCTTGAGCTGTTTGGCGAAATCCTCCAAAGTGAACTCACCGTGCATCAACTTTTCAGCTTGTTTTTCTGCTTCCTGCTGGTCAAAGGCTGTTTCAGCCTTTTCAATCAGGCCCAGCAGATCACCCATGCCCAGGATGCGTGAGGCCAACCTATCTGGATTATACTCCTCAATGGCATCTATGGACTCACCAACACCGAGGAATTTGATCGGCACACCGGTTACCTCCCGGATTGAGATCGCCGCGCCGCCGCGGGCATCGCCATCCAGCTTGGTCAAGAACAGACCGGAGATGGGCAGCGCTTGGCGGAACCCCTGGGCAACATTTAACGCTTCCTGGCCAATCATCGCATCCACAACCAGCAAGATCTCATTCACCGGTACCTTGTTCTCAATCGCCAGAAGCTCATCCATCAAAGCCTGGTCCA
>DKFH01000171.1:2035-2511 GCA_002452315.1 Anaerolineaceae bacterium UBA6801 | reverse complement strand
CCGGCATGCAGGTCAAAGGTCATGTAGCGGTCTGCACCGGCAACCTGGATCATATCAGCCACCAGGCGGGCGGTGATGGGCACGCGCGGTTTATCTTTTTTGTCCGAACGTCCATAACAGAGATAGGGTACCACAGCGGTGATGCGCCCGGCCGAATCCAGCTTGAGCGTTTGGATCAGGATCAGCAGTTCCATCAAGTTTTCATGGACCGGCGATGCGGTGGACTGGATCACATAACAATCCTGACCTCGTACGCTGTTGTGGAGTCTGACGAAGAGATTCTCGTTGGGATATTGCTCGATATCGCGTCCGCACAAGGGTTTGCCGAGGTAATCTGCAATTTCCTGGGAGAGCTCGGGTGCGCCTGTCCCGGCGAATAATTTGATATTGCCATACAGTAAATCATGTTGCATATGGGCTTTGGGCATAAAAACAATCCTTAAAGTTCTAGTGTTGATCCGTCAAATGTTGGTTAG
>DKFH01000171.1:0-2030 GCA_002452315.1 Anaerolineaceae bacterium UBA6801 | reverse complement strand
TAGTGGGCCTGGCGCAAGGTGCCTTCGTGGGTAAAGCCGGCTTTTTCATACGCACGGATGCCGCCCGGATTTTTTGCATAAACCTGCAGCCAAATCCGGTGCAGGTTGAGGGTGTTAAACCCATGTTGGAGGAGAGCCCGCATGGTCTCTGTGCCATAACCCTGGTTCCAATAGACTTTTTCTCCGATCATGATGCCAACCTCAGCGGAGCGGTTGCGCCAATCGATATTCATTACCTGGCAAGTGCCAATGGCTTGCCATGCCCTTGGGGATTCCAGGCCTTTGACTTCAATCACAAACACGTGCTCGCTGGGCGGCTGCTCGAGCATATGCTCATACCAGCGCTCCTCTTCAACCCGGGACATCGGATAGGAGAGCATCAGGTTTTCGGTGACTTCAGGGTCGTTGACCCAGCGGCAAAATGTGTCAATATCGGTTTTTTCAGCTGCCCTCAGGCGAATTCTGTTTCCGAATAGGTGGGGCATGTTGACCTTAGCCTTTCAATTCAGCCTTATGGTTTCAAGCGTGTTGGGCCGCGGAAGATGAACACTGCTTCACGGATATTGGGCAAATCCAGCAGGATCATCATGAACCGGCTGAGCCCAAACCCGAAACCGCCGTGGGGAGGCGTGCCATAACGGAAATAATTCAGGTAATCCTCGATGATTTCGAGGGATAAGCCCTTGGCCAGGGCTTGCGATTTGAGCACCTCGTAGCGGTGTTCACGCTGGGCGCCGGTGGCCAATTCCAGGCCTTTGCCCAGCAGATCAAAGCTGCGGGTCGTTCCCGGGTCATCCGGGTGCAGCATGTGGTAGAAGGGACGGGCTTCAAAGGGCCAATCGATGATAAAGACGTAGTCATGGCCCTGGGTCTCTTTGAAGTAAGCGCCGATAGCCCGCTCTGCGCCGGGGTCGAGGTCGAATTTCTTCTCAGGCGGCAGTTTGTAGCCGACATCTTTGAGGAGCTGGTGGGCTTCGGCCATGGTGATGCGCGGGAAGGGCAGGGCGGGCACCTCCAGGTGCACACCGAGCATGTCTTCGATGGCGCCACCGTGTTTTTCGATCACTTTTTCGTGGGTGAACGCCAGCCAGCGTTCCATGGTGGCCATCACATCTTCGTGCGAGTCGATCCAGGAGATTTCCATATCTACGCCGGTGAACTCGGTCATATGGCGGGAGGTGAAGGAGGGATCGGCCCGAAAGACCGGGCCGAATTCAAACACCCGTTCAAACCCGGCTGCCATCGCCATTTGTTTGTAAAATTGGGGCGATTGGGCCAGGTAGGCCGTGGTGTCAAAATAGGGTAGGCTGAACAGCTCTGCGCCGCTTTCGCTGGGCATGCCCATGATCTTGGGTGAGTGGATTTCTACGAAATCATGTTCCAGCCAATACTGGCGCATGGCCTGCTCAGCAGTGGTCTGCACATCAAAGATGAGCTGGTTGACCTCCCGGCGCAGGTCCAGGTAGCGCCAATCAAGGCGGAAGTCCTGCTCTGGCAGGTATTCGCCAAAGGGCTCAAAGGGCAGCGGCACTTCCGCTGCATTTTCAACCAACAGGTCCTCCAGCTGAATCTCGAGGCCGCCTAATTTGACGATCTCATTTTTGATGACCTTCCCGGTGACCCGTAAGGCAGATTCGGTACCGAGACTGGAGACGACTTCTGCCAGCTCTGGATTACCCTTTTTGAAGTGGGCCACCTGGGTCAGGCCGGTGCGATCGCGGATGATCAGAAATTGCATGTTCTTCTGGTCGCGCAGGGTGTGCAGCCATCCCTGGACGGTGACCACTTCGTCGATGTGTTGATTGAGGTCTTTAATGAGGGTGCGTTTCATTGCGTTCTTCTCCAATTTATGATTCATTAATTATTTTTGCCTGTTCGAGAAATCCCGACTGTGATTTAATAATAATTTCTCCACTGCCTCAACGGGACTGTATTTTCTGTCGGTCACATCAGCGATAACAGCATTAAAGCGGTCTTCATCCAGGTCTTGCCGCCATTGGCTCAGCAAGGTGTCCCGGATCAATGCTTCC
>DKFH01000063.1 GCA_002452315.1 Anaerolineaceae bacterium UBA6801 | reverse complement strand
TGAGCTGTAATCGCCCTGCCCGCTGTCAGAACGGCCGTGCCCACGTGTGTCGAGCATGATCAAGTCATACTCGTTTTCGAGTGCTTTGGCAACCCGAGTCCAGCACAAACCGTCATCCATTGCGCCGTGGTTTAGTACTACCGGGGGTTTATCCCCACCCGTGCGGGTGACATGAATTTGAATGCTGTTGGCATGGATATAAGCTTGTTTCCATTCAGAGCGCATGTTGAGCCTTTCTTGTCATAAAATCGGCGTCAAATAAGGTGTTTCCAGCTTTGTCAACAAACCCGTTTGCAGTGCTGAATTTGCATCACCTGGTCATAACGCCAAAACATATACGATGCCCCTAGTTTAGCGCTGTTAATTATAAATTAACATCGACTTCAGCACAAGGCATGCGGATAAAAGGCTGCCAGGATGAATTAGCCGATCGGTTTCGCAGGCTTGATGTTGGGCAGCAGGGGTATCTTTTCAGGCTATAATTGATGGAAAATCTGAACCCATTGGGAATGCTGTAAATTTGCATGGCACGCATAATTGAAATCCAATCCTTTAACCCTGACTGGCCACGGATCTTCCATGAGGAAGCACAGAATGTCAAGGCTGTACTGGGACCTAACCTTTTGTCAGCCCACCACATTGGGTCCACGGCGGTGCCCGGGTTGGCAGCCAAGCCCATCATTGACATCCTGCTGGTCGTGCGTGCACTGGATGCGCTGGATGCCTGCAACGACACCATGCTGAGGTTGGGTTACATCGCCAAAGGAGAAAACGGGATCAGCGGCCGGCGGTATTTTCAACACCTGGAGGGTGATCTGCATCTAGTGCACATCCACGCCTTTGAATCAGGTCACCCTGAGATCGCCAGACACCTTAACTTCCGGGATTACCTGATCGCCCACCCCCAAACCGCGCAGGCCTACCAGGATTTAAAATGCACATTAGCAGCCCAATTTCGAGAAGGCCCAGCAGATTACACGGCAGGCAAAGGGGATTTTATCCGCTTGGTCGATGAACGCGCTGCAGCCTGGCGCTCAGAAACTGGTCCACATCGCAGGAAAGATCGCTGAGTTAAAATGAGGCAACCATGACCTGGGCATTAATCATCTTTTTCTCCCTGTTGGGAGTAGGTTTGCTTGGGTTGGTGTATTCGCTTATCTGGGGCACACCGCCCACAATCAACCTGGCGGTGGAACGGTATGCGCTCAAACTGGCCTTGGCAGACCCAGAACTCCTGACGCAAATCGGCGTACTGGATAACACATTATTGGACTTCCACAGCGGCCGCCTGACGGATATCTCTCCCCGTGGGGAAGCCCAGCGCCGGCATCTTGATCGCAAAACCCTGGCCCTCATCAGGCGCTACGACCCAGACCGCCTGCCAGGCCAAAAGCGCATCACCTACCGCATGATGTGCTGCCTGCTTGAGCAAAACTTACGCGGTCACCGTTTTGATTACCATTGGGCGTCCGGCCCGGTCTTCATGGGCCCCTACCCGGTCAATCACGTGTGCGGCGTACAGATCGATTTGATCCAATTCCTGAGCACCTACCACAAGATCAACGGCCAACGCAGCCTCAGGCGCTATGTGCGCCGCCTGGAAGCTGTGGGGTGGAAATTTTCGGGTCTGAAGGCAAGCCTCAACGTCAGGGCTGCTGCGGGTGTTATCCCACCGCGTTTTGTGTTGGAAAAAACACTGGCGCAAATCACAGCTTTTCTGGCGGACCCCGTGCAAGAAAACCCGCTTTTCACCCATGCAGCCAAAAAAATGGCCGAAGCGGGTCGTCTCAGCCAACGTGCGCAGAGGCGTTGGGGTCAGCGGATAAAGCAAACCATTCAAGATGAGGTCATACCCGCCTACCAGTCCCTGGGGGCATCGCTTGAAGAGCTGTTGGCCAACCCCAATACATCTGATGGCGTCTGGAATCTGCCGGATGGCGAGGCTTATTATGCCTACCTGCTACGGCATCACACCACAACCGACCTTACCGCTGCACAAATCCACCGAATCGGCCTTGACGAAGTTCAACGCCTGGGCTCGGCTGTGGCCGAAATCCTCGTCAAAATGGGTTTGCCCCCAGAGGAACCCGGAAAACAGCTCAAAGCGCTGCGCGAGGACCCCCGTTTCCATTACCACGGCGAAGATTGGCGAAGTGCCGTCATTCACGACTACCAGTTAATTCTAGAAACCGTCAACCAGCGCATGCCGGAAGTGTTTAACTTTGGAGCCCTGGAGAAAATTGCCGTGGAAAGGCTGCCAGAATTCAAAGAACCTGATTCCCCGATTGCCTATGCCCAACCACCCACCCTGGATGGCAGCAAACCTGGCACCTTGTGGTTAAACCTGCGCGACCCGGAGAATGTCTATCAATGGGGGATGCAAACCCTGTCGTACCACGAGGGCATTCCGGGGCATGTGTACCAGATGGCCCAGGCTCAAAAATTGCGCGGCCTGCCCACCTTTCGGCGCAGCTATTTCTTCAATGCCTATGTCGAAGGCTGGGCTTTATATGCCGAGCTGCTGGGATACGAGTTGGGCCTGGAAGATGACCTCGGCAACCTGGGGCGTCTGCAGGCGCTTTTGTGGCGGGCTGCCCGCCTGGTGGTCGACACCGGCATCCACGCCATGCGCTGGACCCGGGAGCAGGCCATCGAGTACATGGTCAAGACCACCGGCCTACCAGAGCGAGATGTGATCACAGAGGTGGAGCGCTATATCGTCATGCCTGGACAGGCTTGCGCGTATTACATTGGCTACCGGGAACTGCTCGCTTTGCGGCAAAAAGCCCAGGCCACCCTGGGTGAGGACTTTGATCTACAGGCTTTTCATGATGTGATCATCAACCACGGGAGCCTGCCGCTTTCTCTGCTGGCGGAGGTGGTCAATGCCTATATCGATCAGGCGGCTGGGCTGACTCCCTCAGCCACGCCTGTAACCAAAGCCCAAAAGAAAACCAGCGGCAAGTGAATTTTGCCACTGGCAGTAACTTTCCTCTGTTGCACCTATCGCTGCAGCTTGCTTCCGAATTATTTCTGACCGTTTTTAGCCTTCACACGGATAATAAAGTAAACAACCGCACCCAGGATCAGGAACCCCAGGCACGGCAGCAGCATGGCTGCTGCGATCGCCATCAGTTCAGAAATTCCAATCGAAGCCAATAGACCTCGCTTATTTGTATGAAGTTGATATTGTGATCTCTCAGTCAATACCGGTTGCTTTGCGGACGGCTGCCAGGTAAGGCTGGCCCATCCGGCGCGCTTTCACTGCGCCCCGCGCCAGGACATCGTCGATGTAGCCACGGTCGCTGATCAGGTCAGCGTACCGCTCGCGGGCACCGCTAAAGTGCACCAAAATCAGCTCGGCCAGTTCCTTTTTCAGCTCGCCATAGGCTGCACCGCCGTGAATGTAGAGCTGGCGGATCTCCTCCAACCTTTCGGGGGTAGCAAAGAAACTCAGCAAGGTGAATAAGGTGCTGTCCTGCGGGTCTTTGGGTTCCTCGGGGCGCTTGCTGTCCGTGACAATGCGCATAACCTGCTTGCGAACCTCTTTTTCCGGGGCAAAGATCGGGAGGGTGTTGTTATAGCTTTTGCTCATCTTCTGACC
>DKFH01000066.1 GCA_002452315.1 Anaerolineaceae bacterium UBA6801 | reverse complement strand
GCCATCTTGGTTTGCACCCGCAAGCAAGCCCAACGGGTGAAAGAAGTGGTTGATTACTTAAAAACGCATGGCCGCGAGGATTACTTGTAGGAGTTTTAACCATTGAAAGCTTATTGTGTAAAGTGTCGAGAAAAAAGAGAAATTCAAGATCCGGTGGCGGATTTTAACGCGGCCGGCGCTCCTGTGACCACGGGTACCTGTGCCCATTGTGGCACCAAGGTCTACCGCATGGGACGCACGGAAGCACATGAGGGCTTGCCCAAGCCCGAGGTGAAAAAGAAAAAGCAGGTTGAACGTAAGGGGAAGCTGGTAATCGTCGAATCCCCGGCCAAAGCAAAGACGGTCAGCCGGTTTTTAGGCAAGGGCTATACTGTGCGAGCTTCCGTAGGGCATGTACGCGATCTGCTGCGCTCGAAATTATCCGTTGATGTGGATAATGACTTCAAGCCCCAATACCGGGTGCCCAATGAAAAGCGGGAAGTTGTGAAAGAATTGAAGGCATTAGCCCAAAAGGCTGAATCAATCTACCTGGCGACAGACCCTGACCGTGAAGGTGAGGCGATTGCCTGGCACTTGATGGAGTCGGCAGAGATGGAACCAGAACGTACCAAGCGGGTCGTGTTCCATGAAATCACTGAAGATGCCGTCAGCCATGCTTTTAACCATCCGCGGGGCATTGACATGGACCTGGTGGATGCCCAGCAAACCCGGCGGATTTTGGATCGCCTGGTGGGTTACGGCATCAGCCCGATTTTATGGAAAAAGGTTCGCAGCCGGCTATCGGCTGGCCGGGTTCAATCGGTGGCTCTGCGCTTGATCGTAGAGCGTGAGCGCGAGATTGAGGACTTTGACCCGGTTGAATACTGGTCAATCGATGCGGACTTCTTGCCTGAAGGCGGGGAGGTGGTCTACCGGGCCAAATTGGCCAAGATCAACGGTGAAGACCTGCAGATGGGCAGCAAGTCAACTGTGAACCCGATCCTGGCGGATATGAGGGCGGCGACCTATACCGTCGATGCGATCAAACATGGCAAACGCAAACGGAATCCATCCGCGCCGTTCATTACCAGCACGCTGCAGCAGGATGCCTCACGCAAGCTTGGTTTCACAGCAAAAAAGACGATGGCGGTGGCGCAGCAGCTTTACGAGGGCATTGAGCTGGATGGCCAGGGAACCACGGGTTTGATCACTTATATGCGCACCGATTCGACCCAAATCTCAAAAATTGCCTCTAATGAAGTGCGCGGGTACATCAAAGCCAAATACGGAGAGGCGTTTTTACCCGCAACCCCCCCCAAGTATAAAACGCGCACCCAATCCGCACAGGAAGCACATGAAGCGATTCGTCCCACGTCCATCTACCGGACGCCGAAAACGATTAAAAAGTACCTCACACGTGACCAGTTTAAGCTTTACCAATTGATCTGGCAGCGATTCATTGCCTCTCAGATGACACCTGCCATTTATAAAACGCTTTCGGTTGAAATCATTGGGGAAGGGGAGAAAGATCAATATTTATTACGCACTTCTGGCAGCCAGCTTGAATTCCAGGGCTTCCTCTACATTTATGAAGAAGGAAAAGATGAAGATAAGCCGGAAGATGAGGAAGGCGATAGCGATCGAATCCCGATTGATGATATCAAGGAAAATCAGCGCCAGAATTTGCAAGAACTTTACCCGGAGCAGCACTTCACCCAGCCCCCACCGCGCTATACAGAAGCATCCCTCGTGCAGGTGCTGGAAGAACATGGGATTGGGCGGCCTTCAACCTATGCGCCAATTCTGTCCACCATTCAAAACCGGGGTTACGTCCTGCGCGAGGATAAGCGCCTTGTACCAACAGAAACAGGCTTCTTGGTGAATGACCTGGTGGTGGAATTCTTTCCCGATGTCGTGGATACTGGCTTTACCTCCAGCCTGGAAAACCAACTGGACGAGATTGCATCGGGCGAGGCTGCATGGGTGGATGTCATCCGGGAGTTTTATGAATCCTTCTCAGAACGCCTGGCGCATGCAGAAGAAGCAATGCCAGAAGCGAAGGCAGAACTGGAAAAAATTGGACGTGATTGCCCTGAATGCGGCCATGACTTGATCCTGCGTTGGGGCCGCTATGGCAAGTTCATCAGCTGCAGTAACTTCCCGGATTGCCGCTATACCGAACCTTTCCTTGAAAAAATCGGGATGAAATGCCCGGTTTGTGAACAGGGAGACCTGGTCAGGCGAAAGACGAAAAGAGGACGCACCTTTTACGGTTGTTCGCGCTACCCGGAGTGTGATTTTACATCCTGGAAGCAGCCTGTACCCACACCATGCCCCCATTGTCAGGGTACCCTGGTGCTGACCAATAAACGCCATGTGCAATGTTTGGATTGTGAGACTACCTTCTTGCAGGAAGAAGTCCTTGAGGATGTAGAAGTGGCATAAAGCTTGCAATAAACTCTCTGAGGATCGTTCTTGCACGAAACGAACGTTTATTTTAGAATAGTCATAAGGCTAGTTCTTTTTACACAGAGATGGGAGCTCACGATGGACTCAGAGAGGCTAAAAACGTACCTTAAGGATTTTCGGATCACCCTGCCGGTTGGCGTGGTTTTGGGTTTGATCTTGGGGTTGGTGATTGGATGGGGCATCTGGCCAGTCCAGTGGACTGATCTTGCACCGTACCACCTGCGTGCGGATTTACGCGAGGATTATTTGCGGATGTCGATATATACTGCAACCTCCGAGCGTGATGCAGCCATTGCACAAAAAGCCTGGTCAGAATTGGGGGATACTGCGGAAGAAACCCTGGCTGTGGTGCGAGATGATCCGGGGTATTTATCGGATGCTCAAATCTTCAGCTTTATGGCTGCTGTCGGCGTAGATATGGGGGAGGTCTTACCGGGAGGTGAAGCAGAAGTGCCTGAGGAAGAGTCCGAGCCAGACCAAGAACGGAGTGGGCCAAACTGGTTGCTGCTGGGGGGGGTGTGTATTGCACTGGTGGCTGTGATTGCCGGTGTGGTTGTTTTTCTGTATTTGCGTTCGACATCCTCACAGAAAGACCAACCAGAAACACTCGATGGACACGGTTTTCCCGATGAGACGGGATTTCAGGAAGATGCTATGCGCTTTGCCCCAGAAAACGGGGTGGGTTACGAGCCGTCTTACCAGGAACCACAAGCCCAGCCTGTGGCACAGTTCATGACCACTTATATGGTTGGGGATGATCTGTATGATGACTCCTTCAGCGTGGATGCCCCCACGGGTGAATTTTTAGGGGAATGCGGTGTGGGTATTTCGGAAACCGTGGGCGTCGGCGAGCCCAAACGGGTGACCGCGTTTGAGATTTGGTTGTTCGATAAGAATGACATCCAAACCGTGACCAAAGTGATTATGAGTGAACACGCTCATGCGGATGAAAAGCTCCGCCTGCGTTTGGAATCAAAGGGAGAGCTGGTGCTGGCTGAACCCGGAAAACAGATCTTGCTGGAGACGGCAACATTGCAGCTTGAAGCCCGCATTATCGATATGGAGTATGGCGAAGGTGCTGCACCAGATTTAAGCTTCTTCGAGCGTCTAACCCTAGAACTGGCCGTGTGGCCAAAAGATGGAACGGTTTACTAAAAACTATTTCCCCGTGAACAACTTAGGTCAAATAATCAGCCCCCGTAATAGTGCGGGGGCTGTTTTTCGTTACTCGATCGAGAGGATCTCCAGTTC
>DKFH01000160.1 GCA_002452315.1 Anaerolineaceae bacterium UBA6801 | reverse complement strand
GCAGCTTCTGTCAATTCAACCTGCAAGCCATGATCTTCCAGCCGAGACTGGATATCTTCCATCTGCAAACCAACAATTTTTCGCATGTCCTCTTTTGAAAGCGGCGAGAACAGGATGATTTCATCAATGCGGTTGAGGAATTCGGGACGAAATGCGCCTTTGAGCGCTTTTTCAATTTTCTCTTTATCAGCCTTATCATCCTCATTTGTCGAACCTAAAAAGCCTAAAGTGCCGCCCTTGGTCACATATTCTGTGCCCAGGTTGCTGGTCATGATCAATACGACGTTCCTGAAGTCAACCACCCGTCCCTGGCCATCCGTCAGCCGTCCATCATCCAAGATCTGCAACAGGGCGTTCCACACCTCCGGATGCGCTTTTTCAATCTCATCAAACAGCACCACCCGGTATGGCCGCCGCCTGACCGCTTCGGTCAGCTGACCGCCCTCTTCATAGCCCACATACCCGGGAGGGGCGCCAAACAAGCGTGAGACAGAATGCTGTTCGCGATACTCGCTCATGTCAATCCGCACCAGCGCATCTTCGTCATCAAACATAAACTCTGCCAGGGCTTTGGCCAATTCGGTTTTGCCCACACCGGATGGCCCGATGAAGATAAATGATCCAATCGGCCGTCGGGGGTCTTTCAGCCCGCTGCGTGCCCGTCGTATGGCATCCGCCACAGCCTCCACCGCTTCAGTCTGGCCGACCAGCCGTTCGTGCAGGCGGTCTTCCATCTGTAGCAATTTGTCGCGTTCATCCTCAAGTAGTTGCGAGACGGGAATGCCCGTCCACTGGTTGATCACTTCAGTGATGTCGTTTACATCAACGACTTCATCCAGCTTGTGTTCCTGTTCCCAGCGGTCACGCTGATGATTAAACTCCTCTTCGATGCGTAATCGTTCGGATTTCATGCGGGCTGCGCGTTCATAATCACGCTCGATACCCGCGTGTTCTTCTTCCTTCAACAAGCGGTCAATTTCACTCTTTAACGCTTTAAGATCATCCGGAAGCGAGTAAAGCGCCACCCGCAGTTTGGCGGCAGCCTCATCCACCAGGTCAATAGCCTTATCCGGTAATCGTCGGTCTGAGACGTAACGGGCGGATAATTTGACCGCCTGAACCAGGGCCTCATCGGAGAAGGTCACCTTGTGATGCGCTTCATACCGGTCTCGCAGGCCGCGCAGCATCTCAATCGTGTCCTCCACGGAGGGTTCATCAACATATACCGGGGCAAACCGGCGCTCAAGGGCTGCATCCTTCTCAATGTACTTGTGATATTCATCCAGTGTGGTAGCACCCACGCATTGCAGTTCGCCGCGGGCCAGGGCAGGTTTGAGCATGCTGGAAGCGTCCATCGCTCCCTGGGCAGCACCTGCACCCACCACGGTATGCAGCTCATCAATGAACAGAATAATCTCACCCTCAGAGCGTTGGATTTCCTCAATGGTGGCTTTCAGCCGCTCCTCAAATTCGCCGCGGAACCGCGAGCCGGCAATCATGGCCCCCAAATCGAGGGAGACGACCCGCTTACCCATCAAGATCTCCGGTACATCATTGGTGGCGATCTTCTGCGAAAGGCCCTCGACGATGGCGGTTTTGCCAACGCCAGCCTCGCCAATTAACACGGGGTTGTTCTTTGTCCGCCGGCATAAAATTTGGATCAGGCGCAAAATCTCGACATCTCGCCCGATCACCGGGTCTAACTTGCCTTCGCGGGCCAATTGTGACAGGTCCCGGGAGTATTTTTCCAGCGTGCGGTAACGTGATTCGGCTTTGGGATCCGTCACCGTCTGCCCGCCTCGCAGCTCATTAATTGCATCCATCACCCGCTGGCGGTTGATACCCAGGTCTTCCATCAACCGGGCAGCCGGGGTATTGCGTTCGCTTAAAATAGCCAAGAAGAGGTGCTCAGTTGAAATATATTCATCCTTCAGCTTGTTGGCTTCCTGGTTGGCCTGGTCAACAATCCGCTTGACCCGGGGGGTGATAAACACCTGGCCCGCACCGCCCCCAAAGATGTTAGCCTTGGGGCTGGTCCGTAGGATATAATCCAGCCGATCTTTGAAGTTGGTACCGTCAATCTTAAGGATTTCAAGCAATTGTGAAATCACACCCTGGGGCTGCTCAATCAATGCCAGCAGGATATGTTCGGTATCAATTTGGTTATGGCCATAGCGCTGGATGATCTCCGCAGCGCGCTGGGCAGCTTCCTGGGCACGTTCGGTAAAACGATCAAATCGCATCATAATCGGTCTTTTCCTTGTCCGTTAAATCAAAATTTGTATTAGAACATTTGAATTATAACATTTTTATAAGTCCACTGTAACTATTTTTTATAAGAAAAATATAAAATATTAACAACGCAGGGAATAAGGATGCAATTTACACACCAGGTGCCATTCACAAAATCAACATGGCATCGCCAAAGGAGTAAAACCGGTACCCTGCCTCAATGGCGGTCTGATAGGCTTTAAATATCAGTTCCTGGCCGGTAAACGCGCTCACCAGCATCAACAAGGTGGATTTTGGCAGGTGAAAATTGGTGATCATCATATCAACCGCACGAAAACTGAACCCCGGCAGGATATACAGGTCCGTCGGACCAGAGATCGGGGCAACCGCCTCCTGATTATCCAACGCCCGCGCAGCAGATTCCAGAGTGCGGACGCTGGTCGTCCCCACTGCTACCACGCGACCGCCGGCCGCTTTAGCCGCGTTAATTTGCGCCGCGGTTTCGGGGTTGAGCTCGCACCACTCCGTGTGGATTTTGTGCTCCCTCGGGTCATCCTCGGTCACTGGCGCAAAGGTGTCCAGGCCGACATGCAGGGTCACCCGGGCGAACAAAATTCCCTGATCCACTAGCTTTTGCATCAGCTGGTCGGTAAAGTGCAAACCTGCCGTCGGCGCCGCTGAAGAGCCAGGCGTCGCGGCATACACCGTTTGATAACGCTCCGGGTCATCCAGTTTGGCATGGATATACGGGGGTAAGGGTACATTTCCAATCCGGTCAAAGAATGGCTCGATCGGCACATCAAAACGCACACGCCGTTTGGGGCCGTCCAACACCTGGATGATCTCTGCTCCTGGCCCGTCTTCGATCGTCAATGGTCGGCCCTGGGTCAGTCCTTTGCCGCCTCCCAGCGCGGTCCAGGTGAGATCATCTTCTTTTTCCAGGAGCAACAACTCTACTTTTCCCCCGCCGGGTTGTTTATGCGCATAAATGCGCGCCGGGATCACCCGCGTCTCATTGATCACCAAAACATCCCCCGGGTGTAATAACTGATCAATGTTCCAAAAGGTGGTGTGTGCAATGGTACCTGCCTGGCGATCAACGATCATCAGGCGTGAGTCATGGCGAGGTGTGACGGGGGTCTGGGCAATCCGGTCCTGAGGCAGGTGGTAATCAAAGTCAGCAGTGCGCATGGTGGGTTTCACTCGTTCAAAACAGCTTTTGTTGCGGGTCTTGATGATCGTACGCACACCCCAAGTGCTCGTACGCACTGCGGGTTGCCAGGCGTCCCTGTGACGTACGCTCCAAATACCCCAGTTGCAGCAGGTAAGGCTCGACGACATCCATGATCGTGTCGGGTTCTTCACTCACCGAGGCAGCAATCGTGTTCAACCCCACCGGGCCGCCATCATACTTTTCGATCACACACAGCAACACCCGCCGGTCCAGGTCATCCAACCCCTGGACGTCGATATTGAGCAGGTCAAGGGCGGCCTTCGAGACCAACCCGGTGATCTTTCCATCCGCCCGCACCTGGGCATAATCCCGCACCCGGCGCAGCATGCGCAAAGCCACCCGCGGTGTGCCGCGGGCGCGTTTGGCGATCTCATCCACCCCGTCATCATCACAATCAACCTGGAGCAGCCTCGCCCCACGTTGAATGATCTCGAACAGCGCGTCAACCTCGTAATAATCCAAACGGTAAGTGGCCCCAAACCGGGCGCGCAGCGGTGAGGTGATCAATGCCAGGCGGGTGGTTGCGCCGAC
>DKFH01000019.1:5596-5932 GCA_002452315.1 Anaerolineaceae bacterium UBA6801 | reverse complement strand
TGAGCCTGGGCGAGGAAAAAGAAGTTTTGGTCACAGCAGAAAACGGCTACGGTGCCTACGATCCAGACCTCGAGATCGAAGTTCCCCTGAGCACCTTCCCGGAGGATTTTGAAATCAAATTGGGGCATCCCATGCGCCTGCAAGATGGGCAGGGGCATGTGTTTACTGGTGTGGCCATGGCCATCACCGATGAGACCGTGACCCTTAACCTGAATCACCCCCTGGCGGGGAAAGACCTGCTGTTCAAGACCAAAGTCAGCGCCCTGCGCCCTGCAACAGACTTAGAAAAGGACCAGGGACGCCTGTCAGGCGGCTGCAGCGCGTGCGCATCAGGCG
>DKFH01000019.1:0-5512 GCA_002452315.1 Anaerolineaceae bacterium UBA6801 | reverse complement strand
GCCAAAACCGGGATTCGAATTCCCGTGGGGGCATGTTTTTATTTAATCTAGCACACAGTAGCCCTCTCAATCCCCCTACGGGGCTCAAGCACCCCTGCGGGGGACAGGTGCCAAAACCGGGATTCAAATTCCCGTGGGGGCATGTTTTTATTTAACCCTCTCTTGGGTGGCCCTCTCAATCCCCCTTCAGGGCACAGGCACCCCTGCGGAGGACAGGTGCCAAAACCGGGATGCGAACACAGTGCCCTCCGGGTATTCCCGTGAGGGCATGTTTTTATTTAACCTTCTCATGGATGGCCCTCTCAATACCCCTGCGGGGCTGTCATTGACCGGATTAGACTTTACCAGGCATAGCCGGATAATGTTTACCAGTCATAGTCCCCCGATGTTTACCAGACATGATCGCTCGATGTTTACCACCCATCGTCACCCAGTGTTTACCACTGTGGGATAATTTCTCCCAAAAAACAATTTTTGGGAGAGGAAGAGACATGGAGCGAATACACATGAATTACATCAACGACATCATACATCGCTTGCGATGTGGAGAGAGTGAAAGGCAAATAGCTCAAGATTTAGGAATCTCAAGGCCAACAGTCCACAAGTACAAAATCATGGTAACAATGGAAGGTTATCTGGACATAGACACAGGGAGACCTGGTTTAGAACAATTAGCAGAGGTGCTGGGGCCAAAACCACAGCCACCGAAAAAGCCCTCAACCCTTGAGCCTTATCAGCAAGTTGTAGAGCAGATGATAGAACAGGGGATTGAGATGACAGCCATGTGGCAAAGACTGAGAAGCGATCATGGCTACACTGGCAGTTACTCATCTGTCAGGCGCTTTGTCCATCGACTGCAATGCCCAAAGCCAGGTGAAAAAGCTGTCATCCGAGTTCATAGTGAACCAGGCGAAGAGATGCAGGTTGACTTTGGGAGTGTGGGTCAGTTATTTGATCCAGACAGCGGGCGGTTACGAACGGCATATGTCTTTGTTGCTACACTTTGCTATAGCCGCCATCAATACGCAGAATTAGTTTTTGACCAAAAGACAGCAACCTGGCTTGGGTTGCATCGACGAGCATTTGAACACTTTGGGGGCATTCCAAAACGCGTCAAACCGGATAATTTGAAGGCTGCTGTATCGAAAGCGCTCATCCATGATCCTGTTCTGGGGGAAGCCTATCGACGAATGGCAATTCACTACGGGTTTTTGATCAGCCCAACGGCGCCTGCACAACCTCAACAAAAAGGAAAGGTTGAAAACGGGGTCCATTATGTCAAACGCAACTTTATGGCGGGAAAGCTATTTGCTGATATCAACTTTGCAAACCAGCATCTGTTGGAGTGGATCAGGGAAGTGGCAGGTCCTCATCCAACGTTTGCACCTCTCCGTCAATCGCTGGTGTACACGACAATAGCAATAAACTAAAAACGATCCACCAAAAAATGCTCAATGCCCACCGTTTCATGCCACCTCCTTAAAAACCTTTTCTTAAAAAAGTTATGGAATCATTTGTGAATTATCATGCGGTTTTAACACCAATCCAGACCAAAAACTACAAAATAAGATGGGGTTGTTTGAAAACTGTTTTCGTATGAGGCAGAAACACTCCATTTCACGGATATAATTACGATATGACAACAAATCCCACCACACGTTCCGACGGCCGCCGCACGGACCAATTGCGTCCGATAGCCTTCACCCCTGATTACACCCACTACGCAGAAGGGTCCGTCCTGATCACCTGGGGCGAAACGATCGTGCTGTGTAACCTCACCATCCAGGAAGGCGTGCCGGGCTGGATGGTCGGCCACGGCAGTGGATGGCTGACAGCGGAGTATGCCCTGCTGCCCCGCAGCACCCACACCCGCACCCCGCGCGAGATTCACGGCCTTAAGGGGCGTACCCAGGAGATCCGCCGCCTGGTCGGACGCGCCCTGCGGATGGCCGTCGACCTGACCCTGCTGGGCGAGCGCACCCTGCTGCTCGATTGCGATGTGCTCCAGGCCGATGGCGGCACACGGGTGGCTTCCATCACCGGGGGATACCTGGCCCTGGCATTGGGCCTGCACAAACTGATCGCCGCAGGCGCCATCCCGGCAGAAAGCCTGCGCCCACCAATCGCTGCTGTCAGCGTGGGGATTGTTCAGCAACAGCCCCTGCTGGACCTCAACTACCAGGAGGACAGCCAGGCAGCGGTGGATGTCAACATCGTTAAAAATTCAAAGGGGGAATATATTGAAGTCCAGGGCACAGCCGAGGGGCAGCCCTTCAGCCCGGCCGCCCTCCAGCAAATGCTCAGGCTGGCCGATCAGGGCATTGAAACCATCCTCGCCCTGCAGAATGAAGCCCTCCAAACAATGCTTTAAGCCCTTTGTGAAGATTAAATCAAAAGAGACCCTGCTAAAAAACTAAGGCAGGGTCCCGTTTGTTAATAAGCGCTTATTTCTGCAAGGCGCGGTAAATCACATAGCCGCCGATGCCCAGCAGGGCAAGCGGACCGATCAAACCGATCAAATTCGTGGCACCCAGGGTTACAAAAATGCCCAGCAGCAACAAGATCCCCGCCGGGTAGAGGGCCCACTTGAGCTTGCCCGAGGGTTTTGGGGCGATGTACACCAGCCCAAAGGTGAGGGCTAAACCGAGGAAAAACAATCCACCTTCCAGCGCCATATGGTCCGTCACCAGGCTCACACCGGCCAGGGTCAAGATCACACCGCCCGGGATCAGCGCCCACCAATGACGATGGTTGGAGAGATAGATAGCCATAAAGGGCAGACCCACAAATCCTAAAAAGACCGCACCGCTGATTGGGCTGCCCACACCGCCCATCGACTCCCCCATAAAAATATTGATCCCCACCCCAATCAAGATAAATCCAGGGATGAGCGCCCACCATTCATCCGTGTCCGTAATGAAGACCAGCAGAAAAATCAATCCCCCCCCTGCCATCAGTGGACCAATCACCATTTCCCAGCTGATGGTGATCAGTTCCAGGTTGGATAACAGGAACACCACACCAGCCGCAATTAACAACACACCGCCCACAAAGGACATTAAAAACCGTCTATTTGACTTTTTCATCAATTTATCTCCTCAAAGTTATTCGTGCTCAATAAGTATAGTGGAAATTCCCACAATTATGACAATTGAGGGTGTTGAATACACATTAGGTGCGATCCACCCTCACGGGATGGCTAAACACTAACCTTGCCTCAACCACCCTAAAATAATCTATAATATAATTGTGGCAGGAAGGTTGAACAACCAAACCAATAGCTTAAAGGAGTCTCAACATGCAGGATCTGGTAAAAGATTGGATGATTGATCTGGTCGTTTTTATTGACCCCGAAAGCACCGTTTTGGACGCCCTCGCAAAAATGCGCCGGCGGTACGTCAACAGTTTAATCGTCGAAATCAAGGACGGCAAAACTGAATACGGGATCATCACCTCCACAGACATCTGCGACAAGATCGTTGCTCGGGGCCAAAACCCAGCCAAGACCAAGATCAGGGACATCATGACCACACCCCTGATCAGCATCAAACCTGATCAAACCATCTTCGAGTGTGCCAAATTGATGAGTGACTTACAGATCCACCACCTGCCCGTGACCGATGAAGATGGCGCCATCATCGGCATGATCTCAGCGACAGATTTCCTCGTCGTCGCAGAAGCGCTCGGCCACGGCGATGGCGACCGACTGCTCCGCTGAGGGAGGTAAATTCTATTTCCTTTAATTCAAAGCCCGGGAAGAACGTGCCAGGACAATTGCACCTGGTCAGCAGGCGTTACATGCTATAATTTTATTGTGGGATCAGATGAATAATGCGCTGGTGAAATACCGAGATTTTCTGTTGGGTGCTCTGATCCTGTGCGGTGCCATCTTATTTGGTTTAGCTTTGCAAGGGTGTCAGCATGAAGCGCCCATCGCTGAAGACAATACAACCTGGGTCACCTCTATTGGGATGCCTGCCTCGCTTCCCCAGACAGGGTTAGACCAAAATCAAGACCGCCCGCAGGATGAAGCCTTTGGCCAGGAGCAGGATCAAGGGAATCAACTGGGTGCGTTGACGTTTCCACCGCCCATCATCGATCCCGCCACGCCCATCCCGCCGCCCATGGACGGCCTGGCGCTTGACGAGAACATCCTCGTGTGGGTCTTACTGGGATCGGATACTGAGCCGCCCTTCACCGGGCGAACCCAGGCCATTCACCTGCTCTTTATCAACCCCAGATTCTCAAAAGCCAGCCTGGTTTCGATACCAGGTGACCTGTACGTTTACATTCCCGGCTATACCATGCAGCGCCTCAACGTGGCCTATGCCATAGGCGGCATTGAAACCCTGCGCATGACGCTGGCTTATAACTTCGGTGTGAACCCCAGCCGGTTTGTCCTCGCCCACCCGGGAGATTTCCAGTGGCTGGTGGATGACATCAAGGGGATCGAGGTGACGGTCTTCTTCCCCATTCCGGATGCCTGCGGCGGGATTCGCGCCGGCGTCACCCAGATGGATGGCACCCTGGCCTTATGTTATGCGACTTACCGCAACGGCATCGACGAAGTCGACCGCATGCTGCGGCAGCAACAGCTCTTGTCGCTCATCTTTCGCAAGTTTACCCGGGACGGGAACCTGATCCAACTCCCCATCCTGTTTGCCAGTTACGAGGGCTGGATCAAAACCGACTTTTCACTGCCAGAATTGATGGGCTATATCCCGCTAGCACTGAGATTGGCAGACCAAGACCGGATCGGTTATTATATGATCGGGTGGGATCACATCTCTATTTGGGAGGTGCCCGGCTACAGCCAGGCGCTGGTCTTCCTCCCCGATCAAGAAGGGGTCAAATCCGTGCTCCAGAGCGCAATCGATGCCATCCTGATCCCCAGCCCGCTGACCAACCAGGTGCAAACCCTGGAAGCCCAGCTGACCGCTGCCCACCAGGCAACTGCGTCCGCGTTTGGCCAGCCCACACCCATCCTCACACCTACGCCGCTGGAGACGGAAATGACCACCGCAACGCCCAGCCCAACGCCAACGATCACACCGCCGGGATATCCATAAAAATAGGTTAAGTATGATTAAGCGCCATCTCAAACACGCAGGAAGCCAAACCCTTACGATCCTTTTGATCGCGTGTGTTTTTGTGGGGCTGATCGTCTCTCGTAACTCCCGGGCCAGTGCCTACAGCCTGGGGTCAAAATCACCCAATCGCCAGGCCGTCATCTCTGTCACCTACACCACCTACGAGTGGTGGCTGTTGACCTGGAACAATTCCCAATTGATCTGCCAAATCTATGTTGAACACGAAGGCTGGCCCTACCCGGATGAAGTGAAATATTTTTGCGGCGAGCAAATCGCCAGAGATTGGCAGGAGACCAATCCCTGTGTCTTTTCAGAAGAAATCACCTCCGCAGCGCAATGTCCCGGGCTGTACTTGCATCTGGCCAGTGTCACCCCGGGTGAACGCGAAATCGAATTAACCTTATTACCGCCGGAAGTGTTTA
>DKFH01000138.1 GCA_002452315.1 Anaerolineaceae bacterium UBA6801 | reverse complement strand
GGAACGGTCTTGCATGAATATGAAATGACCGAACATCAATCTGGTGGCAGACGGCGTACCCCACAGCATCCGCCTTACCCAGCAAGCCAGAGGGAGTCAGGGCAAGCCAGGCAAGCGTCAGTGCAACAGCCACAGCAATCAAAATCCAGCGCCAGGCGCTGCTTTTCCGCTCTAGTTTGGTTGGGTTTTCCATGTTCGGCTCCATTTAAGGGTTCTCCAGCAGCGGGTTAGCCTAATTAGGCTGGCGATCAAAATTTTCTGCTCAGAAAGAAAACAACCCCACTACTTACCTATCCATGGGGGTTGAGAACCCGCACTCAGCGCTGTGTAAGGTCAATTAAACTTCAGATTCAGCTTGAGCCAATGTTTTATGGACCGTGGCCAGCCAATCGATAATTTGGATGTTTTGCGGGCATACCGCTTCACATTCACCGCACTCGGTGCAGTTATCTGCCCGTTCTTCAACTTTGATGTTATTGTATGCCCAGCGCCCATGCCCCCAGGCGTCAAAGGATGCTGCCTCGTTATAGACGCCAAAAATACGCGGAATGGCAACATCGCTCGGGCAGGGCAGGCAGTACTCACACTGTGTGCAGGGAATCGGTTCAAGTGAGGCATATGCTGATCGCGCCTCGTTGACCAGCGCACGATCCGCAGCGGTCAACTTCCCAATAGAAGACTCAGCGGCAAGCGCGAGATTCTCTTCCACATGTTCCATCGCGCTCATGCCGCTCAACACCGTCGCCACCTCGGGTTGATCCCACAGCCAATTGAGCGCCCAGGCCACCGGGGACCAGCCGCGTTCACTCTTTGCCCAGGTCTCAGCCACCGGGTCCGGCGGGGGATTCTTCGCAATTTTCCCGCCGCGCAGCGGTTCCATTACCACCACCGCCAACCCACGATCAGCCGCCAGTTTTAATCCCTTCAAACCCGCCTGGTGCTCAATATCAATATAATTGTATTGGATTTGTGCCATCGCCCAGTTATCATATCCCGTCACAATTTGTTCAAAGACCGGGTACTCATCGTGAAATGAAAACCCAAGCTGGTGAAATAATCCTTCAGCCATGCGCTTCTCTGCCCAGGTGAAGACATCCAGCGCTTGATAGTTCTTCCAGTGGCGCGCGTTCATAGAATGCAGCAAGTACACATCAATATGATCCACGTCCAGCCGTTCGAGCTGCGCTTCCAGGTAGCGGTCAAAATCCGCTTCCTCCTTCACCAGCCAGGAGGGCATCTTGGTGGCTAAATAAACCTTTTCCCGATAACCGTCTTTGAGCGCCCGGCTTAAAAAGCGCTCGCTTTGTTCCTGGTGATAACCCCAGGCGGTGTCCACGTAATTCACACCACCGTTAATCGCCCGGTGGATCATCGCCGTGGCTTCCGGTTCGTTGATTTTACCGCTGTCGCCATCCAGGGTTGGTAAGCGCATGGCGCCAAACCCCAAAGCGGAAACCTGCCAATCCAACGAACCAAATTTTCGATATTGCATGGTTGCCTTTCTATTTCTAATAAACCGCGATTTTGATTATACCAGAATCAAGAACCCCATCCGAGTAGGGGCGACTCATGAGTCGCCCCTACGTTTTATGGAACATCCATTTCTTTGGCAAAGTATATAAAAACAATGTTCTTACGGTAATCGCTGGAAATCTAAGGGTTGTAAATTAATCGCACCGGTCATCTGTCAGGTCTGCACCATTACTCAACACCCTGTACAGCTTTATTGACAAACCGATGGGATTGTGTGATACTAGCCTTATCAACAATGAGATGGACTGAACCTTGTTGTTGAGACCGTGCAATCCCACTAAAGAGGAGGTGGTGTACAATGATAGACAGTAGTCACTTAACAACGGCTGTAGCACCCCTCCTCGATAGTCTTCGATAAGGGTGCTACAGCCCAAAAAGAAAGCCGCCCGCTTGCCGGGCGGCTTTGTGGTTAATACCACCTGCCCCCATTGATATTTTTCGGCTTGCTCCCCTGGCTATTCATCTACCTTGGTTATAATTAACCCAAAGGAGGCACTATGCCGCACACCCATATCTGGTGGATCCGGCGCGATCTTCGCCTGCACGACAACCAAGCCCTGTTCTCAGCCTTGCAGGGCGCCGATCAGCTCATCCCCCTGTTTATCATCGAACCCGAGCTGATGGCACAAGCCGCCCCCAAACGGCGCGCGTTTCTGCTCTCCGCCCTGGCTGAGCTTGATCGCCAGCTCAAAGCACTGGGCAGCCGGTTAATCGTCCGCCAGGGGCCTGCCCTGCCCGCCCTGCAAGCCCTGACCGCAGAGGTGGGCACCTTGAGCATCTTCGCCCAGGAGGACTTCAGCCCCTTCGCACGCCAGCGCGATGCTGCCGTAGCGGAAATGATGGACCTCAAACGCTACCCCGGCGTGGTCTTTCAGCATCCTGAGTCGATCCTCAAAGCGGATGGCGACCCCTATATCGTCTACACACCGTACAAGAATAGTTGGTTAGGGCACCCCCTGCCCACCCCGGCGGACTGCCTGCCCTCACCAGGGTACCTCCCACCGCTGCCCCCCGGGTTAGAGTCCATCAGTCTCCCAACGGCGGCATCCCCAGACGGTTTTCCAGCCACCCCCAAGGCGGCTTTAGGTCGTTTAACAGCCTTCACTGATCAAGCCATCCGGCAGTACAACAGTCAGCGTAACCGCCTTGACCTGGACGGCACCTCGCGTCTCTCCCCCTACCTGCGCTTCGGGTTGATCTCCGCCCGTGAGGCCCTTGCCCATGCCCATATCGCCCGCCTGAGGACACAAACGGATGCCGACCGGGCCGAGGTCCAAACCTGGATCAACGAATTGGTCTGGCGTGAATTCTATACCGCCATCCTGTATCACTTCCCCCATGTGCTCAAACGCCCCTTTCGTGAGGATTACCAGCACATCCCCTGGCGCCATGCACCGGAAGACCTGGCGGCCTGGCAAAACGGGCAAACGGGTTATCCCGTGGTGGATGCCTGTATGCGCCAGCTGATTGCAACCGGCTGGATGCACAACCGCGGCCGGATGATTGCCGCTTCCTTTCTGACCAAAGACCTGCTGATCAACTGGCAGGAGGGCGAAGCCTGGTTTATGCACAACCTGGTCGACGGCGACCCCGCCGCCAATAACGGCGGCTGGCAGTGGACCGCGGGCACCGGCACCGATGCGGCCCCTTATTTCCGCATCTTCAACCCCATCACCCAGGGACTTAAATTTGACCCCCAGGGGGACTTTATCGCCCGTTGGGTGCCAGAGCTGCGGCACCTGCCCACGCCCTTCCGGCACGAACCCTGGAAGCTTAAACCGGAACAAACCGACCAATTCGGCTTCCGCCTGGGCAGCGACTACCCCCAGCGCATCGTCGACCACGCCTTTGCCCGCCAGCGCACCCTGGAGGCGTATAAAAAGAGAAACTAGGGATTAGGGATTAGGAATTTGGGATTAGGAATTAGGAATTTGGAATTAGGAATTTGTGCAGTGTTGTAGCGTAGTGCGGTAGAAAAACTATCACCCCGTACTTTAACCAAAATCACTTGCCTAACACCTATTACCTGATACCTATTACCTGATACCTATTACCTATAACCCACTACCCTTTCACCCACGTCTGCACCAGCCAGAAGGCACCCTGTAAAAATTCCCAGATCAGCGCCGACAGGTTATTGAAGATGATCCCCATGCGATTCGCAAAGCTCTCCAGCGACAGATCCAGCCGGATGATCTCATCTTTGTGCATCTCAACCTCAGCCGTGGCGCTCAGATAGAGACTCTTGGCTGCCTTAACGTTCACCACCTCAAGATCATCACTCAGGGGTTGAAATGACCAGTAAAAGCCATCAGCTAACTGAGAATCTTGGGGCGTAGCCGAGGTCATCGCCCCGCCCTGATCGTTCGAAACCACCGCCCCCACAATAGGGTCGCCAGAATGTTTATCGGTGATGAAACCAGCCAGCACGCCCCCCTTAACGAGGACACAGGTATGGCTCCCCACCTGGACGTTATCCACCTGCCACCACCAATCGGCATTGGCCTGGTGATAGCGGAAACGCACCCGGACGTCTGTCTGGTGGGCGGCCAATTCGCTGATATCGATCGAAATGCGCTCCGGGCCGCGGGCATTCTCCGTTTGACGCAGCACAGTTTGCCATTCGCCCCCGGCGATGGAAACATCTACATCGGCGATCTCATCATCATTGCCGGCATAGTAAAAGAAATCCTGCGCAAAGGAGAGCAACACCTGTGCATCGTCAGAAAAATCCATGCTGGGGGAGACCAGCGAGGTATCCACATCCACCGGGCCGGGATAATCGGAATCCACCATCGCAAATCCGCCCGACCCGCCGGTCAGATTCCCGCGCTCAGAGTGGTTGTCGAAGGCCCAGGTCACCCCGGTGTCGGCATGATCCCAAACCTCCCAGCCCGATGGCAGCGCCTCGACATCAAAGGACTGGTTCAGCGTGTTGACCAGCGCATACCCGGGCGCTTCACACGCATCGGTGACCTCCAACGCATGCGCCAAAGGCTCAGACGCCTGCCCATAAGTGATTCCATTTTCCAGTTTCGTCTGATACCCCGGGATCATCGCGGTCACGTTCAGGTCATACGCCACATCATCATACACGCTCACCTGGTAAGTCCCGTCAAAGGGATGGGTGTAAACCGACGCCTGATGGCCATCAGCCTCGATCGTGACGCGGGCATACAGCGGGTAGCCGTGCCCACCCCCGTCGGTAACCGCACCCGTCAGGGTGACGATATTCGCCTTAGGCAGCAGGTTAAAGTGTGTGGTCGTCGTTTCCCCAACCGCACCAACCCGCACATCCGAAATGGTCACGGGGTGAAAGCCGTAGGCGGTTGCCGTCAGGGTGTAACTCGCCCCACTGTTGACAAACAGGCGATAAAACCCGTCCGCATTCGTCGCTGTGGTGCTGACCGAGGTCGGATTGACCTGTGAGACGGCTTCGATCGCCACGCCCTCAATTGGCGATTGGTCCGCCTTCTGCAGGACATACCCCTCCAGGTAACCGCCCGCACATTGTGACTGGGCTGCATTGACCGCCGCCAAAGCGTCAATCTCGCCCCAGCCGGTGGCATGGTTGGGTACCAGATCCGACCCCTCGTCCCCCTGACCGGTGTCATAGGGAATCGGTCGGGCGCTTTCCAAAATCAGGGATTCGGTCGTCACATAATCCCCAAACAGGCAATCCGCTGAACCCCACATCAAAGCCACCAACCCGGCCACATGCGGCGCAGACATCGACGTTCCACTCCAGGCGGCATACGCAGAGTCGTCTGCGGCCACCGCAGAGCGAATGTTCACGCCCGGGGCCACCACCTGGGGCTTGATGGTGGGGTAACCCTGGGGGTTAAGGGTGTCAGGGCTGTCCGTCGGCCCCCAGTTGGAATGCGGCGCGTACTGGCCATCATCCAGCCCGGTTGAGCCGACCGAGGTCACGTTGTAGGTGCGGGCCGGGTTGCCCACCGTATTCAGCCCGGGCGGTGAGGCGTAGCCACAATTACCGCTGTTCCCATTGGCAAACACCGGGTAGATCCCCGCTGCCAACCAGGCATCGATCACGCCCTGGTACCAGGCGTTATACGCACGGCCGCAATCCCCCCAGGAGTTATTGATCACCTGCGGGCGCAGGTTCGGGTTGGGATTTTCGCCGCTTAAATTGGTCGGCGCCGTCAGGAACTGACCGCACTTGATCAGGTCATGCCCCCAGGCTCGCCCGGTGTCGCTGATCGCTTTGCACGCCACCCAATCTGCGCCGGGCGCCACGCCAATCTCCGCGCCGGGCGCTGTTGATCCGGTCATAATCCCGGTCACATGGCTGCCGTGACCGTGATCGTCATAGGGTTCGTCCTGCTGGTTGACCGCATCCCACCAGTGATAGTGATGGCTGAAAGCCCCTTCACCCAGGTTGCCCCGGTAAGACCCGACCAATGCCTCATGGGTGAAGCGTGCGCCCGTGTCGATCGCGCCCGCCACCATGCCTGCGCCCACCTCGCCCAACGACCAGACCTCATCCGCCTTGATCTGGATTAAGTTGCTAGAGACGCCCGCATTTGCTTCCGGTGCAACCCCATCCTCCGCAGAGATGGAGTCATCTTCCAGGAAAACCTGGGGGATGGATTGCAGGGATTCGATTTCGCGGTAGTTCAACAGCCCGGTCAGCGTCTCCGCCGTGGAGGATTGAACCGCAATCACATTTTGGATCCAAAAGGCCTCGTAAGGGGCACCCTGTTCCTCAAGATAAGCGCGCACATCCGCTTGTGCGGTTTCGGCCAGGGCCGTCAGGGTCTCGTACACGAACCACCCCCGCGCCTCCCAGGTCTTCTCGTATGCCGCGCTCAGGTCAGCCTGCTCATCAAAGTAGATCAAGAAATCGAGCGGCTCACCCGTTTTGGACTTGGCCAGCAAGGCCGGGTCAACCCAGGGGATATCTTGGTTTCCTTCCTCGGCTTTGACCGCCATATAGGTGTTTCCCCACAGCGTCGTCGCGATCATCGCGATCAAAAACAATGTCCCTAACCGTATAGCCAGTTTGTGTTTCATTACCACTTCCGTTCTCTCTCCATCAACCAGGCAACTGCTGGCAGTCCTATTCTGACATCAGGATAAAGAGCAAGATTCGTACCATCCCCCGCCTGCCAGTCCCAGCCGCTTTCCTGCTATAATTCAGGCAAAAACCAAAGGCAAAGCCATGTCCCTCAGAGATTACCTCCACACCCTCCAACAAAACGGTCAACTGGTCACGATCCAAAAACCGATCTCAAAACAGCTTGCTGTGGCCGGCTTATTAAAGGCGCTGGAGCCTACACCCGTCCTGTGCAGTCAGGTGATCGAGTCAGATTTTCCTGTTTTGGGGAACCTGCTGTGCAGCAAGGATTCCTTAGCCGCCTACCTGGGCATCCCCGTGCAGGCGATCATCCCCACCATGATAGCAGCCATCGAAGCGCCCACACCACCCCACCAGGTGTCCCGCGCCCCCTGCCAGGAGGTGATCCGCGCCCAGCCCGACCTGGATGACCTGCCGATCCTGTTCCATTGCGGGGACGACGGCGGCAACTACATCAGCTCGGGTGTGATGATCGCCGGCCATCCCCACTACGGCCAGAACATGGACTTTCACCGCTGCATGCAGTTTTCAAAGTCGGAAATGGCTGTGCGGGTGGTGAAAGGCCGTAATTTTGACGCCTTTCTTGAGGACCTGGGCCAGGTGGATGTGGCCATCTGCGTGGGCGTGGCACCCAACATCCTCGTGGCCGCGGCCACCTCCGTCGACATCGGCATTGATGAGCTGACCATCGCCAACGCCCTGCAACCCTTCTCGGTCGTCAAAGCGCATACCTCCGACCTGCTGATCCCCGCCCAAGCCGAATTTGTGATCGAGGGCACGGTGTATCGAGATCGGCGCCACCCAGAAGGGCCCTTTGTGGATCTGACCGAAACCCAGGACGTTATCCGCCAGGAGCCGGTGCTGGAGGTGAAATGCATCACCCACCGCCACGACGCATACTGGCACGCCCTCCTGCCCGGCGGCCTGGAGCACAAGCTCCTCATGGGCATGCCGCGTGAACCGACCATCTTCCGCCAGGTCAGCCGGGTGGTGGAATGCCTGGACGTGAACATCAACCCGGGCGGCTGCTCCTGGCTGCATGCCATCGTCCAGATTCACAAGAAAAGCGCCGATGACGGGCGCAAAGCGATCGAAGCTGCCCACCGCGGTCACAGCTCCTGCAAACATATCTTCGTGGTCGACGAGGACATCAACATTTACGACCCCCTCGCCGTGGAGTGGGCCATGGCTACGCGCTTCCAGGCGGACCGCGACCTGGTCTTCATCGGTCGGGAGCGCGGCTCCTCCCTTGACCCCAGCGCTGAGCCCGGCACCTACGAGACCTGCAAGGTCGGTTTTGACCTGACCGCGCCCCTGGGCACGGCCGGCAAGCCATTCTCAAAGGTCGCCTTCCCGCAGGTGGACCCGAGCGCGTATCTGGAGCATGGTGAATAGTACCTGGACGCAGGATTACTCAGCAGCCAACCGATATATTTATATTATTATACAATTTTATTAACTTATAATTAAAATCATGGTCTGCATCATATGATATAATGTAAACAAATTAGCATATTTATTAAATGATCACATTTTAGGAGGCTTATATGAAGTTCAAGGATTTTCTCAATTTTGAGCGGATGTTCACCCCGGTTATTATAAAAATTCTATTTTATATCGGGCTGATCGGCAGTGCCATCGGCGGTATCGCATTTTTCTTTACAACCGCATTTGTGGGGATCGGCTGGAAAAATTTTGGCCAAATATTGTTGGGTTTCATAGGTGGCGCGCTCGGTGGTTTACTGATCATCATTCTGGGCGCCCTGGCAACCCGTATTTACGCTGAACTACTGATCCTGTTCTTCCGCATCAACGAGACCCTCTCCGACATCAAGACCATGATGAAGGAAAAGTGAGGTTGGTGAGTTGGGTACTAGGTACCAGGTAGTAGGTAATAGGTATCAGGTAATAGGTGTTAGGCTAGTGATTTTGGTTAAAGTACGGGGTGATAGTTTTTCGACCGGACTGCACAAATTCCTGATACCAAATTCCTGATACCAAATTCCTGATACCCAATTTCCTAGTACCAAATACCTTTGCACAATTTCCTCAATTGACCGCCAGCCCGGTTAAGGGTATTCTGCTGTTTATGAACACGCAAGCCACCGCGCTGGCCCATCCCAATATCGCCTTTATTAAATACTGGGGCCTGGCCGATCAAGATCGTTCTCTCCCCGCCAATGGGTCTATTTCGATGAACCTGGGCCCACTGGCGACTATCACCAGGGTTGCCTGCGACCCGCGCTTACAGGAAGACACCCTCACCCTCAACGGCCAGCCAGTCACCGGGCAGGGACTGGCGCGCGTCCAGCGCTTTATGGACCGCATTCGCAATCTGGCACATCAAAACCGCTACGCCCACATCACCAGCGAGAACAACTTCCCCATCGGCACCGGGCTGGCCTCCTCGGCCTCCGGGTTTGCCGCCCTGGCCTTGGCCGGGACGGCCGCGCTGGGCATGGAGCTCTCACAGCGCGAGCTTACCGCCCTGGCGCGCTTCGGCTCCGGATCGGCCTGCCGCTCCATCCCGGGCGGATTCGTCGAATGGCGGGTTGACCCCACTTCCGGTGAAACCTATGCGCAGACCATCGCCCCGGCGGATCACTGGGACCTGGCCGACTGCATCGTTATCCTGAGCGAAGCACACAAGCCAGTCGGCTCGGAGGCGGGCATGCGCCGCGCCGCCACCAGCCCCCTGCAGGCGGCCCGGGTGCAGGACGCCGACCGCCGGCTGGAGATTTGCCGGGGGGCGATCCTCCGGCGCGATTTTGACGCCCTGGCAGCGGTCACCGAGCTGGATAGCAACCTGATGCACGCCGTGATGATGACCTCCGAGCCGCCCCTCTATTACTGGCTGCCGGACTCCCTGGCGGTCATGCACACGGTTAAATCCTGGCAACACGAAGGGCTAGAGGTCACCTTCACCCTGGATGCCGGCCCCAATGTGCATGTGATCACCACCCAGGCCTTAATGGGGGAGGTGACAGGCCGCTTGCGCCAGCTCCCCGGTGTGCTGGATGTGCTCAACGCGCTGCCGGCCGGCCCGGCGCGCCTGCTGCAGGACTAACCATCCCACCCTGAGCAGGTATAATTAATTTATCAATTCAATTAACAGTTACCCCGTGCACAAAACCCTGCACGGATGGTCGAGGATAACATGAGCGTCTTTTTATTGATTTTACAAGTTGTGATCGTCCTTGGTATTCTAATCTTCTTCCACGAGCTGGGACATTTCCTGGCGGCGCGTGCGGTCGGCGTCCCGATTGAAGAATTTGGTTTTGGACTCCCCCCGCGGCTGTTTAAGATCACCGAATGGCAGGGCACAGAGATCACCCTTAACTGGATCCCCTTTGGCGGATTTGTCCGGCCCAAAGGCGAAGCCGATGAGACCGTTGAGGGCGGTATGGCCGCTGCGCCTGCCTGGAAGCGCCTGGTGATCGCTGTCTCGGGCCCCTTGATGAACTTCCTGATCGGCATCATCCTGCTGGTGGTGATCTTCGGCGCCGTCGGTACCCCGGTCTCCGACCAGGCCATGATCACCCAGGTGGCGCCCAATTCGCCCGCCATGGCGGTCGGTTTGCTGCCCGGGGATATCGTCACCCAAGTTGACGGGCAGCCCATCGAGGATATCGAGGCGCTGATCAGCATCATTGCCGAGCGCGCGGGCAATCCTATCACGATAACCGTGCTGCGCGGCGATCAGACCGAAATCCTGACCCTCACCCCGCGGCTTGACCCGCCCCCGGGCGAAGGCGCGATGGGTGTGGCTCTGGGTAACCCCCTTAAACCCACCCCCTTCTTTCAGTCGGTCGGGTATGCCTTTGAGG
>DKFH01000103.1 GCA_002452315.1 Anaerolineaceae bacterium UBA6801 | reverse complement strand
AGATCTGGTTGGCTTCACCGTTGAGTAAGTCAACTTCGATGAAGTTTTCCTGTAACGTTTCCTCACCGGGGAGGTTGGTTTTAAAGAAGAACAAGGTCGGCAGCTTGGATTTTCGTTGCAGGTGTGTCTGCAGTTTTTCAGATAAATTAGGCGGAAGCAGGTATAAGCACAGGTACAACCTATAGATTTGGTCGATGATCTGCTTTTCTTTTTTCTCTGGCTTCCAAAATTGATCCTCTAAATAGTTGCGCAGGTAAGAGGGTTCCTCAATCCGCCAGGATTGCCTTAACCTGTGGGTTTCCACCATCATTTGGTGGATATCCAACCGGTCAACCTGGCCCTTTTTTACCAGCCCTTTAAGGCGGCTGTTGATCGCGAGGATTTCGTCAAAGATCACCAACATTAACGGTGATTTCTCGGTTTGTGTGGGATTGGGCAGTTTTTCTGCCAGCCTTTCGACCAGGTCTTGCGCTTTCATCCTGCTGGCCAGCCAAAACTCATCATCAGCATCCAGCAGGTCGATGCGTCCAATCTCACGCATATATAACCTGACCGGGTCATCCATCCTGTTAAAGGCCGAGTCTCCCTCAGAGGACCTGGGAGCGAAATTTTCCTTTTTGCTATCCAGATCTTGGGAGGGATATTTTTCGGATACCGGTTCTTTTTCAGCCATGGCTTTTTATTGAATAGTGATCTTCAATCGTAACAAACACGATAATAACGTTGATCGGTCCATTAAACTCAATTTTAGCACGGGTCTTAAGATTTTTGCTTGACCCTGGCAAAGGATTGTTGTAAAGCATGGTCTAATTTCGCCCGGGCCTGAACATAGGCCAGAGCAGCCTCTTTAATGTCGACGGTTAATTCCCCGGCTTCATCGCTGTCCTGTGACTGGAGGTAAACCAGCTGGTCCAAACCCTCGTCAATACGGGCTCTTCGCAGGCGAATGAACATATGTAATAAGTCTTCTAATTTTGGGTCACCCGGTTGAAAACGCCAATCCGGATAGTCTTCCTCAGATGCGTCTTCGATCAGTGCTTCCAGCATCGCTTCAGACGCTCGGTTGTGGATAAAGCTGAGGGGGTCCTCCGCTTCCTGATCCAGGGAGTCCTTGACCAGCTTGAAGATTTCACGATGGTCGGCGTGGGAGAAATCTTCCACATGCACGCAGGCCAGTTCATAACCCCTGAAGGCGCGGTCGATATAGTTCAGCAGGGTTGGGTCGGCCAGCAGTGCGGTCAGGCACTTCTCTTCCAGCAGCCGGTGGGGTAAGACGGGGATTTTCGCCGTTTCAGCCGGGGTTTCGGGCTGGGGACGGTACCTTGACGGTCTGCGGTAGGACCGTCCAGCTGAACGCCGCACCAGGGCACGCTCATCCACCTTCAGCAAGCGGGCCAGGCGCTGGCGGTATGCCTCCCGTTCCACGCTGCCCCTGACATCCTCGATCAGCGGCAAAACCTGGGCAGCGATCTCCTCTTTGGCTTTGGGGTCATCGAAATCATCCCGCTTGGCGAGGGTTTCCATCACATGGATCACAACGGGCTTGGCATCTTTGACAATCTGTGCCCAGCGCTCGGGATCTTCCAGGGCAATTTCGTCCGGGTCGAGCCCGTCCGGCAGGGTAGTCACTCGGATATCGGCTTTCAGACGGCCTTCAAGGCCCATCAGCCCGCGCGAGTCAAAAAACAGTTCGCTTTCCCGTTCCATAGATTGGCGCGCGGTCTGTAAGCCGCGCAGGGTCGCCTGCTGACCGGCCGCGTCGGGGTCAAGCGCCAGGATGATCCTGCGGGAATAGCGTTTGATCAAGCGGAAGTGGTCTTCGGTCAGGGCGGTGCCCATGGGGGAGACACAGTTCTTATACCCGGCCTGATAGGGGCCGATCACGTCCAGGTAACCCTCGACAATCACCACCTGGTCCTGTGCCCGGATCTCTCTGCGCGCCATGTCGAGGCCGTACAGGATGCGGCCTTTATCGAACAGGGCAGTTTTGGGCGAGTTGAGGTATTTGGGCACATCATCCGGGCGCAGCACACGTCCCCCGAACCCAACCATGCGCCCCTGGTGATCCCGGATGGGGATTACCAATCGGTGTCTGAACCGGTCGTAGATGCCACCATCCTCCCTATCGGTGACCAACCCGGCGTTGATCAGGTCTTCCTGCGAGATCTGCCGCGAGAGCATATAGTTTGTGAGGGCATCCCACGAATCGGGGGCGTATCCCAGGGCAAAAGCGTCGATGGTTTCATCCGTCAATTTGCGGCCGTGCAGGTAATCCAGGGCGGCTTTGCCTGCATTTGTGTTGCGCAGTTGATGTTGGAAGAAGGTCACCGCCATGCTGAGGATTTCCCGCAGGTGTTCGTTTTCCTCTACTTGTTCCTGTTGTTCGGTGGTGTATTCCTGTAAGGTCACGCCGGCGCGCTCTGCCAGGTTGCGCAGGGCTTCAGGGAAGTCCCAGCCCTCGCGCTTCATCACAAAGTTGAAGATATCGCCACCCTCGTTACACTGGCCAAAACAGCGCCAGGATTGGGAATCAGGAAACACCGCAAAGGCGGGTGTTTTGGTATTGGTGTGGAAGGGACAGAAGCCGGTGTAGTTTTTGCCCGAGTGGCGTAAATTCACCGTCTCGGAGACGATATCGACAATATCCAGCCTGGCTTTGATTTCATCAACAGTGGTCATGGTGTTATTCCTAACTGAATTATACGGGATATTAGGTGAATGGGAATCAGGTATTCGGTACCAGGGATCAGGAAAATTGGTTTTCTTCCCAATTAATAGGTTAATTTTATTCTACCTGCGCAGCTTTGGGGTTTGGAGGCCATTTTGTACCAGCGACTTTGACACTAATACCTGCTCGCTAATTCCTGCTCGCCCATCCCTGCTTGACTTTTCTCGCATCGGTCGATACAATTTCTTATTGAAAACTATTTTCAATAAGGATTGTGATGAATTGGCAGGATAAGCTCAACAAGGAAGGGCTCAGGCTGACCACCCCCCGCCGGGTGGTCATCTCTGTGCTGGAGGCGGCCGGGGTGCCCCTTTCACCGCAGACCATTCACCAGCGCTCGCTGGATGCCGACGAAGAGATCGGATTGGTCTCTGTGTACCGCACCCTGGAGATGCTGACCGATCTGGGGTTGGTGCGGCGGGTGCACGGTCATGAAGCGTGCCTTGGATATGTGCTCGCATCGCCGGGGCACCATCACCACCTGGTGTGCCGCTCCTGTTCAACAGCGGTTGAATTCAGCGGGATGGATGACCTCTCCACCCTGATCGATCACATCCAGGAGGAAACCGGCTTTTTGGTGGATGAGCACATGCTGCAATTTTCCGGTTTGTGCCCGCAATGCCGAAAGAGAACACCCCATCATGATCAAGACTAACCAAACCTATTGGAAACTGGCCCTGCTGATGGCACTGGTGATGCTCCTGGCGGCTTGCCAGCCGGGGCGCGACCAGGCGGCGGCTGATGAAC
>DKFH01000193.1 GCA_002452315.1 Anaerolineaceae bacterium UBA6801 | reverse complement strand
GCAGGTGTTTCTTTTGGGCGATGGCAAAGGCTGTCAGCACGCCAACCAGCACACCAAAGCTGGTATCGAGCATGGAAGGAGTCAGCGAGAACAGGCTGAGGGGATTGCTGGCCAGGACGGATGGATTGATGAGCAGGAAACCTACTCGGGCGCCGAAAATCCCAGCGAGCAAACCCACCAGGATGCTGTTTTCGATACGATCTGCGTTGGTGCCCAAGTTGAGGGCTAATTTACCGGTCAGCCAGGTGCCGATAAACACACTTAGCAATAGAATGAACCCTGCCGCCTGGACGGCCAATGGCCCAATGTTGATGATTGGAAACATGTTCTACTCCACGCCTCTCTCTAATAGGGCTCCCACTCGGGCACGTAAAAATCCTTCACTGATGCCCGAGCCGATGATCACATCGGTAATTTTGCCCTGGGGGTCAATCAGCACCGAGGTCGGTACGGCTCGCATGCGGTAAAGATTGGCGACGGAACCGTCACGATCCAATAACATGGTGTAGGAATAACCCTGGGCGTTAAAGTAGGTTTCAGCCGATGCAAGACTGTCCTGGTTGGTGGTGTTGACAGCCAAAATGGTGAAGCCCTGGTCTGCAAAGTCCTGGTAAACCGCTTCAAGGCCAGGCATGGCGGTTTTGCAGATTGAGCACCAGGAAGCCCAGAAGAACACCAAAACAGGGCTGCCTTCGTAATCATCCAGGGAATGCACCTCGCCCCGGGGCGTGCCCAGGGTGAAAGGCGGGGCATAAAAACCGCGATGCGGCGCGGTTTGGGGGGATTCTGCCTGTGCACCGCCAACCAAAAGGGGTGTGAGGGCGATCCACACCAGGCTTAGGACCACAAGGCTTATAGCAATACGGATAAATTGGTTCTTATTCACGTTGTCCCTTCATTTTTGCTTCTCACTTGTTTATTTTATGCCTGATCATGTAAGGATTGCGAGATCTATCCCATCATATTAGTGATGCTAAAACACACACTTTTTTATTTTATACATATTACCCCAATTCAGGGTGGCTTTGCGTGATTGTATAAAGCGTAACGCTGAAAAGGTTTGGTCGCAGGTTGATAATGGTAAAATAAAAAAAAGATCAAATGTTGAAAGGGAATAATTCATATGGGCCAAAAAACGATCGTTGAAAAAGCCATCAATACGCTCAAATTTGTCTCCGTAGATGGCGTTCAGACCGCAAACTCCGGACATCCTGGTTTACCGATGGGGACGGCAGGCATTGGTTATGCTGTTTATATGAAATGTCTGCAATTTAACCCCAAAAACCCAAAATGGTTCAACCGTGACCGGTTTATCCTTTCCGGCGGACATGGTTCCATGCTGGCGTACTCACTACTGCACCTGACCGGGTATGATTTACCGTTGGAGGAACTGAAATCCTTCCGCCAGTGGGGCAGTATAACACCTGGCCATCCTGAGTATGGTCTGACGCCAGGGATTGAGGTCACAACCGGGCCGTTGGGTCAGGGCTTTTCGAATGGTGTTGGCATGGCGATTGCTGAAGCGCACCTGGCGGCGGAATTTAACCGTCCTGGGCATCAAATTGTAGATCATTATATTTATGCCATCGTCACCGATGGCGATTTAATGGAGGGCATTGCTTCTGAAGCGGCCTCCCTGGCCGGGCACCTCAAGCTGGGTAAGTTGATCTATTTTTATGACGATAACCGCATTTCGATTGACGGGCCGACGGATTTGGCTTTCACGGAGGACCGGGCTGCCCGCTTTGAGGCCTACGGCTGGCATGTTACCCGGGTGGATGACCCCTTTGACGTTGACGCGCTGGTCTCAGCGGTTGAGGCTGCAAAGGCTGACCCACGCCCTTCGCTGATTGTTGTGCGGACCACCATTGGGCATGGCTTGCCGACGGTGCAAGGCACGGAAGAAGCCCATGGTACGCCGCCCGGGTGGGATGAGATTGAACAAGCAAAGAAAAATGCAGGCTGGCCGACTGAACCCAGGTTCTACATCCCGGATGATGTTCGGGAGCATTTCCTGTCAAAAGTTACAGAGGGTCAAGCGCTTGAAGCTGCATGGGAGCAGAAGATCAATGCATATCAGGCTGCCTATCCAGAGCTGGCTGCAGAATTTCTACGGCGCATGCGGGGCGAATTACCCGATGGTTGGGAAGAAGCTATCCCTGAATTTCCTCCGGATGCAAAGGGGATGGCCACCCGTGCGGCTTCCGGCAAGGTGCTCAATGCAATTGCCAGGGTGCTGCCTGAGTTAATGGGTGGATCGGCCGATCTGGCCCCCTCGAACAAGACCTGGATTGACAACGAGCTTGATTTTCAATCTGAACATCCGGAAGGCCGCAATATGCACTTTGGCGTGCGAGAGCATGCTATGGGCGCGATTGTGAATGGCATGGCGGTCCATGGCGGTTTGTTGGTCTACGGTGCGACCTTTTTGGTATTTTCCGATTATATGCGCGGTGCAATCCGCCTTTCTGCTTTATCAAAATACCCTTCAATTTGGGTCTTTACGCATGATTCGATTGGCGTGGGTGAAGATGGCCCCACCCATCAACCTGTTGAACACGTCACCAGCTTGCGGACGATCCCGGGGTTGGTGATGTTACGGCCATCGGATGCTAACGAGACAGCCCAGGCCTGGCGCTATGCGATCCAGCATGAGGGGCCTGTGGCCCTGGCGCTCACCCGGCAAAATACGGCCACGATTGATCGAGAAATTTACACAAGCGCCGAGGAATTAGAAAAAGGCGCGTATGTGCTGGCAGATTTTGGTGAGGGGATGCCCGAGCTAATCCTGATGGCGTCGGGTTCCGAGGTTGACCTGGTGTTGAAGGCTGGTGAAAACCTGGCTGCTGAGGGTGTCAATGTGCGGGTGGTGTCCTTCCCCAGCTGGGAGTTGTTCAAAATCCAGGATAAGACGTATCAGGATAGTGTCCTGCCACCAGTTATCAAGAAGCGTTTGGCCATAGAGGCCGGTGTAACGTTGGGATGGGAACGATGGGTTGGCGACCAGGGTGTCGTGATTGGCATTGATCGGTTTGGTGCTTCTGCACCGCAACCCGTTGTGATGAAAGCTTATGGACTCACCGTGGCAAACGTGACTGAGCAAGCCCTGAAAATGCTTAGGCAGGAACATGATTAAAAATTTAAGCCGGGTTGACCATACTATAAATTCTGAAAGAAGGTTAAGATGAAAATTGCAGTCGCTGCTGATCATGCGGGATATCCGCTAAAAGACACGGTCATTGAAGCAATTCGAGCCAGCGGTCACACGCCGATAGATCTGGGAACTGATTCAACGAAACCCGTGGATTACCCCGATTATGCTGAGAAAGCCGGGAATGCCATCGTTGGGGGAACGGCAGACCGTGCTGTGGTGGTGTGCGGGTCTGGCGTGGGGGCGTGTATCGCAGGCAACAAGATTGTGGGGGTGTATGCTTGTTTATGCCATGATACCTATTCTGCTGCCCAGGGCGTTGAACATGACCAGATGAATATGCTGTGTTTGGGCGCCAGGATTATCGGCTCTGAATTGGCGATCAAAATTGTGGAAGCATTCCTGAATGCCCAGCCCTCGGATGAGGCACGGCACCAACGCCGGGTGGGAAAAATTAGAAAAATTGAAAGACAACATTTGTTAGGAGAATTATAAATGAGCACTGCAATCCAACTTAATTTACTGGGTCAGTCGATCTGGTATGACAACCTGAAAAGGTCCTTGATCACGGATGGGACGGTTGCCGGGATGATCGAGCGGCGTGAAATATTGGGGATGACTTCCAACCCCAGCATTTTTGAAAATGCGATCAAAAGCGACAACGATTACCAAGCCGACCTGCAATTAATGGCCTGGGCTGGCCTGACTGCTGAGGAAATATTTTACAATCTGGCCATTCAGGACATCCAGGATGCTGCTGACCTTTTCCGGCCGTATTATGAAGCCAGTAAATGTGCGGATGGCTTTGTGAGTTTAGAGGTGAATCCTAAGTTGGCCAATGACACCCAGGGTACGATTGATGAGGCCAAGTGGTTATGGCGGCAAGTTGACCGGCCGAATTTGATGGTAAAAATCCCAGCGACTAAGGCTGGATTGCCAGCGATCACCGCAGCGATAGCGGCCGGGATCAACGTCAATGTGACCCTGATCTTCTCGCTGACACGCTATGACGAGGTGATGGATGCGTATTTAGCAGGTTTGGAAAAGCGCCTGCGAGAGGGCGGAGATATCTCAAATATCAATTCGGTGGCGTCGTTCTTTGTCTCGCGCTTTGATACCAATGCTGATGCCCGCCTGCAGCGCATCATCGATGCAGGCGGTCCGCAGGCTGAAAAAGCGGCAGCGCTGAAAGGCAAGCTGGCGGTGGATAACACGCGCCTGGCGTACCAGGCTTACCTGTCCTTTTTCAATTCAGATCGTTTTCACGCCCTGGAGGAAGCGGGCGCACGCAAACAGCGGCCTTTGTGGGCTTCAACCAGCACCAAGGACCCGGCGTACAGCGATATCAAATATGTGGATGAGCTGGTGGCTGAAAACACGGTCAACACGGTACCGCCTGAGACGCTGCAAGCCTATCTGGATCACGGCAACCCGGCTGTAAGGATCAGCGAGGGTGTGGACCAGGCCAAAGCAGATTTTGAACGCCTGGCCGAATTGGGGATTGCCATCGATGAGATCACCCAGGAGCTTGAGGATGAGGGCGTGTATAAATTTGCCAAGTCTTTTGAGGGGTTAATTGAAGCAATTGAAAACAAGCGGAAAGCTGTCGTTGGACAGCTTGGTTCCCTGGCAGGTGATGTTGGGGCGAAAGTCCGTGAGTTGACTGAAGACAATACGATAGTAAGAGTTTTCAATAACGACCCCACAGTGTGGACCACGACTCCAGCTGGCAAGCAGGAGGTTCAAATCCGATTGGGCTGGCGGGACCTACCATCCAGGAGCCAGGCCTTGATCCCGGCCCTGACGAAATTTGCCGAAGACTGCCGCACAGCCGGGTTTACCAAAGCCCTGGTTTTGGGGATGGGCGGTTCTTCCTTGGCGTCTGAGACGATGAGCTTGATTTTGGGTACTCATACCGATGGGTTAGAGGTAAAGATCATTGATTCAACGTTGCCGGGACAAGTCAGCGAGGTCGAAGCGTGGGTAGATTATGGAAAAACGTTGTTCATCGTCGCCAGCAAATCCGGCACGACCAGCGAGCCATTAGCCCTGTATGCCTATTTCAAGCAGGGCGCAGAACAAGCGCTGGGTGCGGCGTGGGCGTCGCATTTTGTCGCCATTACCGACCCGGGCAGCCGTTTGGCGCAGATCGGGGAGGAACTGGGCTTCAGAGCGGTGTTTACCGCTGACCCGAACGTGGGCGGCCGCTATTCCGCGCTGACCCATTTCGGCCTGGTGCCCGCAGCCCTGATGGGAATTGACCTGGAAAAATTCCTTGCCCGGGCACAAGTGATGGCAGAATGTTGTTCGCCAGCGACGCCATTGGCGCTCAACCCCGGCGCGCTGCTGGGAATGATGATTGGTGTGAGCGCAACCCAGGGACGAGATAAATTAACCCTGCTGGCAGACGAAGCTTTTGCACCTTTTGGCGCCTGGCTGGAGCAGTTGACTGCCGAGAGCAGCGGTAAAGAAGGCCGGGGCATCCTCCCCATTGCGGATGAGCCCAGAATGGAGGCGAACGCCTACAGCAATGACCGATTGTTTGTTTACCTGAGGATGAATGGCGACCTGGATGAATTCACGGATGAATTAGTGGCGGCAGGTCAGCCTGTGATCGTTCTGCAGCTGGATGACCTGTATGATCTGGCAGCGCAATTCTATGGCTGGGAGTTTGCCATCGCCATTGCGTGCAGCCTGTTAGGTGTGAACGCCTTTGATCAGCCTGATGTGCAGGACAGCAAAGACCGCACGAAGCAGAAGCTGGCGGTTTTCAAAGAAAAAGGGACCCTGGAAGAGCCCGAGGTGATTTGGTCTCAAGCCGGGGTGAAGGTGTATGGACGGTCGTTTGACGGGCTGAATGCGTGTGAATCGGTTCAAGAGGTCATAGCGGCCTTCACCGAACTGGCGGGCGATGGGGACTATATTGCCATCAATGCCTACCTGCCACGCAACCAGGCGA
>DKFH01000154.1 GCA_002452315.1 Anaerolineaceae bacterium UBA6801 | reverse complement strand
GACCTGCTGCGCATGGAAAAGCACCGCATCAAGAACACCACTGCCATGACCCCCGCCATGTCCATCATTTGGGCGCTGGATGTCCAGCTGGATAAGATGCTGGCTGAAGGCCTGGAAAACCGCTTTGCCCGCCACCAGGCGATGGCAGACCGGGTGCAGACCTGGGCTGCGGAAAACGGCATGGAACCCCTGGCCAAGGAAGGCTATCGCTCGCGCACGGTTTCCACCATCAAGAATCTGCGCAACGTCGACATCTCGGCTCTGAACAACTTCCTGCTCACCAAGGGTATGCGCATCGCCAATGGCTATGGCGACCTGAAGAATAAGACCTTCCGTATCGCCCACATGGGTGAAACCCAAATGCACCACATCGATGAGCTGCTGGAAGCCTTTGAAACCTTCCTTGAAAAGATGTAAGCAGAAGGTTTAATTTTTGAATCCAAATGCCCGGTCTGCGATCATTGTCGGCCGGGCATTGTTGTCTATCATTTAGCCAGGAGCGATCATTCACAATGTCACAGGTTTACGAGATCACAATGGAAAAAATGGTCTCCGGCGGCGACTGCCTGGGCAGGCTGCCGGATGGCCGGGCAGTGTTTGTGCCCTTTGTCTTACCCGGTGAGGTTGTGCGAATCGAACTGGTGGAGGAAAAGACCCGCTTTGCCCGCGCTAAACCTCTTGAGGTGCTAAAGCCTTCGACTGAACGCATCACGCCGCGCTGTATGCACTTTGGCGAGTGCGGCGGGTGCCAGTACCAGCATCTGGCCTACGAGGGGCAGCTCAGGTTGAAGGAAGCGCTGCTGCTGGATCAGTTCCAGCGCATTGCGCATATCGATGACCCACCCATCCAACCGATCGTGCCCTCACCCAACCCCTGGCAATACCGCAACCACGTCCAGTTTCACCTGGGGCAGAACGGCGAATTGGGCTATGTCCACGCGGATGGCGAGCATTTGCTGATCATCGAGGAATGCCACCTGCCCCAAGCGGAAATCAATGCGCTGTGGCCGCAGCTCGAACTAGGGCCTGAATCGGGTGTGTATCGGTTGGGCATCCGCCAGGACAGCTTTGATGACATCATGCTGATTTTGGAAGGGGATGACCCCGAAGCGCCCGAGTTCAGCGAGGATATCCCGGTCTCTGCCGTTTATACCCCGCCGGAGGCACGGTTGACCGTCCTGGCCGGGGATGATCACCTGGTGTTTAGCCTGCTGGGACGCCATTTCCAGGTCTCGGCCCGGTCGTTTTTCCAGGTCAACACGCCCATCGCGGAGAAAATGATTGCACACCTGCTGGACAGCCTTGCTCTGACGGGTGACACGCGGGCGGTTGAGCTGTATGCGGGCGTGGGCGCCTTTAGCGCATTTCTTGCGCCTAAGGTTGGGTATCTGACGGCTATCGAGAGCTCCGGCTCGGCCTGCCATGATTTTGCCGTCAACCTGGATGAATTTGACCATGTGAGCCTGTATGAAGCCCAGGCTGGGGATGTCCTGCCCACGCTGGACGAGCCGGTTGACGTGCTGATCATGGATCCGCCCCGGGCAGGTTTGGCGCCGGCTGTGCATGAAGCGCTGGCCGAGCTGATGCCCCAGCAGATCGCCTACATCTCCTGCGACCCGGCCACCTTGGCCCGGGACATCAAGCGCATCCTGAAGCACGGTTACCGATTAGACTCGATTACCCCCTTTGACCAGTTTCCCCAGACTGCGCATATTGAGACAATTGTTTTAATGACTCTACCCGGGCTGAATTGACAGTGGTGTTAGTAAAAGGCTAACTCTAATAGTGATTGTCTTGCCACATTTGGTAAGACAAGGATTATACAACATTTTTTCTGTAAAATTATCACAGATCCTCTCAAAAAATCTGCACACGAAAGGTGATAGAATCGAAATTAGTATGATTCGTTCCCAAATGGCATTTTATTCCGCCCACACAGAGATTTTTGAACATTAGAAAAACCGAATTAAAGAGTTATGGCAATGAATTTTGTTAAATTAAACAATGGAGTAAACATGCACATTTTGGGCTATGGCGTATTCCAAATTAATGATCAGAAAGAATGTGAAAGGTGTGTGCTCGATGCAATCGAGGTAGGCTATCGGTTAATTGACACAGCGCAGGCCTACGGGAATGAGGAAGCGGTAGGCAAGGCGATAAAAAAGTGTGGGGTTCCAAGAGAAGAATTGTTCATTACAACAAAAGTATGGATTTCCAATGCTGGGTATGAAAAGGGGAAGAAATCCATCGAAGACTCGTTGGATAGACTTCAATTGGAATACTTGGATTTACTATTAATTCTCCAACCTTTTAATGATTATTATGGAACCTACCGGGCAATGATGGAATTTTACAATCAAGGCAAACTCAAAGCCATCGGTGTCAGTAATTTTTATCCAGACAGATTAATCGATCTCATAAAAATTAATGAGATTGTTCCAGCCGTTAATCAGGTTGAAACCCACCCGTATCAACAACAGGTTGTAGCCCGTGAAGTGATGAAGAAATATGGCGTACAAATTCAAGCTTGGGCGCCTTTTGCAGAAGGTAAGAATAACCTTTTCAGTGATAAAACATTAAGAGCTGTTGGAGATAAATACAATAAATCCAACGCTCAAGTTGCTTTACGGTTCCTGATTCAAAGAGGCATTGCCGTTATTCCTAAGACCGTTCGTAAAGAAAGAATGATGGAGAATATCGATGTGTTCGATTTTGAATTGACAGAAGATGATATGGATGTGGTTACTGCCTTAGATAGCGGGGAGAGTTTGTTCTTTTCGCATTATGATCCAGCAACCGCCGAATATCTAACAAGCTTGGCCAGATAAAGCAGACGATTTATTCATGAAACTAATGCCTTACCGCCTGATATCAATTTTCCTGTTTACCTAAAACAAAGCTGATGTCAAATCCTTCCGATACTGCCGCGCATCCGGGTGCTCGTCCCCCAGCAGGGTCAGCAACCCCACAAAGACATCTTTAACCTCGCCCCCGCGATAATTACGGTCGGCACGCAGAATATCCAAAAACCCATCCATGGCTGCCAGGATGTTCCCCCGGCGGGCAAGGCGGATGCCATTTATAAACGCGGCTTCCAGGGGATGCTCGTGCTCTATCCGATCATCCTCATGTTCAGCAAAGGCCTTTGCCAAGGGCTTTAACAACTGTGCGGTTGAGAATTCTGAGCTGGCGGGGAAGGAATCCAGCAGGATAGTGGCCTCATGGCCTTCGCCCTGCAGCAGCAAAGCCCGGACCAACCCCAAGAGTGCACCGGGGTGGTTCGGCTGCACGGAGAGAAATTGCCGGTATGCATCTTCTGCCTCGTCATATTCGCCCAGCTCCATCAGGCTGTTACCCTTGGCATACATCAAGTCCTCTGGCAGGGGCGCCAGCTGACGGATAAAGTCCTTTAAGCGTTGATCCGAGGGCACGCCGGAAAATTCACCCGCTACATGGCCATCCACAAAGGCTTTGACCGCCGGGATATTGCGGATTTTATAGCGCTGGGCTAGTTTTCCGTTTTCGTCCACGTTGAGCTTAGCCAGGCGAAAACGCCCCTCGCCTTCCCGGGCGAGCGCTTCCAGCTTCGGGCCTAAAACACGGCAGGGCACACACCAGGCAGCCCAAAAATCAACCAGCACCGGCACCTGGGTGGAATATTGGAGCACTTCGTATTCAAAATCGGATTCGTCAACATGAACGATATAATCTGGGGCCATGCTTCTTCTCCTCAGTGTTAATTTTACTGCGATTTTTACACCAAGGGGCTAGAGATCGTCAGAATCGTCCACGATCCCGGGTTGCACGATCTCTAACACTTCGCCATGGATCGAAATGATGATGCGGAAACCGATCATACCCAGGTACACGCGGCTTTCTTCGGGGATGCCGATTTGGGCCAGTTTCTCATATTGGGCATCCATGTTCTTGAATTGGGTCTGAAGGGCGGCCAGGGTGAAGATATCATCCTGACCCAGCATTTCGGCGGCTTTTTCTGAGAGCAGGTCCTCATGGCCTTCAATCTGGGCCTGAAAATGCGCCCAAATTTGGCGGTCCACATCCTCAGCCGGGATATGTCGCTTGAATCCTGCATCATCGACAATGTAGTAAGGTTCGCTGCCTATCCACCCGGTCTCCACCGGTTGGCCATATTCATCATATACCAGGCCTTCAAAAACAGCTTTATTAGGCATACCATCCTCCGTTAAGTACTTGTAAATTACTCATCCACACTATATTCCCAGCGTATAAGATTTAGGTTAACCCGGGGGCGATTTATTCATGTTTAAATGGTGATTATTGGACGATCACCCGGGTACCCTGGTCATCTGCGTGGATGTATTGGTCATGGGGGACCGTAGGGGTGGTCCAGCGGTACAACCACTTGGCGGCCTGCGGGGTCATGTTGATGCAGCCATGGCTGTGCGGCACGCCAAAGTCGTTATGCCAGTAGGTGCCATGGAAGGCGACGCCATCACCGGTGAAATAACTCACCCAGGGCACACCAGGTAGGTCAAACCCTGTCCCGAAATCACTGGGCGGCGCGTACATATGCCGGCAGGGGCGTTTACGGGTGGTGCGGTAAGCGCCTTTGGGAGTGGCAAAGCCGCCTTCTGGCAACCTCACACCGCTGGACACACGCATCACCGTGATGACCTTATCCCCAATGAGGGCGGTCAGGGTTTGCTTGGCCAGGTCAACGACCAGTTTCTTTTCTTCGTAGGGGACCTGCGGAGACAGGGCGGTTAATTCCGTCTTGGATACCAGTCGCATGCCATAGGCCGGGATATAGAACCTGGTGTAATTGCGGTCATCCAAAAGCTCATACCAGGCCATGCCTTCATCGTCTGTGATCAGGCTGGTGACCCAGAAGGTTGAAGCATAGTAGAAGCGATACAGGCGCTTGCGGCCTGTGTCTACACCTGAATAGGCATCCAGGTAGGGGATGGTGATCTCGCCCAGGCAGCCCTTTTCCGGGATCATTATGGCTGGTGGGTTGATCTGCATCCTGACCGGCTGGATGTATCTGGAGTGGGCATAGCCGGAGCCATCCAGCTGGTACCAGGTCTGGTTGGCGGAACCATCATCATGTCCCATGGTAATAGCGGTGATCTTGTGAAGGTTATCCATCTTCAACTCAGCGGTCACTTCTGCGTTGGCGTCGGGTGATGCATAGAGGGGATAGCGCTCGCGCTGCACACGGCCTAAGAGCTGGGGACTGCTGCGCGTGGCAGCGTCTGCATCCAGGCGTGGGAGCAGGTGTGGCGGGAGGAGCAGCCCTACCAGGCTGGTGCTGCAAAGCTTAATAAATTCTCTTCGAGAAAGCGGGGAACGCATCATTGGCATGATTGTGGGTTAAGGTCGGACGTTGACGACAATGCCCACATGCGACCAGTTGTAAAGCCATCCGGCCTCTTCCGTGACCATATTGACACATCCATGGCTCATGGGAGTGCCAAAATTGCTGTGCCAGTAGGTGCCATGGATGCCATAGCCCTTGTAGAAGTACATGGTATAGGGCACATCCCTCAAATAATAGCCGGGGCCGGACATATCGGTATAGCGCAGCTTGATCCATACGGCATAGGTTCCCAAGACGGTGGGGGTATTGGGTTTCCCGGTGGAAACGAGGAACGAGCGAACGACGGTATCCCCTTCATAGGCGTACAGGCGTTGTTCTGAGATGACAATATCAATCCAACGATTACTGCTGCCCGTTCCTGGCGGGATAACGGGTTGGGGGGTGTTGGTTGGTGTGGCTGTCGGTGTTGATGTGGGTGTAGACGTGGGCGTGTTTGTCGGTGTGGATGTGGGCGTTTGGGTTGGGGTGCTTGTGAACGTGGGCGTGAAGGTCAAGGTGGGCGTGAGGCTGGGCTTGACGAAACCCTCAGCGTGGAGCGGGGCGGCTTGGTTGACGCTGCCGCCAAACCTGGCGGGGCGCATGTCCACGCCCAGCATGAGGGCAGCCAACAGCACCAGGGCTGCCAGGGTCCACAGCCAGACCGGACGATGGGTTTCGACCAAAATGGGCGGAGGAACCTGTACGGAAGGGCGCGGGCTTTTCCTGCGGATCTCGCGGGTGGCTTCCTGATCCATCTCCGGGATGGCCCGAGCTGCACGCCCGCGTGCCCAGGCTAAAGCCGCAATCACGCGGGGGTCTTCAGGGGCCAGGTCGGATGCAATTTCCAGGTAGGCCAGGCTGGCCTTGGGGCTTGAAAGACCGCCCAGAATCAGCCAGCCCTCCAGCGCATCTGGATGATGGGCAACCACCTGGTGGGCTAGCTTGCGTGCCAGGGCGCGATCGCCGCGCCGAAGGGCAGCTTTGCTTTCTGCCAGTAAGTAACCTTCAGCGGGGGTCATCATCATGGGCTCTGTTGGGATTGCAAGGGTTCATTATTTAGGTAGCACAAAATACCAGCCACGATGCCCTCTGCCACCAGTTCGGTATTTTCGGTGAGCAGGCGATAATCCATATTCATAAACCCGGCTTCGATGATCGCCGCCATGGTGCGGGGATCGATTTCATTGAAGGCATGGTAAAAAGTCATGTCATTGGTTATCGACCCTGCATGGTAGGGCAGGCCCGTTATTTCACCGTAGCGGGTGGACAGGCACTGGGTTAATCGCTGGCTTTCAGCAGCATCCCTGGTGGCTAAGGCTGCAGCCACTTTAAAACCTGTGGCCTGGTCGTTGATATACTGGCAGGAATCCAAATGGATGGAAACAAGCATAGCAGCCTGGTATCCCCACAGGCGCTGATCAAATTCCTGCAGCAAATCGACCTCATACCCCTGATTGGTGAGCATCTTTTGCACCAGGGTGGCAATGTGGAGATTTAATTCAGCTTCTGTAACGTTGTTTGGGCAGACCGCACCGGAATCAAAGCCGTAATGACCGGCCACGATGCCGATATTTTCCCATTGCTCGTGCTCACCAAATTCTGCGATCAGCTCAGGCTGGAATTGGCCACCCAGAGCCTCTGAATCAAATACCTGGGCCATCCTGGCTTCCAGGCTGCTCTCGACGATGCTGCCCGGCGTCCAGATCGTGAACAGGGTGGCAACGATAAATGCCGCAGCCAGCACGGTGGTCAGTCCGCTCCAGAAGTTGAATACCGTTGTCTTGCGGGTTTGCGGCTCTGGTTCTGGTGTCGTTTGGGTCTCTTCGATCGGATCATCCGAGCCGTTAAGATATTCTTCAGGTGGCAGTTGTTCAGTCATTGAATAAATATTACTATAATTCTCCGTTTTTTGACAGATTTTTTTTTGAATAAAGCCGGATTGGGTCGGCAAAGCCTTGACGCGGGAGAGACTGCAAAGTATAAACAACATGAACAAAGGAAATCATCAACATGTCAATTCATCCTGAACAGTTAAAACAAGCCATGCGTGCCTGGCTCACAGGCGTGGCGATCGTTACCGGGTGCCACGAAGGGGTATGCCACGGGATGACGGTGAACAGTTTTAATTCAATTTCACTTTCACCGCCCACCATCATGGTCGCTCTGCAGCAGGAGACCCGCTCGGCGAAACTGGTCAGGGCAGCGGGCGCTTTTGCGGTGACCATCCTCAGCGCAGACCAGCAAAACCTGGCACGCCGTTTTGCGGGTCAGTTTGGGGAGGAACAGCCCCGTTTTCAGGGCGTTGAAACCTTCACGCTGGTCACTGGTGCGCCGTTGATCAGGGGCGGCCTGGCATTCCTGGATTGCAAAGTAGTTAACGCATTTGATATTGGCGGTTCCACTGCCTACGTGGGTGAGGTCATCGCCGCGCAAGCCTCAGCGAATGAAGGTAAACCGTTGTTGTATTTAAATCGTCAATGGAGAAAGCTGGCTGACGAATGAGCGCTTATTTAGACCAAGACGAGCAAATCCTTTTGCTTAAAGTTGCCCGGCAGGCATTGGAAAATGCCGTGCGGGGAGAACCGCTGGAAAAATTAAACCTTGACGCGCTCCCACCTGCGTTGGCAAAGCCAGGCGCTTCGTTTGTGACCCTGACGATCGAAGGCCGCTTGCGAGGCTGTATTGGGACACTGGAAGCTTATCAGCCTCTGGCAAAAGACGTACAGGAGCACGCGGTGGCTGCTGCGCTGAAGGATTACCGCTTTCCGATTGTTAAACCTGCTGAACTGCAGCTGATCAAGGTCGAGGTGTCGGTCCTCACCCCGCCTACTCCATTGGCATATGCGGACCCACAAGACCTGCTCTCTAAACTCAGACCGCACGTCGATGGAGTAATTCTGCAGCAGGGGCGAAAAAAAGCCACCTTCTTGCCGCAAGTGTGGGAAAAGTTGCCAGACCCGGCAGATTTTCTATCGCATTTGTGCTTAAAAATGGGCGCACCTGGCGACTTATGGCGGAATAAACCGCTGGATGTATTAATCTACCAGGTGCAGGATTTTCAGGAATAGATTAGCCGTGCGTTTTTACTCAGCGTTTCATAAAAACGCCTGATGGCACAACACACAATCCACCAAATTGATCAGTTGCGGAATACTATCTTAATAAAATTGGCATGCGGAGGATTAACATTTCCATAAAGTGCTCAATGTTTCATGAACATAGCCATCAACCGGAAGGCGTTCAAAACGAAATCACATTAGAGCTCCAGTGGCAGATTTTATTAATGGGCTGTGGTTTTGTGTGGTATTTTTCCTAGCCAGCTAATATTTCACTAAAGCGAGTTGAATTCACCCTGAAAAAGGCGAGTCAGGCTATGATTATCGCAGGTAACGCTTATTGATGTCGTAAAGGATGATGTCGGATGGAGCAATGGGAAAGATTAAAGCAAGTACGCTGTTTTTTAATGGATATGGACGGGACGATCTACCTGGGGGAGCGACTGTTGCCCGGTGCACAGGACTGGCTTGATTTACTGAAGCAAAATGAGATCCCCTATTACTTTTTGACCAATAACTCATCCCATTCAAGGGTGGAATATGCTCAAAAATTTGCCCGGCTTGGCTTGGGGGTACCTGAGGAGCACATCTTCACCTCAGGGGAGGCGACGGCCATCTATTTAAAGCAGCATTTCCCGGCTGCGTCATTGTATGTGGTAGGGACACCGGCATTGACAGGCGAATTTCAGCGCGAAGGGTTCTCCCTGACAGAATCCGATCCGGATGTGGCGGTGTTAGGCTTTGATACTACCCTGACCTACGAAAAGCTGTGGAAATTGTGCGACCTGGTGACAGCGGGCAAGCCCTATATTGCCACGCATCCGGATATCAACTGCCCGACTGAACACGGCTTTAAGCCGGATATTGGCGCGGTGATCGAGCTGGTGGCGGCTTCAACCGGGCGCCGGCCTGATGTGATCGTTGGGAAACCCTATCAACCGGTGGTCGACGCCCTGGCACAGAAAACCGGCTTTC
>DKFH01000009.1:8870-10103 GCA_002452315.1 Anaerolineaceae bacterium UBA6801 | reverse complement strand
AAATGGAGTTAATATGCCCAACCTGATCGAAACCATCAAGGATTTATTTGCACAAAAAGAACCCTTACCGGCCGGCATGTACACCTACCAGACTCCGCCGGAAGCCGAGCAGCAATATCGCCTCCATTTACGAATTGAAAAGGACGGCCATGGCCTGCTGGTGATCAACGCGTCGACGGTGCTGCATCTGAACCAAACCGCGGTGGAGTACGCCTACCACTTCATCGAACATACAGATACCGACGCGGTCGTTGAGGCGGTCTCTAAACGCTACAAAGTTGATAAAGAGTATATCCGCCAGGACTACCAAACCTTCCTGGACCGCATCCTCACCCTGATCGAAACGCCCGACCTAGACCCCGTCACCTATCTCGATATCGAACGCCAGGAACCTTACACCGAGGAGATCTCTGCCCCCTACCGCCTGGATTGCGCCCTCACCTACCAGGTTCCTGATGAAAGCCATCGTGAACACGCCCCTATCGACCGCGTCTCTCGTGAGTTAACCACCGAGGAATGGGTGAGCATCTTCCAAACCGCCTTCGATCACGGTATCCCGCACCTGCTGTTCACCGGCGGCGAACCCACCCTGCGCGAAGACCTTCCGGACCTGATCTTAAAAGCCGAGGAATTGGGGCTCGTGACCGGGTTGCTGACGTATGGGCTGAAACTGGATAATGACGCCTACCGCAGCATGCTGCTGATGAACGGGCTCGACCACCTGGTGATCGTCTTTGACCCGGATAACCCCACAGAATGGGATATACTGGAAAAAGTGCTGGCAGAGGATATCCACACCACCGTTCACCTGACCCTCAGGAAAGGCGTCGACCTCCACCCGCACATGCATTGCATGGCGGAGATGGGTGTCCATGCAATTTCGCTCAGCGAAGCCGAGTTAGACCTGACCGCAGAACTGCAAGACCTGCGGGATTTTGCTGCAGTGCTGCAGCTGGAGCTCGTCTGGGATATGCCTGTCCCCTATTCTGAAAACAACCCCGTCTCGTTGGAACTGGAAAAGGCAGCCGATCAGCACGCACCGGAAGGCGCAGGCAAAGCCTGGCTGTATGTGGAACCCGATGGTGACGTCCTGCCCGCCCAGGGACTCTATGACCAGGTCCTCGGTAATTTGCTTGTGGATCCCTGGGAAGCAATCTGGGAAAACAGGTAACCGTGCAAGATTTCAGAGGTCTCGACCGGGGACTGTGGCATCAACGCTATCGGGCACAATCC
>DKFH01000009.1:5943-8847 GCA_002452315.1 Anaerolineaceae bacterium UBA6801 | reverse complement strand
AATTTTAGAGGTCGGCTCAGGCACCGGTGTCATCATGGCGGCAGTGCACCAAGAAGGCTATCGCCGCATCACCGGGGTTGACCTTGACTACCCCAGCATCGCTTATTCAAAATCGCAGGTCCCGTCCTGTCAGCATGTGCTGGGGGATGGGCACCAGCTGCCGTTTCGCACAGATGCATTTGAGATCACGGTGTGCCATTACCTGCTGATATGGACGGCGCACCCCGCACAAATCCTGTCTGAAATGCGCCGGGTGACACAGCCTGGCGGCTGGGTGCTGGCCCTGGCAGAGCCTGATCACCAGGCCCGTGTGGATTATCCCCCTTCGCTGGAGGCGCTGGGACAACAGCAAACACAAGCTCTTAATGAACAGGGGGTAGATATCCGCCTGGGCAGGAAGCTGCGCGCATTATTTACTCAAACCGGCCTGCAAGACGTTGAAACCGGCATCCTCGCCGCACAGTGGCGCGAAGTTGATCAACCCACTGATAAAACAGAATGGGCCATGATCCAGGCCGACCTGAAGGATCGCTTTTCCCAAAGCGAGCTGGCACAATTCAGACAGCAGGACAAGCAGGCGCGAGAAGCAGGCACTCGGGTCCTGTTCATCCCCACCTTTTATGCCCTTGGTAAAGTGCCCTGAAACAATCTCAATTTGCGCTTGCCAAACACACAAAAGACGGCTATAATACGGTCTACATTCGGGGCGTGGCGCAGTCCGGCTAGCGCGCTTGCATGGGGTGTAAGAGGCCCTGGGTTCAAATCCCAGCGCCCCGACTGTAATAAAATCGCTGCTCAAACAGCGATTTTTTTATTCAAAACTTTAATTCAAAACACACTGGGCGGGTGCAATTGGCAGATATAATTGAGGTATTGACCGATCCGATTTTAGGTTATTCTGTGATGGTATACAGCCTTGGAGGTTGGAGATGACTGAAACAGCGCACATTGCTTTCTTAGGCGCAGGCGGGATTGCACAGGCCCATGCCTATGCGCTCGGCGTGCTAAAGTATTATTACGTAGATGCTCCCCCCATCGAAACAGTGGTGATCGCCTCACCAACCCCCGCCAGCCGGGAAGCCTTTGCCCACCGGTTTGGTTTCGCACAGGCCATCACACCAGATGAAATCTGGAACCGAACTGACTTCGATACGCTTTACATCCTGGGGCCCAACCCTACCCACACGCCGCACCTGTTACAGGCCTGCCAGATGCCCTCTCTAAAGCGCATCTACCTCGAAAAACCCGTCGCGGCCTCCCAACAGGACCTGCTTGACCTCCAAACGCTGCAGCAAAAGGAACATGGCAAATGGATCGTCACCGGGTTTCAATACCTCCAAAAATCTGCCCTGCGGTCAGCCCTGGCTCACTGGCACAGCGGTGCTTTTGGCGACCCGATCCATTTTCGCGTGGAATACCTACACAGCAGCTATTTAGATCCCGCCTATCGGCAGAAGCATCCCGGCCGGATGCAGCCCATTCCCGCCAATGGCGCTATGGTCGATTTGGGCAGCCACGCCCTCAGCTTGCTGATCGCCTTTTTAGGCGAAAACCTGACCGTGAGGGGAGCAGCCGCCAGCGGTCGATTAAAGGATACTCCTCGAACCACGGATCTATGCACCACGGTGATGCTGGAGGAGCCGACATCGGGCGCCATCGGCACGTTGGTCGCCAGCCGGGTCTCCCACGGTTTTGGTGACCACCTCGCCCTCGAAATATTTGGTACACAAGGCGCATTGCGCTACTCCACAGCCCACCCGGATAGCTACCAGACCCATTTTCACGATTATGGCTGGCAGCACCACGAAGTGCTGAGCGACTACCGGCCAACCTCAAAATTCCCCTCAGATTACGCCCCTTCAGGCTGGCTCCGAGCCCTTGTCCATCAGCATTATCTCTTCCTCGGCGGCGATCAACGCGGCAGTTTTATCCCCAACCTGGATCACGGCATCTTGGTACAGCAACTCATCGCGCAGATCGCAAAGTACATTCTGCCCGGGTATGAGGGTTAATGCGGTGTCCTCAGTTTCTGATGGCGCTTGTTTAGGACGACAATCCCTGGATGAGTTTAACCAGGGCATCGCCATCATACAGGATGATCGGTTTGCCCACCACCCAATCCCGTGCCTGCTGGGTGAAGGTGCCGGTTGTCATCAGGTATGCCCCCTGGGCTTCCTCATGCAGCAGCGTACCATACAAATCCCGCACCACCGGCTCACCCACCGACCCGTTGTAACGTTTACACTGCACGATCCATTTTTCACCCTGGTTATTGGTGACCACGATATCCACACCGTGATCTGACGAGCCGCCTACCAGCGCCACATCGTGCCCGTTGGCCTTAAACACCCTGGCCACCAGCGCTTCAAAATCCGCAGGTGCAAGGGCTTTCAAATCCTCAAGCTGGCGGACCCTTTTAAGCATGTTTCTCTTTTGCCGCCAACGCCCAAACAGCCACAGCATGGAAATTCCCCCAGTAATCGCACCCATCATCAAAAATGCAGGGTCGTTTACGGCTTTTGGCAGGATCAAAATGGGCTGTCGACCGCGCCACAGGACAAATCCCCAAAATCCTGCCCACAGCAGCCAACCCAAAAAGACCTCCCCCAATCCGCGTTGAACCCGCTTGCCAAATGGCCGGTCATTCTTAACCAGTCGCCGGATGCCCAGGAGCAAGAGCAGTGGCCAAAAGGGGTACAGGAATGAAAAAATCGCGCCAAACGCGTCAAAAAAGATGGCAACCTCCGCATTAAAACACAGATCAGCCGTCCAATACATGACCGGCTCTAAAACACCTTCATTCTACCATGCCCACATGCCTTCGCTTTCGCAACTCAGCCCGGTATTTTGCCCATCGATAGAGAGTGTTGAAAAACAAGTCGAGGGTGTTGAAAAACGAACAAT
>DKFH01000009.1:0-5928 GCA_002452315.1 Anaerolineaceae bacterium UBA6801 | reverse complement strand
GAAATTCCCATTTTCAACACCCTCCGATATGATAGTGACAAGACTTCGCTAACATGCTAAAATTGATTAAACGGGAACATTTATTCAAAACTATTCGTCCATTAAAAAGCATATTGTCTCATCATAACGAAATGGATGGTAACCCATGAAAAAGCTGATCGTTTTCACAATCTTGATTTTCGCTTTCGTTCTCACAGGCTGCAATTTTCCAGGTTTTCAAAGCGATGCGGCATTGGACCCGGATGACGCCATGGCCACAGAGATCGCCAGAATTCTGACGGGCACGCCGATCCAGATCGAACCCACAGACTTACCGGCGGAGGAAGAAATTGAGGCGCCTGAGACACCGGAAGAAACCGAAGCCGTGCTAACTGAGCCAACCGAGCCCGTAGAACCCACGCAAACGCCTGCGCCTACGGATACTCCTGCGCCTACGGATACTCCTGCGCCAACGCCCACCGCCACCCTGGCAGATACTGACCCCCCGCTGACACTGGGCAACCCGGATTGGGTCGACAACATGAATAACGACGACAATTGGCCCACCGGCTTCAGCGAATACTCCGCCATTGCCTTCAGCGATGGCTTCCTGAAGTTGACTGCCCTATCTGATGTCGATGGCTGGCGGGTCACCTGGCCAACTATTGACGATTTTTATCTCGAAGCCACCCTGCAGACTCCTGAATGCAGCGGCAGTGACCACTACGGCTTAATGTTCAGGGTACCGGCAGATTCACAAGCCGGTAAAGGTTATTTGTTTGGCATCACCTGCGACGGCCGCTACAGCCTGCGCCGCTGGGATGGCACGGCAATGCACTTCCCGGTCAACTGGACTGCGAATAATGCCATCATCAAAGGCGAGAACGTGGTCAATAAACTGGGCGTGATGGCCCAAGGCCAGAACATTGCACTCTACATCAACGGGCAAAAAGTGCAAGAGGTCGCCGATTCTAACTATCTGGAAGGAAAATTCGGCTTCTTTGTCGGCGGCACCAATGTTGAAGATCTGACCCTGTGGGTGGACCAAGTTCGCTATTGGATTCAACCATAATGGTCCGGCTTGCACGCCAAATGAACAACGACGCCAGACATCATGCCAAAATTTGAAGATATTCTAAAAATACTGCCGGAAAATACCCAGGAGTTCCTGAACCCGCTGTGGGATGCCCTGCCAGAAGATGAAAAAGAAGCCCTCAAAGAGAAGTTTGAGGGATTACCTTTAGACTTTAACCTGGTGAACATGCTCATGGACCTGGCCAAGGTGCAAATGCAGGTGGCGCTGGGTCGAAAAAACCGGGTCGCCATCGTCGGGCCGGCCAATGTCGGAAAATCAACGCTGTATAACCACTTTATCCGCCAGAAATCAGACCAGGCTGAAGTCAGCCCGGTACCCGGCACAACCCGCATCAACCAGGTCGCAGATGCAGGCATCTTTACGGTGATCGACACGCCCGGTGCGGATGCCGTTGGACCGGTGGGCGAAAAGGAAAAAGAAGAAGCGTTAACTGCCGCCCAGGAAGCGGATTTCCTGGTGATCATGTTTGATGCCATTCAAGGTGTCAAAGACAGCGAGCTGAAACTTTATCACCAGCTGCTCGCACTGCGTAAACCCTACCTGGTGGTCTTGAACAAAATTGATCTCGTTGGCGGAAAACACGAAACGGATGTGCTCGAAAAAGCCGCCAGCAACCTGGGGATTGAGACCACCAAGCTTATCCCCATTTCCGCCAAACGGGGCGTAAACATCACCAAAGTGCTGATGGGCATCGTGATTGCCGACCCCGAATTACTGATCCCAATGGCACAGGCACTGCCCCAATATCGCTGGAACCTCTCCTGGCGGGTAATCGTGACCTCGTCCATCTTGTCCGGGGTGATTGCCCTGGTTCCCCTGCCCCTGATTGATTTCATCCCCCTGATCACCAATCAGTCCACAATGGTGCTCAGCATCGCACGCATCCACAACTACAAGATCACCCTCAAACGAGCCCGTGAGCTGGTGGCAACCTTTGGGATCGGGCTGCTGGCGCGCACATTATTTCAACAGATCAGCAAGCTAGGGGGCGTGCCAGGGTGGCTGCTCTCATCGGCTATCGCTGCATCAACTACGGTCGCCATGGGCTACGCCGCCTCTATTTGGTTTGAAAAGGGTGAACGCATCAGCCAGGAGACCTTCAATAACCTCTCCAAAAACCTGACCCACTTTTTTATTGAGAGCCTCATGAACCGCTTCAAGCGCAAACCCAGTAAAAAGAATCTTAAACAGGCCCTTGAAGAAACCCTCGATGAAACCGGGATGGCTGATCGGGATTTCATCGATCAGGCTGCTAACACTGAATTGATCTAAAAAAACAGCCATGTGACCAATGGCTGTTTTTAAGTTCTTTAGGCGTGGATTTAGATCAGGCCCAGCTCTTTCCCTACCTTAGCGAATATTTCTAGCACGCGCTCAAGCTGCTCGTCGGTATGGGTGGCCATGTAGCTGGTGCGTAATAATTGCCGGCCAGGAGAAACCGCGGGGGAGATGATCGGGTTCACGAAAACGCCGTTTTCAAACAGCAATTTCCAGGTGATAAAGGTCAAATCGTCATCACCAATGATGATCGGGATCACCGGCGTGACAGAATTACCCGTGTCAAACCCCAAACGTTGATATTCGACACGCATCTTATCACCGATCTGGTTGACGCGTTCAACCCGCTCGGGTTCTTCGCGCATTACCTCGAGCGCAGCCAATGCGGCCGCCGCATTGGATGGCGGGATACTGGCGCTGAAGATCAAACTGCGCGCTTGATGTTTGATATAGTCCACCACGTCAAAGTCACCTGCGATAAAGCCGCCCAATGAGGCAAAGGATTTGCTGAAGGTGGACATGATCAAATCGACATCATCGGTCATGTTGAAGTGCGCCGCTGTGCCGCGCCCGCCTCCCAGCACGCCCATCGCATGGGCATCATCCACCATCAATCGGACGCCATAGGCTTTGCACAGGGGTACCAGCTCAGGCAGGGGCGCAATGTCGCCCTCCATGCTGAACAATCCGTCCACCACCAGCAGCTTGCCCTGGTCTTCCGGTAAACTCTCCAATACCCGCTTGAGATGCTCCATATCATTGTGGCGATAACGTTCGATCTTGCCCCCGCTTAAAAAAGCGCCATCTACAATGCTGGCGTGGTCATCTTTATCAAGGATCACGATCTCCCCACGCCCCACTATTGCGCTGATGGTACCCAGGTTCACCTGCATGCCCGTCGAGAACACCAATGAGTCTTCCTTCCCCACCCATTCCGCCAGCTCAGCTTCTAATTTTTCGTGCAATGACATATTACCGTTTAGAAAGCGAGATCCCGTGCAGCTCGTGCCATAGCGTTCAATTGCATCAATAGCCGCTTGTCTGACTTTAGGGTGCGTTGTTAGACCGAGGTAATTGTTCGATCCGCACATGATCACATGGCGGCCCTGGTAAATGACCTCTGTGCCTTCGTTTTCATCCAGTGGGATAAAATAGGGATAAATTCCCGCTTCCTTGGCATCTTTGACAACCGAAAATCGATAACATTTTTCAAAAATATCCATACAAACAATCCTTTATGATAAATCCTCAAGAATGTAATACCCTGTGATTATACTTGAAAATAAATATGATTTGACTTCATTAAAATTTCAAGAATTACCACCATGCTTAACAACACCATCACCAGCAAGTTGCGTTTATGTCTCCAAAACCATATAATAACATTGATATTCATCTTTGCACAGGCAAGGAGGACACCATGAAAAAGTTTTTCTTCATTGTATTCTGGCTGATGGCCGCCATTCTACTGGCGAGTTGCAGCCCCGCAGCAGAGGATGAAGTCCCTACGGACGAACTCATCGCCACCCAGGTCAGCATCATCCTGACGGAAACTGCCATCCATGCCGAACCCCAACTGGATCCGACCGACACAGCAACTGTGGCTCCTCCAACAATTGAACCGGAGCCCGAGGAGCCTACCCCCACACTCACCGCAACACCCACCGAGACGCCCACAGAGACACCCACCAGCACGCCAGATCAGCAAGATCCGGCGGGGCGATTGGGTGCACCAGCCTGGATCTATGAGTTCAGCGGGGATTCCAGCCCCTGGGATTACGTTGATACAGCCCAGGCAACCTTCAAGACCGCCAATGGCTACCTGAATCTGACCGCAAAAGCCAACCCAAACTGGCACAGCTGGTACGTGTCGATGCCCACACTCAGGAATGCCTATGTAGAAGCCACTTTGCAAATGTCAGCCTGTTCGGGATTAGACCGTGTCGGGCTGGCGGTGCGGGGCAGCTCGGATGGTCAACAATTCTACTTTGTGGCAGTTACTTGCGACGGCCGCTGGGGTTTGTTCCGCATGGCCGAGAACGTCAACATCAACACCATCATCGGCTATCAAGAAGCCGACTCGCTCCACGCCGGGTTAACTGACCCGCATCGGATCGGACTGTGGATGGAGGGTGACCAGTTCACCGTCTATATCAATGGCGTTGAGGTCGGCACAGCTACTGATGACACCCTGACCAACGCCGGGTACACAGGCTTTCTGATCGCCTTTGCCAACACACCCGGTTTTACGGTCAAAGTGGATCAGCTCCGCTACTGGAACGTGCCCTGAACCTCATTAGTAAATCAGATGAAAAAACCGCAAAAATGCGATCTGGCCTGGTAAACCCAGGCCATTTCTTTCCCACCCTTGTTCAAAAACCAATTTTCGTCTATGATTCGGCAAGGTAACCGTCAAAGAAAAAGGCAAGCGCATGAAAATTGTTCAAATACCGCCCAGAAAACGCCGATATGAAAAGGCCTTCATCGATTTTCCCTTTAAGCTCTATCAAAACACACCCCAATGGGTGCCGCCGCTCAGAGTGGACATGCGCAAGATCTTCAGGCCCAACCACCCCTTCTATCAATATGGCGAGGCGAGCTTTTTCCTGGCAATGGCAGATTCGGGTGAGGTCCTCGGCCGCCTGGCGGTAGCGAACAATCACCGGTATAACGAATTTCATCACACCAAAACGGCCTTCTTTTATTATTTTGAGACGATCAATGACTTGAATATCGCCCAGGCCTTGTTTGCACGCGGCTTTGAATGGAGTCACAGCCAGGGCTTGAACCATGTCTTAGGACCCAAAGGATTCACCGTACTGGATGGGTTCGGCATGCTGGTGAAAGGGTTTGAGCACCAACCCGCTTTTGGACAACCCTATAACCCATCCTATTACCCAGATTTGATCGAAGCAATGGGTTTCACCAAGGTGAAAGACGTTTACAGCGGCTGGATTGACCGCAACAGCCACATCTCAGAAAAAATCTTTAGGGCTGCCAAAATTGTGGAGAAGCGGATGGGTTTCACGGCACCTGAGATAACCACAAAAAAAGAGCTTCGTGCGGTCATCAATGATTTTAAACAGCTATACAACGAGTCCCTCGCTGAACCTGCCGGCAACCCGCCTATCACGGATGGGAACATGAACAACATGGTCAACCAGCTGCTGTGGATCGCCGATCCAAAGCTGGTGAAATTGATTTATAAAGACGGGCAACCGGTCGGCTGGATCCTGGCCTACCCGGATGTTGGTGCAGCCTTGCAACGTATCAAAGGCCGGCTGTTCCCCTTTGGCTGGCTGCATATCCTGCGTGAAAGCAAAAAATCCAAATGGATAGACCTGAATGGGATGGGGATCATCAAAGAATATCAGCGTTTGGGCGGCACAGCCATCCTGTTTAATGAAGTTTATAACAGCGTGATGGAACACGACCAATATCAATACGCAGAATTGCTGCAAATACGAGAAGAGAACATCAATATCTTCCTGGAATTAGCCAACACAAGCATCAACTTTCATAAGACCCACCGACTGTATGAGCGCTATCTCTAGGCTACCGATGTAGGAAATGTA
>DKFH01000082.1 GCA_002452315.1 Anaerolineaceae bacterium UBA6801 | reverse complement strand
GTGGATATGCCGGTCTATAAAAAACTCTAAGACCGCTTGCCAGCCATGAATTTCAGCCAACTGCGCGACCAATCCTTACGCATCAAACGACACATCAACCGCTTCACCTGGGGCGGCTCATGGGCTGCAGTATTATCCGAAAACCAGCGCCGCAACCTCACACTGTTCTTCTACGACGGCCTCTTCGCGGCCGCCAGTGATAAGATCATCCTGACCTACATCACTATTTACTTGCTGACCCTTGGTGTGTCCCGCCAGCAGATCGGTTTCCTCAGCTCATTCACCAATCTGGCCGATGCGCTTATCCTGTTGCCAGCCGCTTTTCTGGTCGAGCGCACCGGTCAGCGCAAGGAAATCACCCTTAAAAGTGCGGTTGCCAGCCGTGTGATGGTGGTTTTAATGGCTGTGCTCCCTTTTTTCCTGGGGGGTTCATCCACCCTTGTGTGGATCATCCTGGGTCTGGCCTTATTACGAGAAGCCGCTAATAATTTTGCCTATCCAGGATGGGTCGCCCTCACAAGCGACATCGTCCCCATCGAAGGGCGCGGGCGCTATTTTGGCTCACGTAATTTCATCATGGGCCTGGCAGGCATCCTGATCACGCTGATCATCGGCGAAGCTATCACCCAAATTGGTGAACCATTAGGATACCAATTGGCTTACCTGCTAGCCGCCATTTTTGGGGCAATATCAATCCTCTTCTTTGCCAAACTCAAAGACCCGCTCACATCAAACCCAAAAATGCCTGAGACCGACCAGGGTGAAAATTCACGCCATCTCGTCGACGACCTCAGGGACATCCTGGCTTCTCTTAAAGGTCATCCACAATTCATCCGTTTTGCCATCTTCATTGCCGTGTGGAATTTCAGCATCAATATCGCCGCGCCCTTCATCACCGTCTACATGGTGGACACGCTCAAACTAACCGCTGCCATGATCGGTGTGGCCACCGTCGTCAATACAGCTGCAAATATGGTGGTGCAGAGACAGGTCGGGTTACTGGCCGATCGGTGGGGGAACCGCATCATGTCCATATTTTTTCTCATCCTCATCCCTGTTTTGATCCTTATGTGGGGGTTATGGGTACGGCAGTACTGGCAGGTCATCCTGATTGAAATCCTGGCCGGGTTGCTGTGGGGCGGTTTCAACCTGGTTAGCTTCAATAACTTGCTCCTGCAGACGCCGGCAGAACAGCGGGCTCGTTTTTCTGCCTATTACCAGATTATCGTCACCCTCTCATTGGCCGGTGGTGCGGCACTGGGCTCATTTTTGATCCCCAGGATCGATTTTGTCGGCGTGGCCTTGTCCTCGGCAGCGCTGCGCTGGGTGGCCGCCTTGCTGTTTGTATTGATCGTTGCGAACCCCGCACCCGAAACCAGCGACGGTCAATCAAACACCCGCTAAGGCGATAAGATCAACATTCAGGTTGACTGACAGCCACTGATCACGCCATCATAAAAATTTCCCGCTATAAACCCGCTGACTCAATCAGGTACAAGATCAGCCCAATCAGGACTGCCGCGGGGATCACCACCCCCCAATCGTTCACCATGAACAGTTTCGGCAGGGTCAGATCGCCATAATCCCCCTTTTGCAGGATTCACGATCTTAGCTTGGGATAGAACGCAGCAAACAGGCCTATCCCCACCCAAATGCCCGCCAATCCGCCTACCGGCGCATCGAGGTACCCATTGCCGATCGCCCCGGCAATCGTTCCCGGGCAGTAGCCTAAAATTGCAAAACCAACCCCAAAGATCAATCCCCCAATGCCGTTCATACCCCAAGAGCCATATTTGATGCGCAGTTCAACCCAGCCCAGGCTCTTCATCGCATAAACGTCGATCATACCGGTTGGCACGGCTGTCAGCATGATCTTCACCACGGTGAAATCGGTCAATAAAAGCTGACCCAGGATAACATCATAGTTTGTCAAGCCGCCCTTCTGCACCAGAAAACCATACACTCTACCCAACCCTAAGCCCATTGCCAGTGGAGACCATCCCGGCTGACTAAAGAATTTTGTCCGTGTGCTTTTTATTTTCATGTTCACCTCACCCGGCGATTAGTCGAAACAGGACGTGGGCAGCCAGGATTCCGCCAATAAAAAACGCTATGCCAGAGATCCATGATGAAACCGCCAGCTGCAGCGCACCGTTGATTCCGTGTCCGCTGGTGCAGCCATCTGCCCAGCGGGCACCAAACCCAATCAGCATGCCACCGATCACCGCCGAAATGACCCGCAAAACAGGCGTATTCCCGAACGCAGACAGCCACAAAGCCGGTATCCACTGGAACAAAAAATCACCGGAAAGGATGGCCGATATAAAAGCACCGACCACAATCCCCAGCACCAACATCCATTGCCAATCAATATCGAGTTTGATCTTCTGGTAATAAGGCTTTAGCCCCACGTCTGGCCCGCGGAACAATTTTTCAATCATCCCGCACGTCTTCGCAAACGGCGTTGAACAACTAAAAGGATTAATGAGATGCTGTCCCCCGCTGCCAGAGGCACATGCTCAAAATGGCAATTGACCAATTTCGCAATGTTGTTCTTTGCGCGCGTTTTCTCGGCTAAATCCATCTGACCTGAGATAAAATCCGCATGCAAATGGGTCTGTAAAATATGCGTGATCTGCACCCCCATGTCTCTGGCCTCGCGCAGGTAGATGTCTACATCCCGCTGCGGATCGATCACGGCACAGGATTTTTGACCGGCCAAATTATACGAGCTGTGGGCAATCTTTTCGACAAAATTATGTTTAAGCCGCATGAATTAAGACGAAGGTCTGAACCATAAACCAGATCTCTCCAGTAATCCGCGGGCCCTTAACACCAAGCCTATCCCAAATTAGTTTTGATGCGCCGATTAGGATATTATTACCAGATTCATGCCTTGCGTAGTTTACCGGTTTGAATGGTGTGGATTAAATGAGAATCAACCTGGCAAAAACACCAAGCCTGGTTGATTAATGGTTTTTTTATTCTTTTGCCGTAAGGGGCTGTTTATTTCCCTCGATTATGATAATGGGTTTTCTGGGACTATCCGCAATGTGTGCCGGTTCAGGTGGCCAAGGCTTCCAACCAGGTTTTGATCTCCACTCGGTCAGGAATACGCCCGTAACACAAAACCTGCTCATCCACCACCAAAGCCGGTGTGCTGGTGATATCGTATGCCATGATCTCTGGCATCGATTTTACTTTGGTAAATTTAGCTTCGATTCCCAGATCATTCACAACTTCCCTGGTGATTGCTTCCAGACGCGCACATTTGGCGCAACCGCCACCTAAAATTTTAATTTCCATAACTTAACTCCTTAACCATTTTTTATTGAACAAACCAGCCAAAAATCAGTCCCGCTAACGTACTGAAAATCGCCACAAAGATCACATATACCGCAGTCTTTTTCTTACCGATCAACGTGTTGGTGATCAAAATCGATTGTATGCTAAGCTCTGGGTCCGCCAGAAGATAGGCCAGCAAAGGACCACGATGCATACCCAGCGCTAAAAACATCTGCGCAACCGGAACTTCGACCAATGTGGGGAAGTACATAAATACACCAAAGACAACTGCAGCAAAATTTGCCCACACCGTGTTTCTCCCAGCGAGGGTTTGTATCCAGGAAGCTGGGATCAATGTCCGTGCAATTGATGCCAGAAAAACACCAACTAGCAAAAGTGGAAAAATCTGCTTCACAAAACGCCAGGTTTCCCACAGCCATTCCTGCACTTCATCAGCCGTAAAGACACGTGCCGCCACCCACCAAATGGCCGTCAGCAAAATCACCTCGGCCACCAAACGCCCATTCAATCCAATCACCAAACCCCCGCCATCCGTAACAAATGATAAAGAAGCGAACAAAAGCGTCAGCGTAATTAACCCCAATGCCAGGTAGGTCCACTGGTTCAACCCATCGTAAATATCTGTAAACCCTTTGACGGCCGAAAGCGCGATCAATATCAGCAAACCGATCAGAAAAACACCATGCACAGAGATGCTCTCAATCCCCATCCCCGGGTCTGGCGGGATCAACCGGTATAGCAAGGCTTGCAGTTCTACAGCCCAATTGGCCGGAACTGCAAATTCGTAAAAAACATCTCGGAACAGGCCAATTTGCAGCGTTCCCGCCAATAAAGTCCCCAACAAAAGCAGAAAAAAGATCAAGGTATGGGTGGGCACGTTTGCTTTAGCAGAAAAAACATTATTTTGGGCCACGTTTTCAGCGTGTTCTTGATCATCTTTTCGAAAAATCCGGGCCATCAACAGGCCGATCAGGATTCCAAACACAATCGCCAAGATGAGCCGCGCCAGCGCGATATCCAACCCGATTTGTACACCTGTAAAGGATATCGCCAAAATGTTAACTGCAGGGCCGACAAATAAAAAAGTGATCGCAGGACCTAAACCAGCACCCTTTTTGTAAATACTCGCAAACAAAGGCATGATCGTGCAGGAACACACCGCCAGGAAAAAACCACCCAATGCCGATGCAGGATAAGAAACCCATTTATTGGCATCTCGGCCCAGGTAACGTGTAATCGCTTCCTTCGGCATCAAAGCTGACAAGGCGCCAGCTATGAAAAATGCGGGTAATAAACATAACAAAACATGTGCAGCCAGATAAGCACCCAATCCACCAAATCCGGATTGCAGCAGGTCAACAACGTAAGCCATAATGTTTAAGTTTTCTCCTCTTATCAGGATTAAGAATCATAGAAATAATTAACCCACTTCATTACACCGTGGGCAGGTGCAGTCGATCATCACTGCTTTGGGGCCATTAGATGTCAAAACCATCCCCAACAGTTCACCGACCATGTCATTACATAGTCTATAATAAACATTCTGGCCATCTTTTTCGTCGGATACCAAACCAAAGTCTCGCAACACTCGCAGCTGCTGAGAGACATATGCTTGAGGGCGTTTAGTGAGCGCTTGTAAATGACACACACAGCAATCTTGCGATCTTAAGGCATCCAAAATTTGTAGCCGCACCGGGTGTGAAAGCACTTGAAATAACTCGGCTTGGGATTGGTAGGCTTTTTTATTCATTGGAAAATATATATCTTTCTTTGCATATACTTAGTAATAATACTAACACCCTTCTCCTGCTTGTCAATATTACATTCATCACAAAAAATTAATCCTGAAACTGGAGTTGGTCTCAGCTCACAAGATCAAACAAGGTTTAATAAAAATGTAATTATTACCAAACTCGAAAATGCGCAATAGACAATAATAAAGTGCGTAAAGCTTTTACCTAATAATGTGATTGGCAATCAAATTTGACACTGAAGTCTAACATATCTATCTCCGCGGCGCAAAGGGCAGGACATTGCAATTGATTCATCTTGAATTATCCTAAGGGTTAACGACATCGGCATGCGCCAATAAAACCGATAGACATTGGGTACTCATAAATGTTAATCCAGTTTAGAGAATTTTCCATAGCTTTTATCTCCTTATACATTTTTTAGACAAATTACATGTTTTTTATCATAATTATGGTAAACTTAAGTATCATCGAAGTTCAGGAGCGACCTATGATTGAAAAAATTGTCAAAACCGATGCAGAATGGCGAGCACAGCTCACCCAGGAACAATACGAAGTCACCCGCCGAAAAGGGACCGAACCGCCCTTCTGCGGCATGTTTTATGACCACAAACAACCCGGGACCTACACCTGCGTCTGCTGTGACCTGCCGTTGTTTTCATCTGATGCCAAGTTCATCTCCGGCACCGGGTGGCCCAGCTTTTTCGCCCCGGTCAATGAATCCCACATTGCCTACCACGATGACCGCAGCTACGGTATGCACCGCACAGAGATCGCCTGCGCCCGCTGTGATGCACACCTCGGTCATGTCTTCAACGACGGGCCCAAGCCAACCGGGTTGCGCTATTGCATCAACTCCGTTTCGTTAGAATTCAAACCTGATACCAACCAGGAGGTAGAAAAATGAACCATAAAACAGCCACCTTTGCTGCAGGATGCTTTTGGGGTGTGGAAGCCAATTTCAATAAACTCCCCGGCGTGATTGACACCGTTGTTGGCTATACAGGCGGCGAGGTGGAGAACCCCACCTACCGCATGGTCTGCTCCGACAAAACCGGCCACGCTGAGGCCGTCAGGGTGATCTACGATCCTGATCAAATCGCGTATGCAGACTTGGTACGGGCCTTCTTCGACCTGCACGACCCCACCACGCCCAACCGCCAAGGGCCGGATGTCGGCTCGCAATATCGCTCGGTCATCTTTTACCATGACCAAGCACAGCGCGAAACCGCCGAGCAAGTCAAAGCCGAGCTGGATGCCTCTGGCAAGTACCGCTATCCCATCGTCACCCAGATCATCCCCGCTGATGAATTTTACAAAGCGGAGGAATATCACCAAAAATACTACGCCAAGGATCACTTCTGGCGGTCATGACCGCCAGACAATTAGATAATACTGGTACCGACGTTTTTTACGCCACACCAAAACCGGAATTTTTATTCTCTATGACCTCTGTGCTTTCTTTCCATTCATTGCAAAAACGGATGAATTGGTTCATAGGGTTGATCGAACCCGGCAATTTTCCAAAACCAACCCCAACAGACCGAACATGGGCCTTGACTCGGGTGAGTTTTAACTTCCAAATGGTCAGCCCTTTTTTGCCCCACGCAAATAATTTCCCACCACCTTGCCAGTTGATTTTTCATTGTAAGTTTAACAAAATTATATCCATTCTCATGATTACCTGATGTGCAAAGTTCAGGTATAATTTAGGCATGGCAAGAATGAACCAACCACAACAAGAAAAAATTGAAGATATTGATCGCCGAGTCGCCATTCTGATTGATGGCGATAACGCGCAGGCTTCGCTGATCGAACAGATCCTGGTCGAAGCAGGGAAATTTGGCAACGCCACCATCCGCCGGGTTTATGGCGACTGGACCACCCCCAACATGAACTCCTGGAAGGATATTTTGAACATCCACGCCTTCCAGCCCATCCAGCAATTCCGCTACAGCGTCGGCAAAAATGCCACCGACAGCGCCATGATCATTGACGCCATGGACATCTTACACTCCAACCACGTGGACGGCTTTTGCCTGGTCTCCAGCGATAGTGATTACACCCGCCTGGCCACCCGCATCCGTGAGAGTGGGTTACTGGTGGTCGGCATCGGTGAGAAGAAAACCCCACGCGCCTTTGTGAGCGCCTGCAATGTGTTCATCTACACCGAAAACCTCAAACGCAAGAGCCGGGGCAATGGCGGGGGGAATGGACGTAAAAAGACGAGTAATCTCACTGATCAAGAGAGTGAACTGATCGACCTGGTCAGCCAGGCCATGGACATGGTCGGCCCGGACGACGATGGTTGGACCCGCCTTTCTGAGGTTGGTACGGCGCTGCGCCGGATCGACCCTGGCTTTGACCCGCGCAGCTTTGGGCATCGGCAGCTCAGTCAGCTGGTTAAAGGCCATAGCCGCGAATTTGAAATGCGCAAAGTGGCCAATGGCGCCATCATCGAAGTCCGCTTGCGAGATTGACCCATCCCAAAACCAAACAGGTGCAGAACATTCTGCACCTTTTTATTTTACAAACACAACCGCGATACAATGAACAGCCAACCTCTCAACCTTGACACAATCCTCGCCGCGGCCATTTTTGCCGCGCAAAAACACCAGGGACAGGTCCGCAAAGACCTTCAGGCCTCGCCCTATGTCACCCACCCCCTCACCGTCGCCAGGCTGATCTACACCATCGGGGAAATCGAGGACCAGGACATCCTCATCGCAGCTACCCTGCACGACACCATCGAAGACACAGATGCCCAACCGGAGGAGATCGGCGACCGTTTCGGTATGGACGTCCTGGCGATGGTGCTGGAGGTCTCAGATGACAAATCCCTTGCTAAGATGTGCCGCAAACAGCTGCAGGTGATCCACGCCCCCCGGCTTTCCTACCCGGCCAGGATCATCAAACTGGCCGACAAGATCGCCAATTGCACGGATATCCTCCGCACGCCGCCTGCTGATTGGTCGCTTTCCAGGCGCCAGGACTACATCCAGTGGGCAGCGGATGTGGTTTTCCAGATGCGTGGGACCAACGCTCCCCTGGAACAGGCCTTCGATGAGCTGCTTGCTGAAGCTGAAGCGTTGCTCAATTTTCACCTTGAACCCTTTGATACCGTCAGCAACCGCGCCTGGGGTCCAGGGGCGAATGACACATGCGAATAGGAGAATATCATGCCAACTGTATACAATGAACCTGAGCTGACCCAACCGGTCAACCTGTGTGACCCACGCGGGAACCTCAACCCCCCAGCCGTGGGCTGGAGCCGCCAGCCCCTGCATACTTGCAACCTGCACGGTCACTGGCCACGCAAAAAGCGCTGGAACTACTGGGCCATTGTCAGCTCAACCCACCTGTTTTCCGTCACGCTCTCCAATATCGACTACATGGGATTGCCATTTATCTATTTCTTGGATTTCAAGACAAAGGCCTTCATCGAAAAAACGCTCCTAAAGCCTTTTGGCGCAGGATGCCACCTGCCCCCGGAGGTCGATGGCGATGTGACCTATGACGACCCCGCTATGCCCATCTCAATGGTCAACACCGAACTGGGCACCCGCCTCTCGATTGGATGTCCCGATTTTGGCGGCAAGCCCCTCCAGGCCAACTT
>DKFH01000061.1:12973-24057 GCA_002452315.1 Anaerolineaceae bacterium UBA6801 | reverse complement strand
GGTAAAAACACCGGCGGGATGAATGTGTATGTGCGCGAGTTAACCCGCTTTTTAGGCCGCCAGGGCGTGCATGTCGATGTGTTCACCCGCTCCCAGGACGAGCACGTGCCCTCGGTTTCGCATGATCTGGGTTACTTCAATCGTGTTGTCCACATCCCGGCCGGGCCAGAGTTCTATTTGCCAAAAGAACAGATCTGGGAATATACGGATACCTTTGCAGAGCGGATCATGGCGTTTGCCCGCAAAAAAGGCATCACCTACGATCTGATCCACGCCCATTATTGGATGTCAGGTCATGCCGGGGTTGCTCTGAAAGCCCAATGGGGCGTTCCCTTGTTGCAAATGTTCCATACATTAGGGCTGATGAAACAGAAAATAGCCCAAACCTCAGAGGAACACGAAGGCGATTACCGCATCAATGGCGAGCAAGAGGTCATGGCCGCGGCCGACCGGATCATTGCCGCGACAGAGGCTGAGTATGAGCAGCTCTCCAACCTCTACGGCGTCGATCCGCACAAGATCACCATCATCCCCCCGGGTGTGGACACGGGCCACTTTTATCCCATTCCCCAGGATGAAGCCAAAGAAGCCATCGGCATCACGGTAAATGACCGCATGGCGCTGTTTGTCGGGCGGATTGAACCGCTCAAAGGGCTGGACACCCTGGTCAGAGCGATGGCCATCGTCAAGCAGACCTGTAAGTCCTTTCGCTGCCCGAACTACCTGGCTATCATCGGCGGTGACCCCGAAGAAGACCCGGACCAAATGTCGGCTGAAATGGCCCGCATCCAGACCCTGTGCAAAGATTTGGGCTTGGAAGAAATGGTCGTGTTCCTGGGTAAGCGCGGGCAAGCCACCCTGCCCTACTATTATGCCGCTGCTGAAGTGGTCGTGATGCCCTCTCACTATGAGAGCTTTGGCATGGTTGCCCTGGAGGCCATGGCCTGCGGCACACCGGTCATTGCCTCACGGGTCGGCGGCCTGGCCCACCTGATCAAAGACGGAGAAACCGGCTATTTTGTCCCGGCGCAAGACCCGTATGCCTTAGCTGAAAAATTACGTTTAATATTTGTCAAAACAGAGTTACGAGGGATGATGAGCGCCCAGGCGGCTGAATATGCGCTCAGCTTTAGCTGGGAAACGATTACTGCGCAAATCCTAAACGTGTACCGGGAATTAACCCCCAGTCAATAAGCGCAGGCTATCAATCAGCCCCCCATATCTATCCCAATCGTCTCAATCAAACACCTTAGGAGATAACCTCGCCCGAATTCCAGGGCGGGGTTCAGTCTGCATGTCTAAAGGTTTGGTGTTAATAGGCTGAATTATTAGTGATCCCCAACCGATATCCGACCGTTGTGAACACAATCAACAGGCCTAAGAGCAGGGCAATTAAGGAAAGCACCCAGCCATGGATAACGCTCCCGTAGGTCATCACCAGCGACAACACAGTGACAGTAATGAGTACGTTCCGGGTTAAATGTGTCTTATTGCCCAGCGCCCGCCGTGTGTGCTGCCACAACAAGATGCCCCCGGCTTGTAACACATGTCCGCCCACCAGGGCGAGCAGGGTGATTGCCCGGCTGGAAAGCCCGCCCAGGTCCACAAACAGGATCCCGCAATGTTTTGTGCGCGCCGGCGGGTGCTGGTCTGTCAGCCTAAGAAAAACCCGCGCGATGATCATGCGGTTCCGAATCACATTGTCCTCTGAGACCGCCCAACTTAATTGAGAGCTTTCACCCGGGCTCAGCGAGACGCCCTGCAGATCCCGAATCATGTTCTCAACCTCACCTGGTTTGCTGAGATGCGCGCTGACCCAGGCTTCAATCGGGTAATCATTCGGGTTGCGCACTGTCACCTCAACCGTCCCGGCCTCCCCGGGTGCCAGGATGACCGGGCAGCGCAAACTGGAAAGGCGGGCTTCTGTCGTTAAACTGGAATCGAAGGCCAGCGCTTCTGGATACCCCCAGAACGATTGCCCCTCAAGATTAGCCCACAAAACAAAGGTGTTCAACGTCAAACTAGTTGCAAGACCCAATAAATAAACCAGCAGGCTGAGGATTGAAAGGTAAAGCTGTTTGTGCTTCATTGAATTTCCTCTGTCTAAGGCGGCTGTCAAGATTCTATTCTAAACCATCATGCAAATCAAGAAAACACCACGCTAAAACAGTGCAATCGCAAAGTCAAGCATTCTTATTGAGGGTGTTGAAAAACGAACAATGATTGCTCATCATTTGTCAAAATCCATAATTAATTCTATTAACTACTATTATTATCTATTTTATATTAATACGTAGGGGCAACCCTCCGTGGTTGCCCTGGGCGGACACNNGAGGTCCGCCCCTACGATCAAATTTGTTTAGAGGAAATTCCCATTTTCAACACTCTCCTTATTGTCTCAACGATCTTCACATTGTAAACACCCCTTCCCGCCCTCCGGACACCCTTCCCCTCCAGAGGGGAAGGGCCGGGGATGGGGTCTGTTAATTCAATAACAACGAGATTGCAGACATTTCTCCCACTTTGCGATTGCCCTGCGCCCTAAAAACTATTCCCCGTCAGCCAGCTCATCTTCTCGATCGTCCTCATTCATCCGGTGGCCGCGTTGGATGATTTCCCGGCCATAGCGCTCACGCAGCGCATCAATGGCTGAGAGCAAGTTCCCCTCCCGCTGATGGTCATCATCCCACAGGCTCAACTGGCGGATGGGCGGGCTGAGGTTGCTCACCCCAACCCCAATCAGCCGGACCGGTTTCCCCCTGGGCCAATTTTCCCTGAACAACTCGGCGGCGGTCTCAAAAATTTCTTTGTCAAGGTTGGTCGGTGAAGGCAAGGTCTTCTGCCGGGTAATGGTCGTGAAGTCAGCCCAGCGCAGTTTAATTTGAACGGTTGCGCCGGCCAAAGCAGCCTTACGCAGCCGCCGCCCGACCTGGTCTGAGAGCCTGCGTAAATGAGAGAGGATCAGTTTTTCATCCGTCAGATCCTGTGCGAAGGTGATCTCATTGCTGACCGACTTGACCCCACGCTCAGACCCCACCGGCCGATCATCAATCCCCAGGGCACGCTCGCGCAAATCCGGCCCAAAGCGGCCAAACAGCATCTCCAGCGTTTCCTTCGGCGTTTGTGCCAGCGCGCCGATGGTGTTAATGCCAAGTGCTCCCAGTTTTGCGGCGGTTTTTGGGCCAATCCCCCACAGGGACTGCACGGGTAAGGGCGCCAGGAAAGCGGCTTCCTCGCCCGGGGGGATGACCGTGATGGCGTTGGGCGGTTCAGCACCTGATTTTTGCTGCTTGCCCCAATCGTTGGCAATTTTCGCCACCAGTTTGTTGGTTGCAGCACCGATCGAGACGGGCAAATTAAGCGCTGTGTTGATCTTGTTCTGCAGGGTTCTGGCAATCGATTCGACAGGGTCCGGGAGGTCCGTCACCTCGACAAAGGCCTCATCAATCGAAATGCGCTCAATAAAGGGTGAAATGTCGAGTAAGGCCATCACCTGTTTGGAAACCGCGCTGTAATCGCCATGCCGCGAGGAGATCACGATCAGATCGGGGCACAGGCGCAGGGCACGGCTCATCGGCATGGCCGAGCGGACACCGAATTGCCGGGCCGCATACGAGCAGGAGGCCACCACCCCGCGCTGATCGACCTTGCCCCCTACCGCAAAGGGTTTACCCTTCAGGCTGGGGTCATGCAGTTCTTCCACCGCACAGAAGAAGGCATCCAGGTCAATATGCAGAATCTTTCGCACCATACGGTGATTATACAGCCAATCAACTTAAGCTCAGTATACATACACAGCAAACGCAAACTCATTCATTTTCTAAAATCCACTATTTTTACAATGAATACACCCCTTCCCGCCCTCCGGGCGCCCTGAGCCTGAAGCACCATCAAGGCGCATCAGGTGAATGCTCGCTTTACGAGAAGCGAGTTCCCCCTCGATGAGCGGAATGCCAGGGGATGGGGTCGTAAAACTCACGAATTACGATCTTTCAAAGATTAATTACACTTTGCAATTGCTCTAGTATACAATATGGCTATTTTGTTAAACAACCCCTCACGTGCTATACTGATTAACCAAGAAAAGGATGCGAAAAGCAGCCTTGGTGAGAAAAAATCAGGTGTCAGGGATCCTATGGCGGAAAAACCGGTCGAATTGAGCATCTGGATGCATCTGGATGAGCTGCGTAAGCGATTGATGCATTCTTTGATCGCGATTGTGGTNNTCATCGCGATCATCTTTGCTGAATTCCTGCTGGAACTGCTCGCCAGGCCCATCGGCGGGTTTGATCAGCTGCTCTCCATCCAGGTCACAGAAAATTTCAGCGCGTATTTCAAAGTTGTCTTGCTGGGCGGATTCATTCTGGCCCTGCCCTTCATCCTCCTCCAGTTCTATCTATTCATCAGCCCGGGATTAACCCCGAAAGAACGTCGCTGGGTGTTGCTGGCCGTCCCCTTTGCCTCGGTGTTGTTTATCGTTGGGGCGTTTTTTGCCTACCTCGTCATGCTGCCTACGGCCATCCCCTTCCTGACGGAATTCCCTGGCCCGATGGTACTGCCAAAATGGAACGATTACATCAAATTTATCACCAGCCTGATCTTTTGGATCGGATTGAGTTTTGAAACACCCCTGATCATGTTTGTGATGGCAAAATTAGGCCTGGTGAGTGCCAAGGGGCTGTTAAAATCATGGCGCTATGCCGTTGTGATCATTGCCATCATCGCCGCCGTTGCCACACCAACGCCCGATCCCATCAATATGGCCCTGTTGATGGTGCCATTATTGTTTTTATATTTTTTGGGTATACTGCTGGCGGCTTTTGCGCGCAGAGAAAAATAAGAACGTACGGTCAATAAGGAGAAACAATGTTTAAAACAATTGGTTTACCAGAGGTCCTCATAGTTCTGGTGATTGTCTTGCTGGTATTTGGCGTGGGTCGCATCGCACAATTGGGCGGCGAGCTCGGTAAAGGCATTCGCGCCTTTAAAGAGGGCCTTTCCGGCGAAAAAGACGAAGATCAGAGCCCGGAAATACTAGACAGCAAAGAAGATTAACTACCAACCCCCTCCAGATAATCGATGCAAATCTTCAATGTGGGCGTACTGGAGCTCCTGTTTATCCTGATCCTGGTATTCCTTGTCCTGGGCCCCCAAAAAGCGGTTAAAGCGGCCAGGGATGTCGGTGCATGGATCCGGAAGATGGCTAAATCGCCCTTATGGCGCGAAATCCTCAATACATCCAACGAGATCCGCGATCTTCCTAAAAGAATTATGGATGATGCTGAGCTTCAGCAATTGATTTCGGAACTCGACCTCTCCACCCAGGAGATCAACGAAGTCCTCGCTCGTACCCAATCTGACACAAAAACGAACCTCGCCAGCCTTGAGGATCAGATCAGCCTGGATATCGACCCTCCATCCACACCCCCCGAGAAAGCAAATGATGAAGATAAACCCATCCTGCAGGCGTAAACCTGGGTTGTTGATGCCACGCTGGTTAGGTTTCATTTGACTGGAAGGTGAAAAAAGTTAACAAATTCGCCAATCTTAAATTGACCAAGTCAACGGTCTGCGATAAAATCTTATCTGAACACCAATCATCACAAGGAACTTGGAAAGCATGCCCATTTACGAGTACACCTGCCAGGATTGCCAGGCTCATTTTGAACTCATTCGCAACATGAAAGATGCCGATTCACCCCTGACCTGTGAACACTGCCAGGGTGTCAACGTCAAACGCGGCATTTCCCTGTTCAATGCATCTAGCAGCGGGCGGGTGATCGCTGGTGGCAGCAGCTGCAGCTCATGTTCAAGCGGTGCGTGCAGCACATGTGGATCCCATTAACGATGAAAAACACAAAATTAGCCCTCATTACCGGCGGCTCCAGCGGCATCGGGTTTGCCCTGGCCAAGGCGCTTGTCTTACAAGGTAGTGATGTATTCTTGCTTGCCCGCAGAAGAAAGCACCTGAAGGACGCCAGAAATGAACTCACCAGTCTTTTTATCCGGGATGACCAACAGGTTCATCTTATCTCAGCAGACGTTACCGATTACCCNNCGCATCCTCACCCGCTGGACGGATCGGTACGGATCACCGGATTTGGTGATCAATTCTGCTGGCGTCACATACCCCGGCTATTTTAAAGAATTGGATATCGATATCTTTCATTGGTTGATGGACGTCAATTATTTTGGGACTTTGCATGTCTCAAAATGCCTCCTGCCCGATATGATCGCACACAGGTCGGGAACCATCGTCAACATTTCTTCACAGGCAGGATTTGTCTCCATTTATGGCTATTCGGGCTATAGCGCTTCAAAATTTGCCGTACGTGCCTTGAGCGAAGCCATGCGGGCAGAATTGAAACAATACGGAATTCATGTCGCCATAGTCTACCCACCAGATACCCAAACGCCGCAGCTCGAATTCGAAGAACCACTGAAACCGCTTGAGACCAAAGCCATTGCCAGTCAATCCGGCGTGTTGACGGCAGATCAGGTCGCAGAATCAACACTCAAAGGAATAGAACAGGGCAAATTTGTGATTCTGCCCGGCCTTGAAGGAAAATTATTTTACAGATTAGTCAATTTACTGGGAAATTTACAGTATCCAATCTTAGATTGGATGGTTAAAAGAGCTCAGAAAAAAGCATGATTTCTTAATCATCCTTCCATTCTTGAGAGCCTGGCCTCCAAATAGCTGCGATGCGCCATATGCCGGCGAAGTTCTTCAATATCCTTGAGAATCCAGAACAATAATAATATCGATATCCCCAAACAAACGACCCAACCGCCAATACAGATACCCAAAATCAAATCGCCAATCGGGAAAAAATTCTGTCCAATGGAAAAGAAGACCGGTGTGATCATGATGCTGATGGTTTGAAACAATAATCCCACCGCACCTGCTGAAGCCCTTACCTCGGGCAAGGTCACATCCATAATCGATGCAAACAAATTGGGCAAACTGAAAGCCATGAAGAAACACGTGATTAACAGGTAAATCATGTAAACATGCCCCTGAATGTCTTGTATTCTAAATGCAAGAAAAAGAAAAATGGGGGGCACAAGAAATCCCAACAAACATGGCAGCAGTCGCCCATACTTTTTAAAAACGAACAGCGAGTCCCCTAAAACGCCCCCAACCGGGTAGCCAAGCACGACCCCGATCATGGCGGGTAATAACAACAGGTAGATATCTACTTCTGCCATACCAAATACTTTACTCAAGTAAACTTGATTACCAGTCAGCAAAACAACCACCGGAACTGTGCCGAGAAAAATCAGCAAATAGATCAAGATCAAGCTTTTCTTAAACAAGCTCTGCTTAAGGACATCCCAATCCAGGATGTATGTCCCCCTGAGGGGGAAAATGGTCAGTGCCGGCTCTTTACCACCGCGTTTGGGTTCCTCGATCGTTTGATGGATTGACAGGGTGATTAAAAGCCCGATGGCACCAAAAAAGATCAATACCCACCGCCAGGTTTCCTCCAATCGGATGATATTTTCATAAATTGCACCCAAGACAATGGCAAACGGCTGGGTTAGCAACAACAGGGAGAGAACCTTGCCGCGGTTGGTGGGCTTGAATAAATCGCTTACCATCGCAAAAATCCCAGAATAGCTGGCCCGCGAGATGCCGAAAGCGGCTGTTGAAATCTGAAAGGTTGCAAAAGTCGGTGAGATGCCCATCAACCAGGCCGTTGCTCCCCACAAAAAACCAGCCAGGGCCAGTAATCGCTTTCGTGAATGGCGGTCAAACGAGACACCCCATACCAGAAAGAAAATCAGCATGAAGATCATATCGACGGGTAAAATTGGGGTAATCCAACGATCGACAAGGGTTGAGGTCTTACTGACCAGATTGGTGATCGGCTCAACAAAGAAACCCATCAATTGGTTGAAGAGCAAGAACAAGAACACGATCACAACAACGATCCAGCGAGACCGGTTATGTCCTGTTGGCATAAAAACACTCCCTTGATCATTGATGACGATGGTACAAGTATAACCTGATTAGTCCGCCATGCATAATATCTCCTTAATTTATTAATCCACCTATTGCGCCCATCACCCAACCCGATTATGATAAATAAAACAAAGATTCGAAGAATCCAATGAGCGCCAAGATCAAACAAATTCTTAACCGCTGGCGGACCCTGCCCAATGTGGGCGAAAATGTCGTTGAGTGGCGTGTGTTGGCCGCTAAACCTGCGGACGAGCAGCCCTTCCCCCCGCAGCTTTCTCCCCGATTGACCTCAGCCCTGCGCGGGCAGGGCATTGCTTCGCTCTATCATCACCAGGCCTTAGCCTTTGAATTAGCAGAACACGGTGAGAATATTGCCGTGGTATCCGGTACGGCCAGCGGCAAGACCTTGTGCTACAACCTGCCTGTCATCAACAAGCTGATCAAAGCCCCCACTGTCAGAGCGCTGTATCTATTCCCCACCAAAGCCCTTGCACAGGATCAATTATCCAACCTGAGGGAGATTCTCAACCTGCTGGGCAGTGCAGACCTCAACCGGGCAAACATCTACGACGGTGATACCGCCCAGCATACCCGCGCCACCCTGCGCCGCGAATCAACCATTCTGCTCACCAACCCTGATATGCTCCACACGGGCATCCTGCCCCATCACACCGCCTGGAAGCCTTTCTTCAGCGACTTGGCCTTCGTGGTCATCGACGAAATGCACACCTATCGGGGCGTGTTTGGCTCGCATGTGGCAAACGTTATTCGGCGCCTCAAACGCGTCTGCCAGTTTTATGGCAGCCAGCCCCAATTCATCCTTACCTCGGCCACCATCGCCAACCCAAAAACCCTGGCAGAACGATTAATTGAAAAACCGGTCACCGTCATTGACCGCGATGGTTCCCCCCACGGCGAACGCCATTTCCTGATTTACAACCCGCCCTTCATCGATCAAAAATTGGGGATCCGCCAAAGCGCATTAATGGAAGGTACAGCCCTGGCTGGAGAATTGATCGCAGATGGTGTTCAAACCATCGTCTTCGGCCGCACCCGGCGGGGGATTGAACTGGTCCTCACCTACCTCCGGCAGCGTAACCCGGGTATACACCCGGACCATGTGCGCGGATACCGCAGCGGATACCTGCCGAGAGAGCGCCGCGCCATCGAAGCGGGCCTGCGCAGCGGCGAGGTCAGGGGTGTGGTCGCCACCAGTGCCCTCGAACTGGGCATCGATATCGGCGGGATGGATGCGGCCGTCCTGATCGGATACCCGGGCAGCATCGCCGCCACACTGCAGCAGGCTGGCCGGGCGGGCAGGAAACTGGGTGCTTCCCTGGCCGTTCTGGTCACCGCCGCGAACGCCATGGACCAATACCTGGCCCGGCACCCGGAATACATTTTCGAAAGATCACCAGAACAAGCGCTGATTCAGCCCAACAACCTCCTGATCCTTCTGGGGCATATCCGCTGCGCTGCTTTCGAGCTGCCCTTTACCTCAAGCGAAGGGTTTGGCGCCATCCCCGCTGACAGGCTGCACGCGTTTCTGACCTTGCTGGCCCAAAACGGTGAATTACACCAGCAGGGCGAGCGCTTTTTCTGGATGGCGGATCAGTATCCCGCCGCCGGCATCTCCCTCAGAAACGCCACCCCCGACAACATCTCCCTCGTCCTCAATGAACCGCATCCGGGTCAAACCATCGGCCAGGTTGACCTGGCCAGCGCCTACTGGATGGTGCACCCCGCAGCAATCTACCTCCATGAGGGTACCTCCTACCTGGTCGAAGACCTCGACCTGGAGGCGGGGGTAGCCTATCTTCGTGAAGCAGCCGTAGATTACTACACCCAGGCCAACAAAAAGCAACAGGTTGAAGCCCAAGCACTGATCAAACAGTCCCCGGTGACGGCGGCCGTCAAATCCCTCGGCGAGATCCTGGTGACCACCCAGGTGACCAGCTACCGCAAGATCCGCTGGTTCACCCATGAGGTTTTAGGCAGCGGTGAGGTCAACCTGCCCCCAACCTTCCTCAACACCGTGGGCTACTGGATCTCCCTGGATGAGCCAACCGTCACACAGCTCAAACAGGACATGTTATGGGATGAACCGCACATGGACTACGGCTCCGAATGGGAGTCCTTGCGCCAGCATGTCCTCAACCGTGATGGCCAGCGCTGCCAGGTGTGCGGCACGCCAGGTGCTGCGCAACCGCTGCACGTGCATCACATCCAACCCTTCAAGAGCTTCACCAGCCGGGAGATAGCCCATCAACCCCAAAACCTGATCACCCTCTGCCCCAGCTGTCATCGCCAGGCTGAAACCCGCGTCCGGATACGCAGCGGCATGAGCGGCGTCAGCTACCTGCTGCACAACCTCGCCCCCCTGCTGTTGATGTGCGATGGCGAGGATATCGGTGTGCACTACGACCCCAACACCACCCTGGGCGATGGCCAGCCCACCCTCGTGCTGTTCGACACCATCCCCGGCGGATTGGGTTTATCTGAAAACCTATACGAAAGACATCAGGACCTCCTCATGGGCGGCTACGAAACCGTCGCCCAGTGCGAATGCGCCGATGGCTGCCCATCCTGCGTCGGCCCGATCGGGGAAGAGGGCTCGGGCGGCAAAGCCGAAGCCCTGGCAATCTTTAAGGCGTTGACTAGCCATGACTGATTGGGAATCCCTTTCCAAGCAACTTAAAGCCCTGGGTGTCGAATGGGGCAAAGACAGGCGCCCCGCCCATCCCCGCCAGGTGAAATATCCCATCGAAGCGGTGGTCCCGGGCCGATTTTGGGAGGTGATCGATGGGGAGGTCTTTTGTCATGAGGAACACTACCCCAAAGACCACCTGCACGGTTCCAGGCCGATTTGGCCGCGCGATCCGATCCAAACACTGTGCCAGTGGGCCAAAGCAGACTCCTTAACCCAGGCTGACCTGGGCAATTTCATCTTCCTGGACACCGAAACCTCCGGACTTGCCGGGGGGACCGGCACCTACGCCTTCGAGATCGGTGTTGGCCGCTTTACGGATGAAGGGTTTTATCTGGCCCAATTCTTTATGCGTCATCCTGGCGAGGAAGCAGCCCTTTTGGCGGCATTATCTGAGTTTGTGGATGG
>DKFH01000061.1:9739-12941 GCA_002452315.1 Anaerolineaceae bacterium UBA6801 | reverse complement strand
TCTCCAGCCCCTTTGAAGCGGTGGACCACTTCGACCTTCTGCCCCTCGCCCGCCGGCTGTGGCGCATCCGGTTGGAAAGCCGGACCCTGGCCAATGTCGAAAGCCACATTTTAGGTGTCAGACGTGGTGAGCAGGAGGTGCCAGGCTATATGATCCCCGAGCTGTATTTTGAATACCTGCGCACCCAGGATGCCCGACCCCTCGGCGGAGTCTTCTATCATAACGCCATCGATATTCTCAGCCTGGCCGGGCTCTTCAGCCACATGGCTTATTTGCTGCATGAACCCTACGCGAACGCCATCCTCCACCCTGAGGATGTCGTCGCCCTGGCCTGGTTTTTTGAAGCCATGGGAGATATCGCCCAGGCGCAAAAACTCTATCAGAAAGCATTGACTTCAGATATGCCCGAGGATCTATATTGGGATACCATTGAGCGATATTCCTTCCTTCTCAAACGCCAGGATGCCTGGGAAAAAGCCATTTCATTATGGGAGTTAGCAGCAAAAAATAATGCCCTTTATGCCATCGAGGAATTAGCAAAATACTTCGAACATCGTGCAAAAAACCTTGTAACTGCTAAAGAATGGACTTTAAAGGGGATAAAGATCCTCCAGGAACAACACCTGCCAGCCTATGAGCATTATCAATGGCAGGAAAAATTGAGATATCGGCTGGACAGGTTAGAACGCAGGCTGTCTTAAGATAAATTAGAAAATTATTTGTTTATTCAACACACCGCACACTCTCCCGCTTGACTTTTTTATTTTTTTTTGTATGATATTAATGTCTCACCTGAAAATAGACCAACTAAACGAAAAAGACCTTGCTGATGCCACACAACAAGCGGAAATGGCTACTATCTTAACTGCAACGGGACGGGCTGTACCGGCAGGTTCAGAACGGCTTCATATTTTACTATCCGATGCATCCCAACATCTATAGAACATACGCTAACTGATGGATTTTAACAGGGTTTTAGATCATAAAATGGACTTTAAAAATTTAGGACAATAAAGAATGGTGTTAGACGATGAAAAAGTTTCTATCCAAGTTTAGTAACAAAAAAGGGATCCTTAGCATTTTTATCATTGGCTTACTTCTGTTCGTATTTATTGGCAATGTTAGAGGAGAGACCCCGCTGGATGGGATCCTCAAGCGTGTTTTTCCCAAGGGAGATGTCGTTATTGCGTGGGTAAACGGCGAACCAGTAGATTTGAACTCACTGGAAACAATGAAATCCATAGTGCTGACCAACCAGCCCTTGCTATCTGACCCGCAAGCCTATCAAGAGGCAATGCAATTCTTGATCCGGGATAAAGTATTGGCTCACGAGGCTAAAAATCGAGGTATTCAGGTGAGCAAAGAGGAAGCAGAGGCATATTGGGAACAAATGCAAACTTACGCTTCACAATCTCCGGAAATCTCGGCAATGTTGAAGAAACAGGAGGAGTCTTTCTCCGGTTCGAAGGCGCAATTGGAGAAAAAGATCATTACACTCTATCAGGAAAGTCTGGCAGTTCAAAAATTGACTGAACAGGTATTCCTTGAGGCGCCGCAGCCAACCGAGGAAGAAATACGTCTTGAACTGGTGAACAACCCTGTGCTCAACCAGCTCGTATTGATACCAATGGAGTTTTCTGATGCCGAAGAAGCCCAGACGGTGTTCAAAGAGCTGGAAGAACTCAAGTCCTATCAATCTGTCAGCGCTTTTGAAGAAACGTTCACTTCCTATGTACAAAAGCAAACCAATCCACAGCCTGGTGATTTTCTGCACAAAGAGTTTTTCTATCAAGAAATAGGAGAGCTTTTAGATTACGCACAAAGCGCTGTGGATATCCCGAAAAATTCGATCGAGATCTATGAAAGGGATGATCGAACAGCAGTGATTTACCTGGTGCTGCAATCTGTTCGATGGACTGAAGAGCAAGCGCAAGAACAGGTGCGTGATTTATTGTGGCAGGAAAAGCAGTCCGCGTATTTGCTTGCATTTGAAGATGATCTGATCAAGAATGCGAAAGTCGAATATATTCCTGAAGAATTACCTGAGGAAGCCCGCTTAGCCTTGACTGGCAAATAAAACCAGAGGCAGGGCTCTGACAAACCAGCCTGGATAGTGGGTTGGCATGGGGTTTTTTGCAATTTTACCTGCTTTCCAAAAGCAATTTTAAGGTGCGGACTTTTGGACCACACCATTTTTTGCTCCGTGCAACGGGATCAGAGATTTATTTCTGGCGTTGAGCTGCTGTCTTTGACGCTGTGCATTTAGATACTTTTGATCCGCTTGCAGCAGGACTTTGCCGGTCATTTTACCAGTTTGGACCAGCAAAGTCACACTTCTTTGAGAAAACTCTTCCTGCATGTTCACCATCCTTTAAACCATCAATTTCATGGCGGAAATGGTATAATCTTTTTGTAGTTACAACCCCGTAATTAATTATGGGTTTTTTAAGGAGATCGTTTCTATGTCAGGACATTCACATTGGGCAACCATTAAACGTAAAAAGGGCGCTGCCGACGCGAAAAAAGGCAAGATCTTCACCCGCATAGCCCGCGAAATCGTCATTGCAGCACGGGAGGGCGGCGGCGATCCCAACATGAACGTGCGCTTGGGGTTGGCAATTGACAAAGCCAAAGCAGCCAACATGCCCAAAGACAGTATTGAGCGCGCCATCAAACGCGGCACGGGTGATGACAAAGACGGTGTAAATTTCGAAGAGATCCTCTACGAAGGCTATGCGCCGAATGGCGTGGCTTTGATGATCGAGTGTGTCACCGAAAACCGCAACCGCACAGTAGCTGAACTGCGTCATACCCTCAGCAAAGCCGGCGGCGGGCTGGGCGACCCTGGCTCAGTCAGCTGGCAGTTTGACCGGCTAACTTATTTTGCCCTCCCCAGCGATCGCTACGATTTTGACACCATCTTCGAAATCGCCGTGGAAGCCGGCGCGGATGACATCCAACAGGACAATGACATCATCGAAATCTACGCTGCGCCCAGCGCCTTCAAGACCATCGCCGATCATTTACACAAAGCCAATTTGATCCCGGAAGAATCCGGCATCCGTTATGTGCCCAAACAGGAAATCACCCTGGATACTGAAAAAACCATCAAAGTGATGAAAACCATCGAAGATATCGAAGAGCTGGATGACGTACAGAATATCTACGCCAACCTGGATATCACCGAAGATGCGATCCAGGC
>DKFH01000061.1:0-9558 GCA_002452315.1 Anaerolineaceae bacterium UBA6801 | reverse complement strand
GCTCCAGCGCGGTTGAAAAACTCTATTTCCAAAAGAACGTCAAAACGGCCCTTTCTGTCGGGCAAGCCCGCGGTGTCACCCTGTTAACCCTTGCACAAGCGGCCCTGCCCGTCTTTGAATACAACCCCAATGAGGTCAAACAAGCCGTTTGCGGTTATGGCAATGCCGATAAACGACAGGTGCAACTCATGGTGCAGGCGCTCCTCCATCTGCAGGAATTGCCCACGCCCGATGATGCCGCCGACGCCCTGGCGGTCGCCATCTGCCACCTGCACCATCAAACCTACAATGATGCCATCCAACGCGCACAAGAGCCATGATCATCACCAGCTTTTCCAACCCTAAAGTCAAGGCAATCCGTAAACTTGAAGAGAAAAAAGCCCGCCAGGCCACGGGGCTGTTTTTCATCGAGGGCTTGCGCACGGTGGGAGAGGCCATCCAAACCGGCGCCCCCATTGAAGCCCTGGTCGTCGCACCCGAATTGCTGGTCAGCGAGTTCGGGCAGTCGCTTTTGGCACACCCATCGGTGCGGGATGTGGAACAGATCACGGTCAGCGGGGAAATCTACCAAAAAATTGCCCATAAGCAAGGCCCCCAGGGGATTGGCGCCCTCGTCCGGCAGAAGTGGGCTTCACTCAACTCGCTGCCCATCAGCCCGGAAGGTTTTTGGCTCGTACTGGATCAAATCGCCGACCCCGGCAACCTGGGCACCATCATGCGCACAGCAGACGCCGTCGGCTGCCAGGGCATCATCCTGCTGGGCCCCTCCACCGACCCCCATGACCCCACCGCCGTCAAAGCCAGTATGGGCTCGCTCTTCTCACTGGACCTGGTCGCTGCAGATTGGGAAGCCTTCAACGCCTGGCGTGTTGAGCATCACATCACCCTGGTTGGCACCTCCGACAGCGCCCAAACGGATTACCAGGCTGTGGCTTACCAGCCCCCCCTGGCACTGTTGATGGGCAGCGAACGCCATGGCCTCCCGGAGGAGATGGTCAACGCCTGCGATGCCCTTGTGTGCATCCCCATGCGTGGACGGGCGGATTCCCTCAACCTGGCGGTGGCCACCGCAGTTGTGCTCTACGAAATCTACAATCAATCCCGGAAAACTTGATACAATTACCCTATGATTGCAAATATTAGCGGAGAAATCACCCAGGTTTTGGATGGCCAGGTCGTCATCAATGTGGGCGGCGTGGGGCTGCTGGTCCACCTGACCGAGGCAGCCTGTTTAGCCTGCCAGCCAGGCATGAAGCGCAGCTTTCACACCTACCTGGTCGTGCGCGAAGATCAACTAACGCTGTACGGGTTCGAGCACCTCGAAGCCCGCGACCTGTTCATCCACCTGATCAGCGTAGGCGGCATCGGTCCGAAGATCGCCATGGCCGCGCTCTCCGCCCTCTCCCCGGAGACCATCCGCCGCGCGATCACCGCGGACCAGCCGGAGATCTTCGCCAACGTGCCTGGCATCGGCAAAAAGACTGCCCAAAAGATCATCCTTGACCTGCAGGGCAAGATCCAACCTTTAGAGCCCCTCGAAGCCATCTCCCGGATGGACGAGATCGATGCCGAGGTTATGGAAGCGCTGACTGCACTGGGCTATTCCATTGTCGAAGCCCAAACCGCCATACAGTCCCTTTCCAGGGAAGATCAAGAAGCCGACGCAGAAACGCGCCTGCGCAAAGCCTTGCAGTATTTTGGGTAATAACTCGCTCTTCATCTGGTAGCCAATTGACCGTTTTCCCCCTTTCTTACATTAACAACATCAACCGCGCAATCACGATCCGCAAAACCCCAATGTTCTTCTCTTTAACCAACCGGCAAAGCCCGGTGAATCAGCCCGCATGGGCGCGAATGTAACCTACTTTTAGCGGCATAACAACCTTACAGTCTGCCATTGTTCAAGATCCTGGGCATAGACCGCCTGAATTCCACCAGGGAAGGGAATAAAAATGTTGCGTCGCCAAAATCTTCCCCTTTGAGATGCGGGTTGGGGATCGCCACACAGGCCATCCCTGCTGCTAAAGCCGCCTGCATCCCCAGCGGCGAATCCTCCAGCGCCAGGCACTTCTCCGCCGGCACACCCAGCCGCTCTGCAGCCAATAAATAGATATCCGGCGCAGGTTTGGTGTGTTCGACATCATCCGCTGAGAGCACACATCCAAAAGAGCCGTAAACCCCCAACGTTTCCAAAGCCGTGCGCACATACACCTTGAAGCTATTGGAGGCAACCCCCAACTTGAGCTGTGCATCGACCAAATCCCCTAAAACGTCCATCAAACCGGGGTTAGGCTTGGTGACCTCAGGTAATACACCAATCATGAGTTTATGCTTTTCCTGGATGAAAGCTTCAGGCGTCAGGTGCAGGCCGGTCTCGCGGATTAGAAACTCTGCAGTTTCGAGGTTATCCATGCCAATGGTGGGTTCAAACCAGGCCTCGTCGACCTGTTTGCCGTATTTTTCCAGCAAGCGTCTGATCACGTCGAAATTAAACTGTTCGCTCTCAATCATCAAGCCGTCTAAATCAAAAATTACCGCTTCAATCTTCATAGTTAGTGATGTTTCGATCCTTTTTTCTTTGTTATCATGTGCCAGATCAGGTCTCGGTCTGAACTATCCATCAAACCCTGTAACATCATCACTCTGTGCACAATTATTACATTCTAAGTCAAAATTCAGCAATGATGATACCTCTAAAAAACCCTTTTGGCGCTGTTGACCGGGTTTGGAGCGATTGTTTCGGGCATTTAATAACAAATTCTAATTAAAACCTACCTTAGCCGCGTCGGCTTTTCCCACAGGTTTACAACCTTTTGATTTAAAACCATCATAGGTACAATTTAAAACATTAGCTAAATCAAATTCGGAGGTATTTTGGCACGCACCGTTCAGGGCCTCGCCCACACGTGGCAAATCAGTGATACCCCCATCGGCAGCGGGGATGCCGGTGAGGTGTATGCCGTCACGCGGTTTGAACAGCCCCAGGTGACCGGTGTGATGAAGAAACCTGCCAGGGTTGCCACTGGCGGAACCATCCAAAGGCAGGCGGGTCAAATCGCCCAAGAAGCCCGCGCCCTTGCCTTGCTGGACGGGCTACCCTCGGGCAAAGCCCATCCACCCCGCCTGTTAGACCAGGCGCCTGAGTTCACACACGGCACAGCCAATTACTTTATTATCAGCGAAACCGCGCCAGGCGAAAACCTGAATGTCCTGCTGGCCGCCGCCCGGCAAACAGGCCAGCCCTTCCCACGCCGGGTGATCATGACCGTTCTGGATGCCTTGTTCGACATGTTCTCCCGCGCCCATCAAGCCGGCGTGCTGTGGAATGACGTCAAGCTGGAACACATCTACTGGCATAACCCCACCGGCAGGGTGGGCGTGATTGACTGGGGAAACGCCCTTTTCCTCGATCCCGGTGGCCAGGGGACACGCCCCCGCTGGGAAGACTATCAGCAAATGGTCGACTCCCTGGGTGCCTTCCTGCAAAGCGCGGCACCGGACCTGTTCGTAGACCTGGGTTGGGATGAATTCCTGGGCAAAACCCTCGATTCCTCCCGTGTCTCCACCCTGGCCCGCCGCATTGCCTACCAGCAGCAGGTCATCGCCCTGCAGGTGATGGAATACCAGTCCCTCATCCGGGTTGTGCTCACCAGCGAGCCTTCCCTGGAAGGATTGCGCAAAATCGCCGACTACCAGCACATCCTGCTGAAAATTGGCGCGCCATGGTATCGGGATGAAATCCTCCAGTACTGCCAGTCGCTGGTCAAAACAGCCCTGGCACACAGCGATATCCAAACGGCGGTCAGCGCCACTGCCCTGGTTTGGGAAATCTTCGACGATTCGCTTGACCTCCCCTGGCACCTGCTGCGCGAATATTGCCGTCACACAGACATCCTCACCCACCCCGCCTTCCCCGATTTGGCTAAACATACATTGAACGCCGCCTGGGAGGACGCGCTTTGGCACGCCTGCGTCATCGCCAGCCAAAACCAGGGGTCGATCTGGTGGCCAGCATTGATCCCGGTCATGCGCCAGCAAGCGCTGGGGTCAACTATACCCTCCCCATATCAAGCCGCCCAGGCCTTGCGCAACTGGGCAGAACAACAGGGACAGCACGCTCTCCTCCCAAAATTAGATACCATCCTCGGTGAATGGCGCAGCGTGGGTGCAGATCTGACCCGCAGCCCCTTTGACGATGCCCTCCTGGATCTGATGCGGTCCGGGTTGAACATGCCCGGACACATAAAATCTGAGCTCAGGCAGAGTTATGCCCAGGGCGAAGAGCCCATCCGCGAGCTGATCAAAGCCTGGCAAAATGCCCGCTGGGACGAGCTGCCGAAAGCTTTTCGCCGGATCATCAGCTGGGACCCGGACCGCCGGGGCGTCCTCGCCTTAGCCCACCAAACCGAGCTATTAGGCACATGGCTTACAACCCTTTACGACGGGCCCGGCTTTGAGGTCAGCGCCCGGGAGTTCCTGGCCAACATGCTGGCAACCCGTCCCAATGTTGAACACGCATTGGGCTCAACGCCCTGGCTGGGGGGGCTGATTCAGGCTCTTAACGCCATCCTGCAAGGCGCCGCCATCGCGGCCCACCAGGAGGTGATCAACTCATTCTGCCCCTGGTTGTTGTCTTATCCTGACATTCATGCGGCTGATTTCCAGCTGCCAGAGGTCGAAGAGGGCACGCTCCAGGCCCTGCTGAAGGAATTCACCCAGCAGCTCAAAGGCTGGCGCGAGGTAGAGGCTGGTCTGAGTGACATCCGCCAGCACGCCCCCCGGATGCTTTCAGCCTGCCAAACCCTGGTGGATGGGTTCAAACAAATTTTCTCGCTAAATGCAAACCTCGAACAGATCGGAAATGCTGCCCAACGCGCAGAATCTACCGCGCTAAACGAGGGATACAGTGTCCTGCAAGCGCTCATCACCTGGCGAGAACACCTCGCCGAGGGAGACCTGGCGACGGCCATCGAATGCGTCACCCCCTTTGAACAGGCTGGATGGGCGCTTGCCGCCCAGGCACGCCGGGTCACAACCCATTGGCACCAGGTAATCCTTCCTGCTTTAGACGCAATCCAATCGCTCACATCCATCCCGGAACTTGGAGGAGGAGCATCATCTACCAGCTCTAAGCTGTTGGGAGAAATTTCTCAAACCTGCCAGGAGCTTAAGCATTTGTGGGGGCAGCTCTACCATGCCGGTATCTACAGCCATCTCCTAGAAGTCCTGGGCGACAAAATCGTTTCAACCCGGTCAGCCTTCCTGGATTGGCGTGTTTCACAGGAAAATTCACCAGACCCGGTTGAACGCTTGGTGTATTTAACCCAATTAGAAGTGGTTCGTCAGATTTCAAGCTGTTTTTTACGCATGTCGCATCACATCCACCAAGCAAGGCTTGGTTTTGCCCTGCTGGGTGAGGATGACCAATCCAGCCTGACCATGCAGCATCAGAATATTGAAAACATCCTCTACCATCTCTCCGCCCTCGAGACTGTGCTAATTGCCGATCCAGGCGAGAGACGCTTTCCGGAATACCAAGCCGCTATTGAGCGCATAGCCCAGGCGCAAACCCTTCCAGCCCGCCAGGCGCTGATCGATGCACTGACCGATGATCACCCATTTTATGCCTGGCTGGTAAAATCAACCCGTACATAAAATACAGATAATTTGTAGAATTGGATTACACCATGCAAACCAAAAAATTTGGACCAGATCGACCCATTAACATCACCGAACCGCTGGATACCTGGCTTTCGGCCGGTCTGCGCGATTTTGCCGTCCCGGAAGCCGCCGGCTCTTCCGCCCGCGTTTTTCGCCTGAAATACGCACCGCTGGCTGGTGATTATGGCGATGACCCGGCCATCAAGGTTATGCGGCCCGATAAACTGAAATATGCGCTGCCTTTGTTCAAAAATGAGGTGCGCATCCTGGATCTTATGCAGGACGTTCCCGGGATCACACCCCTCAAAGCCCTGGGGTTCATGCAGGTCAGTGAGGGGACCTGGCCGGAAGAGATCGCCCCCCTGACCGTATCCCTGAAAGACAAAGCCTCCGCGTATCGACTTCAGGGACGCATGGATCTGTATGAACCGGGTGAGACCGAAACCTTTTTATCCGAGCTGGATGCCCGGGTGGCTGAAGAATGGCTGGCCTTTATCGTCCTGCCCCGCCGCTGGGAGGACAACCTCTACTTGCGCTGTGATGCGGGTTACACCCGCGGTGAATTTCAGCGCACCTTCCCGGTGGAGCAGGCCCTCAAAGCAGCCGTGCAAATCTGCCAGATCATCCAGGCAGCCCACGCTCGCGGCATCGTTTACCTGGATCACAAGGTGCTCCACTACTATTGGAACGAACCTCGCCAGCAGGTCTTTGCCCTGGACTGGAACATCGGCCGCCAGGTCGCCAACGGAAACAATCAGGAAGTGTACGAATTTGATCTGCTGCAATTCAGCGCCCGCGCTCTGCACCACCTGATGACCGGCCGCCAAGCGCCAGGCTCAGTCAACGTAGGCCCCAATAAGCCCGAGGATATCCAAAACGCACCCGACAAATATGAGCCGGTATGGACCTATGACGATCATAAGCGCCTCACCGAAAATGAAATGGCGCTGCTGACCAAAGCTCTCCAAGGGGAATATCATTCAGTACAGGACTTGGGGCACGATCTACGCGTCCTCTATGACGCCCGGCAGTAACGCCTGCGCCACCCCTCTTGAGAAAGGAACCCCATGCTAACGGATCTGATCATCAACGCCAAAGATGTTCTCAGCCAAACACAGCCCTCAGAAGAAGCACTGAAAGAGGTTGAGAACGCCCTCAGCGCTTACCTTGAGGCCTTAGCAACTGAGCGGGTCTCAGCACCTGTGGATATCACCGAGCTGGAACATGCCCACCGCTTATTGCGGGAGGTCCGCCGCGAGCGGGCCCGCCGCCTGGCCGAAGCACAAGCCCAGCCCGCCCCCGAGGAACCAGCCCCACAGCCTGCTGAGGTAAAGCCCCAGCCGGTAACGGCACCCAACATCTCTCCCCAACTCGGCGAGGATGATGCCTACGACCCCCTGCGGAAATTCCTCACCTCCAGCCACGATCCCGAAGCCGAAGCACTGATGGATTCCGCCGAAGAAGCCTTCTACGCCGGCAATTACCAGAAGGCCATCCCGCTCTATGAAAAAGTGTTGGGCATCGAGCCTGCTTGGTCACGCGCCCAGGAACACCGCGATGAGGCCGAGGAATTCTTGCGTTCCGGCAATATCCCCTCCGTCGCCTTACCCCCGGAAGCCGGCAAAGCCTTTGGCAAAGCCCAATCCGCTGCACGTGTCTTTCGCTATCAGACCGCGCTGGATTACCTCGATGAAGCCTTCGCCAGCCTGAAGGAATCGGGGATCAACCGCTGGCGTGAGGGCGAAGAGCTCCGCCAGGACCTGGAAAACCAGATGCAAGCCCACGAGGTGTACCAGGAAGGGCTGTCATTAATTGGCCGGGGAGACCTGCAGGGGGGACTGGCCAAAATCCAGACGGCTGCCAGCGCGGTGGCCCTGCCCGAATACGTCGATAAAGCCGCTGAAATCCGGGCTGACCTCTCAACCCTGGATGAAATTGCGGATGTGGTCAACCTGAGCGGCACAATCCCACCCGGAAAATTAGCCGAAGCCCGCCAGAAACTGGATCGGCTGTCTGTCAAATACGGCGAAATTGCCCAGGTTTCACGGCTGCGCAACCGGGTCGAAGCCATCCTCCCCAACGTGGTCGCCACGTTAACTGAAGACATCCAGCGCCTTGTGCGCCAGGCAGAGTCTGCCACCACGCTCAAAACCGCCCAAGAGGCTTATACCCAGGCAGCCCACAGCCTGACCACCCTGCAAATCCTGCAACCCGAGCATCCCCTCCGCCGGGATCTGGAAAACGAAATTTCAGAAGCCCAGGCACACCTGGCTGCCCTGAAAGAAAGCCTTGAGCAGGCTTATGAGTCCTTAAAAGGTGAGAACCGATTCTTCCCCCGCAACGCCTTCCTGATCAGTAAGCAGGTGCGCTCCCGCTTCCCCCAGGACCCAGAAGTGCTGGATCTCAAGCGCCGGCTGCGCTGGTACCATGTCACGGTCTATGGCGGGGGTGCAATCGCCGGGATCATTCTCTTCCTGGCTTTGTGGTTTGGCGGCCGCGGCATAGCAGGCGCCGTCCGTCAGCGTCAGCTGGCATTAACCCCCTCCCCAACCATCACCGCCTCCATCACGCCCACCAGCACCATCATCCCAACCCCTACTGAGACGCCCACCCCGGCGCCAACTTTCACGGAAACGCCCTTCTACACCCAAACGCCCACGCCCATCATCACCGGCACGGCCTTGCGCAACCTGTTCGCCCGCCAGTCCTGTTACGAAGCCTATCCGGCCACCGGGCGCATCCCGGAGGGCGGTGTGGTGACCCTGATCTCCCTCCCCAACCGGGTCTTTGATGACCTGAACAGGGAATGTGTGCTGGTTGAATACCGGACTGAAACCACCAACGTGATCGGTTACGTCTTAATGATCGATTTAAGTTTTCCGTAAAATACAACCTGAGAAAATAAACAAAAAACCGGCAATCACTTATGCCGGTTTTTGAATCCCTTAAAATCCCCGTGTCTGCCCCTCACAGGGCGGAGCTTTCCCCTCCCTGAACTCATGCACGCCAGGGTCGCCCAACCGGTGCAGCCGCCAGATGCCGTACACATAGCTCAGCACCAGTACGGCAATCGTCACCGGCCAGCCCAGCATAGAACGCCAAATGGACCATGACTTCAGCCAGTTCTTTCTCAGTGAGACCGTTCTCCTTTGCCAGGTTCAAGTGACTGGGAAGCTGCTGGTGTGCTTGTTAGCATGGATGGCCGTGGCAGAGCATATGACAACATCTTTGTAGAGCGTCTGTGGCGGACAATCAAGTATGAGGATATTTATATCAAGGAATACGCATCGGTTTTGGAGTTACAGAAAGGCCTGGAGGTTTATTTATGGCTTTATAATTATGAAAGACCCCATCAAGGATTGGGTTACCGGACCCCTGCAGAAATCTACAACATGAATCGCAAAAGTGCAGGGATCCCATTAGAAGCCCACCTTAAATATATCGATTCGTGGTCTAGCAAATAGGGTCCACTTAATTATCCTTTTCGAAGTACTATAAGAATTGTTCAGTTTGAGCCGCATCAATCAATTGTAATTGTAACATGGGAGAATTCGATGATAAATGAAAGAACAATCTTGGTAAATGGTTTACGAAAAGAATACACCCGAATTCAAAAAAGGACAGGAGTAAAAGGTTTTTTTCAAGATGTAATACACCCACAAATTGAAACTGTCCACGCTTTACGGGGAATCTCGTTTGAACTTCGGAAAGGTGAGATCTTAGGTCTAATTGGCCCTAATGGAGCAGGTAAAACTACAACTTTAAAAATCTTATCAGGTGTACTCCATCCTGATGGAGGGACTGTTCAAGTATTAGGTCACATTCCCCAAAAAAGGACTTATAGTTATCTGCGTTCAATTAGCTTTGTTACCGGGCGGTATGTGTCAATGATTTGAA
>DKFH01000182.1:4980-7314 GCA_002452315.1 Anaerolineaceae bacterium UBA6801 | reverse complement strand
TGTGTGAAATTTCACTGCAGGGCCTATTGATTGGGTTTCCTTCAGACCCCCGGGGGTTTAAACTTTTAGCATCGGTTATAATCCTAATGTTCAACCATCAAGCCGAGCATCAGAAACGAGCCCATGACCGATATCCCCGCACCCCCATCCATCGAAAAGCGCTGGCGTGTCCAGCCGAAAATCCCCCGCGACATTGATCTTGCGCTGAGCCTATATCCCCCTTTCTTGAGGCAGTTACTCTACAATCGGGGGATTATGGACGCCCAATCCGCGGCCAGCTTTATTGCCGGTGAGGTCAACTTCCCCACCGACCCCTTGCTGTTAAAGGACATGCACATTACAGTGGACCGTTTGCATTTGGCGGTGACGAATGGTGAACACATCGCAATCTACGGCGATTATGATGCCGATGGGGTCACTGCTGCCGCGTTGATGTATGAGTTCTTGTCCAGCGTGGGTGTAGCCCCGCGGGTCTACATCCCCAACCGTTACGATGAAGGCTACGGCTTGAACGAGGACGCCATCCAAACCCTGGCCGAAGAGGGGGTAGACCTCCTGATCACGGTGGATTGCGGCATCCGCTCCATCCGCGAGGTGGCTCTGGCGGTCGAGTTAGGCATGGAGGTGATCATCACCGACCATCACCAGCCAAGCAAAGAGCTGCCGCCGGCTGTGGCGGTGATCAACCCCCGGCAACCCGGGGACGCCTACATGGAGAAGAATCTATCTGGCGTGGGGCTGGCGTATAAGCTGGCCCAGGCCTACCTTGAAGCGTATCCCCAGCCGGATGTTGACCCGGAAGACTGGCTGGACCTGGTGGCCATCGGCACCGTGGCTGATTTGGCGGAGCTGAAGGGTGAGAACCGAGCTTTGGTGAAAAAGGGTCTGGCGCGCATCCGGCAGCATCCGCGCCTGGGTTTAATGGCCATGGCCAGGGTGTCGGGGATCAATTTGGAAGGGTGTAATGCCTCTACGATCGGGTTTGGCTTGGGGCCAAGGCTGAACGCGGCCGGGCGGATGGATACGGCCATGTTGGCCTTTGATTTGTTGACGACTCAAGATCACATCCAGGCTGGAAAACTGGCGCAAGAAATAGATTCCCAGAATAGCCAACGCCAGGATGAGACCCACACGATCCGTGAAATGGCCGCAGTGCGCGTTCTTGAGGGAGATCCGGATGCGCTGTTGTTCTTTGCGGCTGACCCCGAGTTCAGCGAAGGGGTGGTGGGGTTGGCCGCCTCAAGTCTTTCAGAAATGTATTACCGGCCGGCGATCATCGCCCACCAGGGCGAGGAGTTCACCGTGGCCTCCTGCCGTTCGATCCCCGAATTTCACATCACCCAGGCCCTGGATGAGTGTGCTGACCTGCTGGTGCGCCACGGGGGCCATGCTGCGGCGGCGGGCTTCACTGTCCGCAACCAGGATGTGGATGCGCTGGTCGATCGGCTCTACGCGATCGCGGAGAGGGAGCTGGCAGAGGTGATCCTCTTGCCGGTGATCGACATCGACCGCGAGATCCTCTTGGAACATTTGGAACCGCAATACATATCCGGGATCTTTAATGACCTGCACCAGTTGGAGCCCACCGGGCGCGGCAACCCCGAGCCGGTGTTTGCCTCCCATCATGTGGAAGTGCGTTATGCCAAGGCGGTGGGACGGGACGGGAAGCACCTCAAGCTGACCCTGAAGGCCGGGAAATACATTTACGATGCGATTGCCTTTCAACAAGGGCATTGGGCGGAGCAGATGCCGGCGTTTGTGGATATCGCTTACCGCTTTGAAGAAAACAATTATATGGGGCGGGTCAATTTGCAGCTGAATATCAAGGATATTAAAGCGTCGGAAGCGACGCCGGATAAAGAAGAGCCGGTTGTCTAAAGATAAAATCATGACCCTAACACAAAGTTAGTATATTCAAAGTACACCCCCAACCCCCCGCAAGCGGGGGGAGATGGAAGAAGAAGGGGTTTTTGATTGTTGTATTTTTCACCCCCCAATTAAACACAGACCCCCCGGGGTTTTAATCAATCCTTTGCTCATCGATTCCAAGGACAGGCTTACCAAGGCGCAGGTGACGGTAGACGCCCAAACCCCGGGGGTCTCAAGTGATGGTGCGCAGAAGGGCGCCGCGCACCTTAATCCCCAGCCTACTAATTTCTCGTAAGCGCGTATAATTGAGCGCATGTTGCTCACCTATCTTCTCTCAGCAGCGGCGATCGGCTTTTCAGCGGGGGTGACCCCCGGCCCGCTGCAGGCGGTGTTCCTTTCCTATGCCATCAAGGGCGGCTGGAAGAAAGCCCTGCCAGCGGCCTTTGCACCCTTGGTCACGGATGG
>DKFH01000182.1:0-4942 GCA_002452315.1 Anaerolineaceae bacterium UBA6801 | reverse complement strand
TCATTTTTTACCTGGCCTGGGAATCGCTGCAGGCCTACCGCCATTTTCAGGATATCAAGGAAGCCCAGGAGACCGGCACCTGGGGCACCCTGTTGAAGGCTGCCACGATGAACATCCTGGGTCCGGGTCCCTGGCTGTTTTGGAGCCTGATCAACGGTCCCAACCTGCTGTTGACGTGGGCGGTTTCACCCTGGTGGGGCGTGGCCTACCTGGTCAGCTTTTACGGGGTGTTCATTATCAGCAATATTGCCCTGATTTTGATCTTTTCCAGCATGCGGAGCATGGGTGAAAAGGTACGGAGAGCCCTGTTGCTAGCCTCCGCCATCATCCTGGCGGGGTTTGGGGCCTTCCAGCTGCTGCAGGGCTTGCTTTTGGTCTGATCCGCAGGCGCAGGTTTGGATGGGGGTGCCTAAAAGTGGTACACTTCGATCATTAACTGCCTACAAAAAGAGGTTATCTGATGTATCCCCTTGCCAACCCCAAAGTCATTCAGCGAGCACGCCAAATCCTGGCCTATGACCCGATCTTTCTCGACACCGAAACCACGGGCTTTTCCCCGCAGGATGTCGTGATTGAGGTGGGCGTGGTTGACCTTTCTGGGGCGACCCTCTATCAATCCTTGGTCAAGCCGCCCGTTCCCATCCCGGCGGATGCGCAAGCCATTCACGGCATCTCCGATGAGATGGTCGCCAACGCGCCTGCCTGGAAGGCCGTCTGGGAAGACCTGGAACCCATTCTTGCGGGCCGGTTTGTCGGCGCTTACAACGTAGATTTCGACCTGCGCATGCTCAAACAAACCCACGACCGCTACTGGCTGGATTGGCCCCTAGATGACAAGAGCTTTTTCTGTGTGATGAAGCTATATGCGGCCTTTTACGGCCAGCGCAGCACCCGCGGAAACGGCTTTCGCTTTCATAAGCTGGAAGCGGCCGGCGCTTTTTGCGGGATCCCGCTGCCCAACAGCCACCGGGCGGTTGACGATGCCAAATTAACGGCCGCCCTGTTCAGCTATATCGCCCACCCCAAGTCCTGATCTGACTTTTGCACAAGGAGACCTGATGCCAAGACCCTATCCTCTAACGCACACACAGGACCTGGTTGAAGCGATCCACGGCCAGCCCATCCCGGACCCCTATCGCTGGATGGAAGACCTGGAATCCGATGAAATCCGGGCTTGGATTGAGGCGCAGAATCGGCTGACGGACAGCGTCCTGGCGCAGTCCCCTTTGCGCGGCCAAATCCAGGCGCGCATGCTGGAGTTATGGGATTATGAGAAGTATTCCCCGCCAGCCAAGCGCGGCGGGCGCTATTTTTTCACCTACAACACCGGTTTGCTCAACCAGGACGTGTTGTACTGGATGGCGGGCCTGGAGGACGAGCCCAAGGTGCTGATAGACCCCAACGCCCTCTCCGAGGATGGCACGGTGGCCCTGAGCGGTGCGGCGGTCAGCCGAGATGGGCGTTTACTGGCCTACGGGCTTTCAGAGGCGGGCTCCGACTGGCAGACCTGGCACGTCCGGCGGGTGGATGACGGCCAGGACCTGGACGACGAGATCGCCTGGGTCAAGTTTTCAGGTGCTTCCTGGGATAAAAACGGTGCGGGGTTCTTCTACAGCCGCTATGACGCGCCCGAGGGCGATGCGCTTAAATCTGCCAATTACCATCACAAGCTCTATTATCATCGTTTGGGCACGCCGCAGGCGCAAGACCGCCTGATCTATGCGCGCCCGGATCACAAGGAGTGGGGGTTCAACGGCGAGGTCACGGAGGATGGGCGTTACCTGGTGATCTATGCCTGGCATGGCACCGCCGAGGAAAATGGCGTCTTTGTGCTCGACCTGGATGATCCGCAGGCTGAGGTGACCGGCATATTGACCGAATTTGATGCCGCTTATGAGCTGGTGTGGAATGAAGGGCGGCGGTTTTTCTTCAAAACCGATCAGGATGCCCCGCTTAACCGGGTGGTGGCCTTTGATTTTGAGCACCCCGCGCCCGAAAACTGGGAAACTGTGCTCCCCGAAGGTGAGGACAAGCTCGAAAGTGTTGAATTCATCGGCGGGCGATTTGTGTGCACTTATCTGCACCATGCGGCCCACCAGGTGCGCTTTTTCAAGCCCGATGGCTCACCCGATGGTGAATTGGCGCTGCCGGGTATCGGTATGGTGATCGGGTTCAGCGGCCGGGGCGATGACCCGGAGACCTTCTATAAATTCTCCAGTTTCACCACCCCGGGAACCGTTTATCGTTTAAACATCTCCGACCGAAAGGTGACCGTGTTTCGAGCCCCTGACCTGGCCTTTGACCCGGATGACTATGTGACCGAGCAGGTCTTTTACGAAAGCAAAGACGGCACACGCATCCCCCTATTTATCACCCACCGGGCTGACCTGGAGATCAACGGCGAGGTACCCACTTATTTATACGGTTATGGCGGGTTCAATATCCCGGTACCGGTGGGGTTTAGCGTGCCGAACCTGGTGTGGATGGAGATGGGCGGCATCTACGCCCAGGCGCACCTGCGCGGTGGGGGCGAGTACGGCCGGGCATGGCACGAAGGCGGCATGAAGGCCAATAAGCAGAATGTGTTTGACGATTTCATCGCTGCGGCGGAATTTTTAATCAGGAAGGGGTACACCGACACACCGCACCTGGCGATTGGCGGACGCAGCAACGGCGGCTTGCTGGTGGGTGCCTGCCTGACCCAGCGGCCGGACCTGTTCGGCGTGTGTTTACCCAATGTGGGCGTGCTGGATATGCTCCGCTTCCACAAGTTCACCATTGGCTGGGCCTGGGTCTCGGATTACGGCTCACCCGAGGACCCGCATGAATTCGAGACCTTGCTGGCGTATTCGCCTTATCATAACGTGCGCGAGGGGACCAGGTACCCGCCGACAATGGTATTGACCGGCGACCATGATGACCGGGTCTTCCCGGGGCACAGCTTCAAGTTTGCGGCCGCGCTGCAAAAGGCTCAGGCTGGCGAAGCGCCGATCCTGATCCGGATCGAGACCCGCGCCGGGCACGGCGTGGGCAAGCCCACCGCCAAGCTGATCGAGGAATTCATCGATATGTGGACCTTTGCCAGGATGAATATGGGAGAAAGCTCAAAGCTAACCCCTTTCGCTGCGCTCCAGGGATGATGAAGCTAAAAGCTTAGATTCCCACGAGAGAAAAATTATTGGCTTTATGGGATGGAGGCTGGTCGAACGATTTAGGTCTGGCGGGCTATAATAAGGGCAATTGATTAATGTGCCGGTGTGAGGGCAGAAAGGTTGATGATGATGGCAGAGGAGAATAAACAAAAACAAAGCGAGAAAGGCATCCAGGAAACCCGGCTGGCCAGACGGGTGCGCTTCTACGCGGTCACGTTCCGCATTGTTCTCATCCTGGGCTTGCTGGCGCTGATCGCTGCCGTAGCCCTGCTGCTCGTCACAGACCTGTTCAACGCCTGGATTTTCCTGCTGCCGGCTGTATTGATTATCCTGGGGCTGGTTTTAGCCCGGGTGGAATACCGCCTGGACATGCGTTTGTATCATTTTCACCGCCAGGTATCACCTGACGAGGAAAATTAACCGGCCTATTCGCTTGAATTTAAGGCATCAGGCCAAAAATGGGGGATACCAATAAAGCTAAGGCGACCAGGCTGATGAATGCGGTCAGCCCGCCCGCCAGGATGTTCTGAAAGCGTTTATTTTTCCATTGTCCCATTAATTGCTCATTGTTGGAGAGCTTGAGTACCAACACCAGCAACACCGGCAGGAAGATGGCGTTTGCCGTTTGCGAGAGCCACATGAGCGGGAAGAGGGGAATGCCAGGGATCAGCACAATCACCACACTGATGGCGATGATACCTGCATAGATGCCATAGAAGACAGGGGCCTCGTCAAAGCGGCGGTTAAGGCCGCGTTCAAAGCCGAAAGCCTCGCAAAAGGCATAGGTGGTCGAAAGGGGCAGCACGGAGAGCGCCAGCAGCGACGCGCCCAGCAAACCTGCTGAGAAGAGCACCCGGGCGGCGCCTCCTGCCAGGGGCGCCAGGACCTGTGCAGCCTGTTCAGCCGTCTCCACGGAAATACCGGCCACATACAATGTTGCAGCCGTTGAAATGATGATAAAGGCCGAGATGATATTGCCCCAGGCTGCGCCCACGGTGACATCGAGTTTTGTGTAGGGGTAGTCCTTGATGGCCAGGCCTTTATCGGCGATGGAAGCCTGCATGTAAAACACGCCCCAGGGGGTGATGGTTGTGCCGATGGTGGCCAAAACGGCCAGGATGAAGGTCGGTTCCAGCTCAAATTGAGGCACAACCGCAGCCCGCAGCACCTCGCCCCAGTCAGGCTTGACCAGGATCACAGTGATGATGTAGCTGATGGCGGAAAGTGACAATACCAGCAAAATTTTCTCAATGTGTTTGTATGAGCCGCGCAGCACGGCTAAACTCACCAGTGCGGCGGCGATGGGTGCGGCGATATAGCGGCTGACACCAAACAGCTCAGCCGAAGCGGCAATGCCCGCGATCTGCGCTACGGTGGTACCCAGGTTGGCGAAAATAAGGGCCAGCATGGCGAAGGCGGTCACCCGCACGCCAAAGCGCTCACGGATCAGGTCGGCGGTGCCCTTGCCGGTCACCACGCCCATGCGGGCTGCGATCTCCTGGATGACGATCTCCCCGATGGTGACGATCAGGATGATGGAGAGAAACTGGTATCCGTAGGTGGACCCGGCCATGGAGTAGGTGGCGATGCCTGGCGCATCGTTATCGGCGCTGGCGGTGATCAACCCGGGGCCGAGTACTGCCAGGTAGATGCCAACTTTTTTTAACCAGAGGGGCGCGGTGAACTTCTTCAGCATGAAATTGCTCCAATTAGATCGTTTAGAATAAACGCGGCAGGCGTTTCTTCCAGGCAGTAGGGAGGACGATGTCGATGGCGTCATCCACGGTGAC
>DKFH01000184.1 GCA_002452315.1 Anaerolineaceae bacterium UBA6801 | reverse complement strand
CCTAATCACCTGATACCTAATTGCCAAATTGCTACTCCATATACGCCCAAAAGACCTGGTGGCCAAAGGCAATGAACACGATCCGGTCGACCCCGATAGTGAAGGCCGTCGCAGTCGGTGACAGGATTTCATAGTTTCCAAAGTCCGAGCGCATGCGTTTGTTGAGCCGAAATCGCAGCGAAAAAAGGAAAATATCCGCCTGGTCCGCATCTAAAATATTCACAGCCGGGTTGGGCGGCGCGGTAAACAGCACCGACACAAACCGGGAATCAGGCATCGCCACCGGCTGATCCTCCTTGCCCGGGCGTCCATCCACAAAATTCACCGGGTTCTCGCAGTTAACCGGGTTGCCGGGCAGCCCGCTGGCAACGCAGTGAACCAGATTGCCATCCCCTTGCAGTAAGTAGAGTTCTGGGCCGTTGATGGCCAAATCCACTATCGGGCTTAGTGCCGGCCTCACACCCGCCTCTGCACCGGCAAAGAAATCTGTGGGCGGGTCCAGAAATTGCCCGTTGGTCGAACGATAAACCCACACCGCCTCCGTCCCCGGGTCAAGGACATACAGCAAGCTGCCTTCGGATGTGATGCGCGCTACCGCGCCCAAACCCCGCTCCCCGCGCGGTAATGTCTGAACCACCGGTTCACGCCCTGGGCCGCAAAAGACCACATTGCCAAAGGCATCCGCAGCCATAATATGCGCCTGGTATGGATTGTTGATCGGCAGCGGGGCCATATCCACCAGCATATCCACTGCGCCGCCGCTAAAATTTCCTGACCTGCATAGGAAATCCGCGTTGACCTGGTAACCCTGGCTGGCCCGGACGGCATGGATCACCCGTCCGCCGGCTGTATCCAGCAGGTACAAATCCAAACCATGCGAGATGATGCGGGTGATATTGATCTCGCTGTACAGCGTGTCGATGATCGCCGGGTGAAAATTGAGCCGCACAGCCCCGTCCAACACATCCAGCGCTCTCTGGGTATCCGAGCGCAACTGCGTGACCTCATCCGTGCGGCGGTAAGATTCCGCCTGGTCCAAGAACAAAACCGCCTGGGCATATGCAGTCCGCGCCGCATCGAGATCCTCGGCCGCTTGAGCGCTGGCCAGGGCCACATCGGCCTGCTCCAGGTAGTATTGATACTGCAACGAGCGCCCGCGTGAGAGGTAAATCCCGACGGCAATCCCCACCACCAGGATCGGGACCGCAATAGCAATCGTCAGCGCAGTCCGCAAGGACAGCCCCCCCTCATCCGCTGAACTGCCCCGCGCAATACGTTCTCTGTAAAATCGGCCCATATCAGCCCGGGCCTTCCCCCACCACGCAAAGAATCGCGCCAGGCCTTTCAAGCCTTCCTCCCTGACCACGTCCACTTGTTCATCAAAAGACCTGTGCGCCTTGCGCGCCTGGCGTGATTTGGAGCGCCTGGCCCGTTTGGGTTTTTCTGGCCTTTCGTCTGCCCCGCTGGCCTCGATTTCTTCAACGCGATCCGCAGGAAGCGGCGCCGCTTCCTCAACCGCTTTCTCCTGTACCGGCAGGCTGTGCGTGTCCTCCTGCGCACTTTCGGGTTCAGGTACAGGTGCTGGCAAGGGTTCGTCCGCTGCTGTCGCTTCCAGCGTGGCGCTCTCGGATTCCTCCTCAACCTGTGGCTGTTCCTCAACATGCACTGCGGAAACCTCCGCGTCGTCTTCGCCGGGTTCTTCACCCAAAATATCTTCAGCGGGCAGAGCGGGCACTTCCGGCGCTGCCATCGGTTCTGCTTGATCGGCCGGTTCAGGTTCCGCCGCCGGCGTGCGGGCTGTCGTGATTTGGCCTTCGCCCGGGAGGATCTGCACCAGGTCCAGTCGCAGGTTGGGCGAGGCCTGGTTAAGCAGGCGGCGGTGCAATTGCTCCAGGCTCGGAAGGCCATCCTTAATCAGCTGGTCCGCCGTCCACGTCCCCGCGGGTGTATCCGTCATGAACAGGTAACCGCCGGCTCCCAATTCTGCCTGGTAATAACGGATGGTGGGCGTACGGCTCAAGCCCAACCCGCGATCCGTCTGGCTGGCATCGTAAAAATGTTCCAGCCCGGCCTGGGTCAGCGCATAAGCATGGGTTAACCCGCTTTGGGCCACATAAACGGCCCGGTGATGGATGGCCGCCAGGTTAATGGCCCCGGTAACGGGTGCGCCAGTTTTGGCGGATTTCAGGTTGTTTTCCATCATGGTCAGGTTGAGGGTCTCAATCATCATCCGCAATGCAGCAGTGACCGACCCGCTGGTTTTGAAAAAGGTCTCCACCAGTTTAGCCAGCCATGCTTCCACCACCGCAGCTGACGGGCTTTCCCCATGGCTGGTTTTGAATGAGACAATCAGCATATCCTCCGCTCGGCTGCGTGCAGCCCGCTTGGGAGGCCCGGCAGCCAGGAAGCCCGTTTGCTGCGGAATGGGCTGCCCTTTTTCTTGGTGAATGGGGATCAATTTTAGATCATACATGTGCACCTGACCAATTCCTCAATAAGATTTCACCTTCATTATACACACTCTCAGGCTAAGGTATAATCACATCCATGAAATTTCAATGCTATCCTCACTTTGACGACCTGACACACTTAAACGGCCCATGGAATGCGCTCCT
>DKFH01000090.1:8347-8745 GCA_002452315.1 Anaerolineaceae bacterium UBA6801 | reverse complement strand
CCCTCTCGGGCGGCCAGCAGCAGCGTTTGTGCCTGGCGCGCAGCCTGATCCAGCAGCCCGATGTGATCCTGTTGGATGAACCGACCTCCGGGCTGGACCCCATCTCAACACTCAAGGTGGAAAATTCACTGCAGGAACTGAAAAAGGACTACACGATTGTGCTGGTACCGCATTCCGTCCAGCAGGCGGCCCGAACGGCGGATTTGGCTGCGTTCTTTTTGCAGGGGGAGTTGATCGAGGTTGGCGTTGGTTCAGACCTGTTCACCAACCCGGTTGACAAGCGCACCCAGCGCTATATTGAAGGCCGTTACGGTTAACCTCAGCAAAAATTGACCAAAAACGGTGGTTTGGCCGAAAAATGTTCGAAAAATGTACCCTGGACGGGTTTTCAGGTGTTA
>DKFH01000090.1:3724-8149 GCA_002452315.1 Anaerolineaceae bacterium UBA6801 | reverse complement strand
TGCGAATAAACCAGTCCGGTGCAGCCGCATAGGCATAGGCCCCTTTAAACGCATAACTCACTCGCCCGCCGGTGAACAGCCGGAAAAACAGCCCGTGGATGGCTTCATGCAGGGTCACCATGGCAAAGACCACCCCCAACAAAACCAATAGGGACAGGAAAATCGCACCCAGGCCGCCCGCGGTAACCGAGAAGGTCATGCTGTCGGCCGCGAGGTTGGGACGCACGGTGATGAGCAACAGGGACAGCCCAATCCAGCTGACAACAAACACGATCAAACTGGCCAGGCTGAGGGTGATGAGCAGCTTGCGATCTTTGATCAGGTCTAATCGTCTGCTCAGGCGGTAATCCTCAGGCAGAGCCTGCCGGGCGAAAGGCCGCTTCATGGTTTGGCAGGCTCCTGATCATCTGCCGTTTCGAGATAGAAGAGGCGCAGGTCATCGCCGCGGTCCAGGACAAGGGCGTGCTTTGGCCTCCGCAGCAGCCAGTAGGCTGTGGCCAGGTCGTTAATTGACGCAGCGATGTTCAAGGCGATCAACAACAACACACCGGGCACCAGGTTGATGTGCACGATCGGTACCGCAGCCAGCCCGAGCAGCGTCACCGCCAGGATGGGCAGCAGCCTGACCAACAGATAATCACCCCGCGGCAGGTACCAATCCGGCGCCATGGCGTAGGTGTGAAAGCCCCGGATACCCACCTGGGGCCGCTGGCGGGTGACCATCCAGAACAGGATCAACCGGATGCCCTCGTTCAGGAGAACCATCAACCCCAGGGAGACAACCAATACCAGCAGGCTGCGCCAGAACTCACGCATGCCGGTGATGATGAAGATGTTTTCATCTGCCAGGTATTCCGGTCGCAAAATTATCAGGCTTTCCATCAGCAACCAGCCAACGCCAAACAACAGCCCGATTCCCGCCAGGTTGAGGATCATAGCCAGGCCGCGGTTTTCTTCCAGGTTCAATTGGCCAATTTGACGGTAGCCCTGGGGCAGGTTTTGGGTGGGTTTTACTTTTTCCATCGGTCCCTCACTTTTGTACACAATACCACATCCTGGTGGGGCGTGATCCCTTAAGGCGCTAAAGTATGCGTGGGCCAGGGCGTGATGCTGGGGAGCGCGGGTGTGGACTCGGGATCAGCGCCAGGTGTTGGGGTTCTCTCGGGTGCGGCTGTGCTTGTCCATAGATGTGTCCCCAGCGGTTGGGTGGAAAGTGGCTGGGTCATAGCAGGTGACGCCGTCGACAGCGGATCTAACCGCCCCGCCCGCCAGCGTAGCCCAAAATACAGTGCAATAGCCAGCACGCCCAGCAGGATCAGACCGGCCAGGCAGCCAACCCACCAGCGGTGTTTGCCCGGCTTTTTAACTTCCGGAAGGGGTTTGGCGGGCACCTCCAGCAGGAGGACGGTGGTGTTGTCATGTCCGCCGCGGGCATTGGCCAGGTTGACCAATGCCGAGGGCGCCTGTGCCAAGGGGGTGGATTTGACTGTTGCATGGATCTCTTCATCAGACACCAGGTCTGTGAGCCCATCGCTGCACAACAGCAGCAGGTCGCCGGGTTTCAGAGGCAAACCCTGGTTATCCAGCGCATCAGCGTCTGTTTCGCCCTCGAAGAACCACAGGCGAAAATCCGGCCGGGGCGCTTGTGACGATCCCAGGTAGCGCCGGATGACATGTGCGTTGGGGTGTGCCTCGCCCTGGGCTTCGTCCAAGATCCCCGCGTCGTAGACCTCTTGCAGCCAGGTGTGATCGGTGGTGAGTTGCACGATATGCCCGTCGCGCAAGAGATAAATGCGCGAGTCCCCCAGGTTGGCTGTGTAGAGTTTGTCTGCGATCACCCAGGCGCAGGCCAGGGTGGCCCCCATACCTTTGCGCCCTTGCTCAGACAAAGACGCCGTGTAAATGGCCTGGCTGGCGTGTTTAATTGCCGTCTCTAACGTTTTAAGCGGTTGGGTGCCGTCACTGGCGGTGACCCACTCGGTGATGATCGACACGCCCATGTCGGCAGCCACCTCTCCCGCGCGATGCCCGCCGATTCCGTCACACAGGATGGCAAACAGTGCTGGCGTCGTGCCATTTTCGCCAGTTGAGAAGGTTGAGATGCCGTAGCGGTCCTCATTTTGCTTGCCAGTCAGGCCGGGGTGGCTGGCAGCAGCAAAATCCAGGTGGGGGTGTTCAGATTGGGTCATAAAAGCAGGTCATATTTTTCAACGGTTGCGGTGGGCGGTGNNCAGAACCAAAGTGGATCAGATCACCCGGGTGGAGTTGAACGGGTTCGCTGCCGATGCGTTCGTAGTTGATCCAGGTGCCCTCGGTTGTGCTACAATCTGAGAGCCAGAACACGCCTTCCCCGGCGCGCAGGCGGGCGTGTAAGCCTGCGATACCAGCGCCATCCAGGGCCAGGTCGGCCAGCTTGGGATCGGAGCCAAAGGATGTGTAGCATGAGCGGATGTGGATCGCGGTCACTTCACCGGTGGTATTGTCAGCGTTTAATGGGAGCAGGGTGGCATAGGGCGCATTTTGCTGATCTAAAAGGACCGGGCGGTCAGCATGGGTTTTGCGCCGCGGTTCAAAGAGCTGTTTAACCAGCCGTTGGGCAAGGGGCGTTTTGAATACGCGGCGCACCCCCCAGAAGACCAAGAGCAGCGCGGCTGCCCCCAGGAGCGCCCTGACCGCGATCATGCCGATGGTGTCAATCGAAACCGGGAGCTCTGATTCTGGCAACGCCAGCTCAACCTGGATAGGTGTAAGGATCGTTTCCCCCGATAACCCCAAAGTATCTTCCACCCACACCTGGAGTGCGTATTCACCCGGTTCATCCAGCGCGGTCAGATCCCAGGTGAGGCGGTCAAAAGGTGCTTCCGCGCGTTCATTCACCACGCGCCCATCCACCAGTAAGCGGCTGACCGCCAGATCGCGCGGGTGGTGATCAGGGAATTCCAGCATGAATTCCATCGGGATGCTGGCAGGCATGAGCCCTTCCAGGCTGCCGTCCCACCCCTGGGGTGCGGTGCGGGTGATCGCTGAGGGCGGCGAGAGCAAAATCGGGTTCGGCGGCTGGACGTCCAGATAAAAATCCCCGCTTTCGCCGCGCAGCTCTCCATCGGTGGTCTGAACGGTGATTTTGTAGGTGCCCTCCTGGCGGATACTGGATGTGAAAGTCAGGTCGTAATAAATACCGAGGCCTTCCAGGTAGGATGCGGGGTCGGGGAGGGCTTCCACGCCGGTGTAATGGAAGAATTGGCCGCCAGTGATGGCTGCCAGGTTGATCAGCGCGCCACCCTGGTCGTTATTGAGGTAGAACGCCTCACCCAGCATCCACACATGCACCTGGATTTCAGCCGCGCGGGCCGTCTCCGTGAGGGCAGCCAGGGGGATGATCTCCTCCGGGCTGGGCGGCGGGGTGATGTAAAGCAGCGCTTTGTCGACCCCAAAGGGCACCACCCGCTCTGACGATAAACGCAGGGCAGTCTCCAGGCTGGCCAGGTCGGGCGTCATGGTGCGGAAGTTGGGCTGGTAATCGTTGAGCGCCTCCACCCAAATGCCCCGGTCACTGGTGTTGCGGACCGGCGCGCCTTCCTGGGTCACCAGGGAGAGGGTGTCCCCGGGGCTAAAACGGCGCCCTGCGACCCAGTTATTCAATGCCAATTGGATGCGCTCGTAGGGCGATTCGCCATTGGCATCGCGAATATCCAAACGCCGGTCGCCGTTGATCGCCAGGGTGAAGTGCACGCCCCCCCGCCCTTTTTCCAGGCTGAGCACCTCAACCGCCCGGCCGTTTTCTCGCACAGCCAGGTCTTCCCTGTGCAGATCGATCATCTTCATACCCGGGACCAGCCTGGGTTTGATCTGGGTGGATAGGATCGGGAAATCAGCACAGTCTGGCGGCAGGACGATCAGCGTTTGATCGCCCTGGCCGGCAACAGAAAGGGGATGGCTGAACCCCGCCAGCATGCTCAGCAGGATGGCGGTGACAGCCAGGATCGTTATTGAAGTAACCCGCCTTTGTCCACCGGCAACCCTTTTGTGGGGTTTTGCGCCGAAAATCTCCATCACATGAAACCGCGCGGTGCGGCCGACATCCGTCTACGCCTCACCAGGCAGGTCCGTCAACACGGTGGGCGTCAGTTCTGATGCGAGAATCAGGCGCCGATAGGTCAGGGTCCAGCTGGCCAGGATGTAGGCCCGCAGCACGCCGCCCAGGAAGATTGCCAGGGGGATAAACGCCAGGAACAAGAGCGCTCTCAGGATCAACCCGGCGGTGATCGATTGACCGCCAGTGATGACCAGGTTGGCGACTAGCGGGAGCGGGATCGTCACCAGTGGCAGGGCAATGAGCAATCCGACGATCAACCCGCCCAAGCCGAGGATCAGGAACATCACCAGTACACTCACCAGGTTGCGGGTGATCACCCGCCAGGCACG
>DKFH01000090.1:0-3712 GCA_002452315.1 Anaerolineaceae bacterium UBA6801 | reverse complement strand
GTCAGCAGGGTATCGATGAACCAGCCGATGGGAATCACCAACAATAGGCCCAGGCAGCAGGTACAAATGGCCAGAATGACGATCGGCACCACCAGGATCAATGTCAGGATGCCGCCTGCCAGGCGATAGCCCAGGTTCAACAACAGCACCTTCCAGTAATGGGGCTTGAGCCCTGCGAAAACCGCCCCAAAAGTGAGGGCCGGCGCGTCGTGATCGGCATCGTCCGCCATGCTGGTACCCTTGATCACCCCGGCCTGCCCCAACGTGCCGGCCATCAGGAACAGAACCGAGAGGAAAAACCCCAGGGCAACCAGCCCGATGACGAGCAGCACCCAGGTCCACCAGGGAATACTTGAAAGGAATTGGAAGAAGTTTTCCAGCGCTGGCTGTGTTGAGGGCGCAATAAAATCGGGTGACCCGGGCTTTACAGTAAAATTGCTGGCCCTGCTCCCTACGCTCCCGCCGCCTCCCCCGCCACCGCCCGCTGCACTGCAACCCGCCAGCACACCAAACAGCCACAGAATTTTGTGCTTCCAGATGACCTTCCAGGCTTTCGAAAGAATTTCACCGTAATTCATGATTTCACTCCTCGCTGAAATGGTATTGGTCGGAAGTTTGGAAAACAATTCCCATCTCAATTATATATAGATTTCCGCCTGTTGACAAAAGGGCAGATAGACATGGTGCTGCCCAGTGAATTTTACTAGGACCTTACTCCCACTCGATCGTTCCCGGGGGCTTACTGGTGATGTCGTAGACCACCCGGTTGACGCCGGCTACCTCGTTGACGATGCGGTTGGCCACGCGCGCCAGGAGTGCATCCGGCAGGCGTGCCCAGTCGGCGGTCATAAAATCCACGGTGGTGACTGCCCGCAGGGCGATCACCTCCTCGTAGGTGCGCTGGTCGCCCATCACGCCTACCGCCTTGACCGGCAGAAGGACGGCAAAGGCCTGGGCAGTGCCCCCCTCGCCCTGGCGATAAACCAGCAAACCCGCCTTGGCCAATTCCTCGGTGAAAATGGCATCCGCCTGGCGCAGTTTAGCCACCCGCTCAACCGTCAGCTCGCCCAGGCAGCGCACGCCCAGCCCCGGTCCGGGGAACGGCTGCCGCCAGACCAGCGCCGGGGGCAGCCCCAGCGTCTCCCCAACAATGCGCACTTCGTCTTTGAACAAATAACGCAATGGCTCAACCAGTTCAAAATCCATCTGTTCCGGCAAACCGCCCACGTTATGGTGGGTTTTGATCCGCTGGGCGTGGGCGCGCTCCGGGGCGCGAGATTCGATCACGTCCGGGTAGATCGTGCCCTGGACCAGGAAGGGCGGAGCGCCCAGGTCGTGCGCCGTGTCCTCAAATATGCGGATGAAAGTCTCACCGATCACACGGCGCTTCTCCTCTGGCGCGGTGACCCCGGCCAGTCGTGAGAAGAACAGCTCTGCGGCATCCACGCTGACCAGGTTTGCCCCCAGGTTCTCGTGGAAGGCTTTCTCGACCCACATGCCTTCATCTTTACGCATCAACCCGGTATCCACAAATACCGCGCTGAGCTGATCGCCCACAGCTTTTTGCACCAAAGCCGTCGCCACGCTTGAATCGACCCCGCCGCTGACCGCTGACAGCACCCGGGCGTCACCCACCTGCGCCTGCACCCGGCTGACGGCCTGGTTGATGATGGATTGGGCGGTCCAATCCCCGGCGCACTGACATACCTCCAGCACAAAGCGGGAGATGATCTGCCCGCCGGCAGGGGTGTGCATTACCTCCGGGTGAAATTGCAGCCCGTAATAGCCCCGGCGCGGGTCGCCCAGGGCTGCATAAGGGCTGTTGTCCGTGCTGGCCAGGACGGTGAACCCCTCGGGGGGGGCTTCAATTCGGTCGCCGTGGGACATCCATACTTGCGGGTCATCCCCATCCCGTAGCAGTACAGAAGGCTGCACAATGGCCAATGCGGCCAGGCCGTACTCCCGCTCACCAGCAGCAGCCACGGTCCCGCCCAGGGCATCCACCAGCGCCTGCATGCCATAGCAGATCCCGAGGATGGGACGGCCGGTGTGGACCACGTAGGCGGGCAGAAAGGGCGCACCGGGTTCATATACCGAGCGGGGACCGCCAGAGAGGATAAAGCCTTTGGGGTCCAGCGCCATTACGGCATCCTCCGGTGCGTCCCAGGGCAGCAGCTCAGCGTATACCTTTGCCTCGCGCACCCGGCGGGCGATGAGCTGGCTGTATTGTGAGCCAAAATCGAGGATGACTACAGTTTCAGTCATGGGGTTCTCCAGGTTGGTTGTTGCCCTCGCTGATCAGATGCCAGTGCCAGACCGGGATCGTCAGCGGGCGCGAGGGGCAGGGAGCGGATGTCCTGCTTGGGGAGGATCAGGATGTGCAGGGGGTAATCCGGTTGGGGGTGATGAAAGGCGATCCACTGGGCGTTCTCACCCAGGCGGTCAATGGGCAAATGGCGGAAAAGATGCCGGTAGAAAAAGGGTACGAAGGGTTGCAGCGAGTTCCAGCGGCTGACCTCGAGCAGCAGCGAAAGCCATTTAGTCTTCAGCGAAGATAATCTTTCCATCATCCAGCGAAGAGATTGACACAAGGGCTTCAATCGGAATGTTTAAGGGTGCGAGCAGTTCCCGGCCGCCCTCAAAGGTCTTCTCGATCAGCGCGCCAATGCCTACCAGGATGGCCCCCGCGGTTTCCGCCAGGCGAGCCAGGCCGGCAATCGTCGCTCCCGATGCCAGGAAGTCATCGATGATCAGCACCCGTTCCTGGTTCCGCAAATATTCCGGCGAGACGATCAGCTCCACCATACGGCCTTTAGTGTGTGAGGGAGCCAGGGTCAGGAACACCGTGTCGGGCATGGTGATCGGCTTGTGTTTGCGGGCATAGACCACCGGCAGCTCCAGGTATTTGGCTGTCATCAAGGCCGGTGCGATGCCGGAAATCTCAGCGGTCAGCACCTTGGTGGGCTGGGTGTCAGCAAACAGCCGGGCAAATTCTTTGCCGCAGGCGTCCATCAAGAGGGGGTCCACTTGGTGATTGATGAAATTATCCACCTTCAAAATCCCGCCCCCCAGGCTTTCGCCCTCCGCTTCAATACGCTTTCTTAAGGGTTCAAACAATCGCTACCTCCATCCATCCATACAGCTGTTGGTTGGGATATTTTGCAATAAATTATATATTGGGTCATCGGTTGGGAAAACTCTTTAACCGGACATTAAACTTGGGGAGGGTTCTGGCCTTCTGATGATGGATCGCTATCGTGTTTGCGTACCCGGTAGAGGATCTCCTCGAGGATTTTGCGGTTGAAGCTGACCAGGTCTGCGATCAGCCCGATCAGGAAGGTGATGAAGCCCACAATCAGGAACACAGCTGCCAGGATCAGGGACTGCACCATGCCGGCACCTCTGTTTTGAACGAAGGCGACCAGGAAGCGGACACCGATGACTGTGCCAGCCAGCAGGAGGATCAGGCTGATGGTGGTGAAGATGCGCAGCGCCCGGTACATGGTGAAGGACCGCATGATGGTCACGCTGGAATTGACCAGGTAGCGCCGGATGCTGCTGATCAACCGCGAGGGCCGTTCAGGCGGGTTGATTTCTATGGGTACAAAGGCCACCCGCACGCGTTTGGCGCCGGCCTGGATCAGGGTTTCGAGCGTGTAGGAATAATTACTCAGCACCAATGTTTCCAGCGCTACCTGGCGGGTGAGGGCTC
>DKFH01000187.1 GCA_002452315.1 Anaerolineaceae bacterium UBA6801 | reverse complement strand
TACCCAATTGAGGAGTTCACTTTCGTTGATGTTGATGAGGCCGCTTATCCCATCACACAAGCAGATCTCTCGGTGCTCCTAAAAACCTGGCATCTAACCGCCTATACCGAAGACGGCCAGGACATCAAACCCCCGTTCAGGTACCTCACCTTTTATGATGATGGCACCTATGCCATTGCCACGGAGCCGGATTTGATCACCGGTAATTGGACCAGTTTCCTGAGCATGGTGGAATCTGCCTTGGTCTTTGATCCAGGCACCGAACGAGAAGCGCGCTACCAGATCATCGACCTGGATGAAGCTGTGCTCAACCTGCGTTCCTGGCAGGGTGTAGTGCAAATAGATGAAGGCTACGAGCCAGATGAAAATGGCTGCGTTTGTGATTAATGATTTACACTATTCAAGATAAAACAGAAAGAAGTGAGGTAAACCTATGGATACAACAATCATTTCAGTAAATGCACTTGAAGTACTAGATTCCCGAGGCAATCCCACCGTGGAAGTGGAAGTCCTCCTGGGTGATGGCAGTTGGGGACGAGCCGCGGTGCCCTCGGGCGCGTCAACCGGTGTGCATGAGGCCCTGGAGCTGCGTGATGGGGACCCCAACCGTTACGGCGGCAAGGGCGTCACCCAGGCGGTCAACAACGTCAATACCCGCATTGCCGAATTGCTGGTGGGCGCGGATGCCACCCAGCAGATGGCCATTGATATGGCCATGCTGGCGCTGGATAACACACCCAACAAGAGTGCCCTGGGTGCCAATGCCGTGCTCGGCACCAGCCTGGCTGTGGCCAAAGCCGCTGCAAGCGCAGTCGGCCTGCCGCTCTACCGCTACCTGGGCGGCGTGTACGCCCATGTGCTGCCCGTCCCAATGATGAATATCCTCAACGGCGGTGCCCACACTGGCTGGCAGACCACCGATGCACAGGAATTCATGGTCATGCCCCTGGGTGCACCCACATTTTCTGAGGCCCTACGCTGGGGCGCTGAGATCTATCACACCCTCAAAAAGGTCCTCAAGGAAAAAGGCTATGCCACCCTGGTTGGCGATGAGGGCGGTTATGCACCGGCCCTCAAGGCCAACGAAGAGGCTGTGGAGATCATTATTGAAGCGATTGAGAAGGCCGGTTATAAGCCCGGCGAACAGGTCGCCATTGCCCTCGACCCGGCCGCCTCAGAGTTCTACGATGAGGAAGAAAAAGTCTACCACCTGCGCACTGAAAACCGCAAGCTCTCCAGCCAGGAAATGGTGGCCTTCTGGGTGGATTGGGTCAATAAGTACCCAATCGTTTCCATCGAAGATGGCTTTGCCCAGGATGACTGGGAAGGCTGGAAGCGCTTCACCGAACAGGTGGGCGACCGCATCCAGATCGTGGGCGATGACCTGCTGGTCACCAACCCATCCCGGGTCGGTCGGGCGATTTCGGAGAAGGCCTGCAACTCCTTGCTGGTCAAAGTCAACCAGATCGGTTCCCTGACGGAGACCCTGGAGGCTGTGACCATGTGCCAGATGCATGGCTGGACCGCCGTCACCTCGCACCGTTCCGGTGAGACCGAAGACGCCACCATCGCCAACCTGGCAGTGGCGATGAACACCGGCCAGATCAAGACCGGTGCCCCCGCTCGCTCGGATCGCGTGGCCAAATACAATGAGCTGCTACGCATTGAGGCTGAACTGGGCAGCACCGCCCACTATGCGGGCTGGGAAGCGCTCAAACGCTAGAAACAAGCTAATCACATTACACAGAGGCGTCCCTGCAGGGCGCCTCTGTGTGTTAATACCCTGTTGGCCAGATCGATTGACAATCCTCGTTTTTTGCTGTTTAATCTTGATTAAGTAGCCAAGCGCTGCCGACACCCCATTCCCCACCTGCACAGGAGGCAAAATGAAACGCCGCTTTTTCCTATTGAGCTTGTTGACTTTAATTTTTGCCATGCTGGCCTGCACGCTGCCCTGGCAACCTGTAGGAGAAACACCTCCACCTGAGGAGGCGGAAGACATCACCCCGCCCGAACCAGACCCAACCGGGACGGTGGAGATCATCCCAACAGCAGCGCCAACTGACGTTCCCCCTGTCGAACCCACCGAGGAACCCTTCGCCTGCGGCCTGGAGATGGTGGCCGCGCTGGCCTTTTCGGTTGAATTTTGTTACCCGGGCCAGTACGCGAGCGGATTCACGCAAGTCAGGCTGCCTGAGAATCCCCGCACAGAAGATTTTCCCTTCTGGGGCTTTCATCCAGAGATGATTGAGATCACCCTCGCCGGTTACCCCGTGGAAAACGCCTACCATGACCCCGTTGTGCGGATATACCCGGTGGCTGAACTGGCCGCTATAGATGCTTTATACCAAGATCAGTTAAGTGAACTGCAAGCATTGCTAACAAACCAGGTCCCTGCCCCAAACCGTATCCCCTTTGTGCCTGTGTTCAACGCGGCCCAAGTGATGCAAGCCCAGGTCACTTACCTTCAGTGGCGCAACGGCAGCGGTGTGCGCTTCATCACCATGTACAGCCAGGCCGCCGCGCCGATCAGCAACGACAGCGCCTTTTACGCCTTTATTGGGCTGACGGATGATGGCAGCTACCTGATCTCAGCCACGATGCCCGTTACCCATCCCCTGTTCTATCCGGATGTGTACACCGAACCCGCCGAGGGTTGGGCGGCCTTCGAAAACAATTACCCCACCTACGTGAGTGCAATGGAAGCGAACCTGCTCACGCAGCCCCAGGACACCTTCTTCCCGCATTTGGCGCCCCTGGATGCGATGATGGAGTCGTTTTTAATCCCGTCCGATGCCATTCCCTGATGCAGGTTGAAGTCTGCCATCGTTGATGTTGCATAGCGGTGCCCTGCCCGGGCGCCGCTACACTTTAACTGGAACTGCTATTAGAATTGTCCCATGACACAATCACTGCATACCCTCGAGGCTGAACTGATCACCTGCCGCAAATGTCCTCGCCTGGTGGCCTGGCGGGAAGAAGTTGCTTTAACGAAGCGCAAAGCCTACCGGGATCAAGCCTACTGGGGCAAGCCCGTGCCCGGCTTTGGCGACCCGTATGCCCGGATCATGGTGGTGGGCCTGGCGCCGGGCGCACATGGCTCTAACCGCACCGGGCGCATGTTCACCGGCGACGCCAGCGGCGATTTTCTCTACCCGGCTTTGCATCGGGCTGGGTTTGCCAACCATGACAGCGCCCTTCACGCAGGGGACGGCCTAGCATTGCGGGATGTGTTCATCACGGCCATCTGCCGCTGTGTGCCCCCCCAGAATAAGCCCAAGGCGGCAGAAATCAAAAACTGCCTGCCCTGGCTGCAAGCTGAAATTGACCTTTTGCCCCGCCTGGAGGGATTCATCGCGCTGGGGCGAATCGCATTTGATGCCCTCCTGCGCTTATTTCCACCCCAGGAGAGGAACCAGCCACAACCAAAGTTTAGCCACAATGCCTTTTACCAGCTTGGTGATGGCGCACCCTGGCTGCTGGCTTCATACCACCCCAGCCAGCAAAACACCCTCACCGGCCGGCTGACAGAAGCGATGTTTGACGCAGTCTGGTGCCAGGCGGGAGATCTTCTGGATGAAGGCAGGTCATCACCATCAAGTTAAACATCTACAATGCGAAGTGCTGGAAGATGCCCTACAGGAATTTGACGGCACTTTGCTGGCCATCTCGCATGACCGCTACTTCCTTGATCGGATTACCACCAGGATTATTGAACTGGGTGGGGCAAGTTTAAAAGAGTATCTGGGCAATTATTCTGATTATGAGCATCAGCGGTTTTCAGCGTAAACCCCCGATTAAATCGTTGAGCACCAGGGACGCCGACCCTGGTGCTCATTAGAAGGAGAAGAAAAGTATCTTAGATGGACTTATTGTAGCATTTCAGTGGGGGGTGTACTTGACGCTTACCCTACGATCACCCTACGCATACCCACTAATAGTAAATTTTTCACCTCATCAGGCAAAATTTTCATCATTTTTCAGCTTTTTTCCCTGTAAGCGGCACCCTGGCTATTCATAGCGCAATGCT
>DKFH01000196.1:6427-7504 GCA_002452315.1 Anaerolineaceae bacterium UBA6801 | reverse complement strand
GACATCTAATAGCAGGTCTAATACCCAATACCAAATACCTACTATCCACCACTCACCTTCTCATAATACACATACGAATAACACTGTTCATACCCCAACTTCTGATACAGCTTGAGGGCAGGTCGGTTATGGCCCTCCACCTGCAGGTATCCAAAGGTCGCGTCGTGCTGAAGACCCCAATCGGTCAGCGCGGACATGATCATCTCCGCATAGCCCTTGCGCCGCCAGTGGGCAGCGGTGTAGATGCTGAAAAACCCCATTAACGGCCCTTCCACTACCCCCATCCCGCAGGCCACTGGCTGACCACCGGCAAATAATCCCAGCAATACCTTTTCAGGCACAATGCTGTTCAGAATGGCCTCATGTGCTTGTTGGTCCACCGGCGAGACGTTGACAAATTGCGCCCGCATCCGGAACCAATCCGCCATGGGCATTTCAAGGATAGTCACCTCGGAATGAGGCGCATCATCCAGCGCCAGCGCACGCCCCAGCACAAAAGTGGGATCAAACGGGCTGTAGCCGGTTGCTTCCAATGCCCCCTTCAACGCGGATTGATCGATGAAATCCCCGATGCGAAACAGGCACGGCTGCCCCTGCAGGGCAAAAACCGTCTCACAAGTGGCAATTTTTTCTGCAAAGGGCAGCGTGGAGGGGTAGAGCGGGTTGACTGAATTCACCCGCTTGGAATGCCCGCCAGTAAACCGCATGAACCAGCCATCATAAAACATCTGGCGCGGTGCCGGCCAGGCGTTCAGCCCCGCGACTTCAATTTGAAATAAGTCCGTTTGATTCATCTTTACAACCTTTCTTCTCCCCCTATTTTATCACACGCGGGCAATGCGAAATCCGAAATTTGCACCTGGGGTGATATAATCACATCGCGTTAAGCCAAACAAGGAGACCCCACATGCCCAAACCCTTACGCATCCTGCTGTTCGGCGCTGGCAACCGCGGCGCTGATGCTTACGGCCCGTATGCCCTCAAGCACCCGGACGAGTTGCAATTCACTGCTGTGGCTGAACCGGACCTCCAACGCCGGACGCGCTTTGCTACCGCCCACCACATCCCGCCCGAACG
>DKFH01000196.1:0-6259 GCA_002452315.1 Anaerolineaceae bacterium UBA6801 | reverse complement strand
TGTTGATGGTGTGCCATGTGCTGCGCTATACCGATTTCTTCCAGAAAGTGAAACACATCTTTGAGTCAGGCCAACTAGGCCAAATTATCCACATCGCCCACAGCGAGAACGTGGCTTACTTCCACATGGCGCACAGCTATGTGCGCGGCAACTGGCGTAATATCACCGAGTCCGCGCCGATGATTGTGGCCAAATGCTGCCACGACCTGGACCTGCTGTACTGGTTCACCGGTGAGAAGGCCAACTGGCTCAGCTCGGTCGGAGATCTGCAACACTTCACACAGGAGAATGCCCCTGATGGTGCACCGCACCGCTGCACCGATGGCTGCCCGGCTGAAAATACCTGCCCTTATTATGCGCCCCGCATCTATTTGGAGAGCTTCCCCATCAAAGCCGCCGTGGCCCGGGCTCATAACCCCCTGCTAAGCGCCATCGGCCGGCTGACGCTGACCCATCCCCGCCTGGCAGATGCCCTGGGCGCGGTCATCCTGCCCATCCGGGCACTGACTCGCTACAAAGGCTGGCCGCGCAACACCCTCACCCTGGAGCCCGCCAGCGATGAGGCCGTCTTGCACGCCCTGCAAACCGGGCCCTACGGCCGCTGTGTCTACCGCTGCGACAACAATGTCGTCGACCACCAGGTGGTCAGCCTGCGCTACCCCAGCGGCATAACTGCTACCCTGACCATGCACGGGCATTCCCATGAGGAGGGGCGCACCCTGCGGGTGGACGGCTCACAGGCCACATTGCTGGGTAAATTCACCTACAGCCAGGCCTGGCTGGAAATCCATCCGCATGGGCCGGGGAGGGTCCAGCGGTTCACCTTCCCAACGGTGGTGGATAATGCCAGCGGTCACGGCGGCGGCGATGAGGGTGTCATGCGCGCCTTCGTGGCCGCGCTGCGCGGCCGCAGCGCACCTCTGACCAGTGCTAAGGATGCCCTGGAGAGCCACCTGCTGGGCTTTGCTGCCGAGGCCGCCCGCTTGGGTGAAGTAATTGTGGATATGCGGAAGTTTTCCGATGCGTTTAGAGTCTAAAACCAACTGAGTATGCACCACGAAGGACACAAAGGACACAAAGTTGATTCGCGTCCTAACCGAACACAAACCCACGGGGTTTCCGCAACAAATCTCCCATAGGATTCGTTTTCAACTGCACCCGGTTGGCATCACCGAAACCCATTATTAAAACCCCAGGGGGCTTTAAATCGGAGATGTTGATTGTTATCCATGCTGAGCGCCCTAACCGAACCCAAACCCCCGGGGTTTCCGCAACAAATCTCCCATACGATCCGTTTTCACCTGTACTGTATGGAATCACCAAAACCCATTATTAAAACCCCGGGGGTTTTAAATCGGATAAATTACTTGCTATGTGTCCTTCGCGTTCTTCGTGTCTTCGTCGTTCAGTCTTTATTAAAGCGCGGGCAATCACGGCGTTAAGTGCAGCACCAGCGTCCAGCCCTCACCGCTTTGCTCAGCGCCTTCCTCAACCGGCAAACTGGCTTGGATTTCCACTGTGCCTGACCAAGGATAGTCCATTTGGAATCCTTCGGTGATGACGGTCACCATTTGCTCTCCTTGCATAACCACCGTTAGGTTGAGCACTTCATCCTGGCCCAATGCTTCGCAGGTCCCGCTAATGTCGCTATCACCGTCGAAGCTGACCGAATACGTACCCCTCTCGAGCTCGTAGACCTGCTCTTCAAAATATAACGGGCTACCGCCCTCAATCACATGGCGCCCATCGACCAGATTAACAATGAAGGGAATTTTTCCCATGGCCAAGGGTGCCATGCCGACAATCTCAGAAGGGCCCACCAACACGTGTAACTCGAGCGTGCCAGATAGCCCAGCACATCGGTTGGATTCCTCCTCGGTCAGCAGCACATCGCCTGCAACGGCAGTTGGGGTCTGCGTAGGTTGCATCACAGGTTCCGTTTGCGGAGTCGCTGACCATTGGCATCCAAACATGAGCAGGCTCACCAGCAAAACAATGATCACAATTCCACCCAATTTTTGCTTATCCATTACGATAACCTCCTAACCAGGCAAAAGGCTCGTCCGACTTATTCAATATTATATCATAATATTTATATTTTATCATCCAATAAGCTTTGCCTGAAAAAAATGACCAGTCGAAGAAGGGATAAAGCGTGCTAAGGCAGCTTCACAGTATTGAAATGTTAGCTTTCATCCTGCCCCTGTAAACGCGCATTTCCAGCTATAATTTCAAACAACCATCCAAACACCTTCCCTTTGAGTGAAAGGATGGCCATGAAACATTTCACATGTTTTGCGTATGTGTTGATGTGTTCGCTGATCCTGGCTGCTTGCAATTCGCCTGCAGCCGAGCCGCCCCCGTTGGTGGATTACCGCACCAAACCGCCCTTTGAACCGCCCAACCGCACCCAGATGGCCGCCTTTGACCACACCGCCACCGCTGAAGCCCTGGCCACCCAGGTCATGCAAACCGAACAGGCGCAAGCCACGCTAAACGTTCAATCCACGGCCAGGCCGCCGTTGAGTGGGCGTTAGACACATAAACCACAAAGGGTACGAAGGACACAAAGGTTTTTCTTCGCATCCTCATGAAACACAGACCCCCGGGGTTTCCGCAACAAATCAAACAAATGATACGCTCTCACCAGCACTTGGTTGGCATCTCTAAAGGCAATTATTAAAATGGGGGGTCTTAAACAGGGCACAAAGAAAAATTTTTTTCTTCGCGCCCTTCGTGTTCTTAGCGGTTAACCCAAAAAGGCCNNACAAGGTGCCGAGTCACAGAATCGAACTGTGGACACCGCGATTTTCAGTCGCGTGCTCTACCAACTGAGCTAACTCGGCTTATGACGCTTCCCTTGTCTGAGCGTGTGAATGATTTTAACCTTTAGCCTGGGGATTGTCAAGCAAANNATCCCGGTTCGTGACCCGGCTGTCGCACGAGGAACATCACCAGGCTCTCAAGAAACAACACCAACAGGCCAATATGGACGGCGTACACCACCGGCGTCAGGAAGCAGCGCCCCCAATCCGCCACATAAACCGGATCATATTCAGCGATATCCATCGGCCGCAAGAGCTCGAAGAACAGCGGATAGGTGCGGTAAATCCACACCGTCACCAGGGCGCTGATCAGGATAACGATGATCAACCCCACCAAAAAAAACCTCAGCTGGGACTTTCTCAGCCGATAAACAAAAACACCCAAAATCCCCATCCCCACCACGTATGTGACCAGGTTCATGTAATGCTCCGGGCGCAGCGGTTGGGGCAGACCAATGGTGCGCCAGTTCCAATACCACTGAAAGGCGGCCAGGAGGATCAATGCACTCCCCAAGAACAGGAAATGCCATTTGCGCAGCTTAATGGGTGCCGGTTTATCCATGATCATCCTTTCCATGCATAACTGAGCGTAAAGTGGGAGAATTGGTTAACCCCATTTTATCATGAGTCGCCCAACAATATATACAAGAAAGTCAACCCCTGTTGTGTAGAAGGTGATAAATACCAGTAGGGGCGACTCATGAGTCGCCNNGAATTCTTCGACAACCCCTTGTGTAATTACCTGATTAATTTCGATATGGTCCTGAAACCCGGGTGAGTCGAGGTGCGGATCAGCTCGAACAGCGCCATTTCCACACTAGAGACCGTTGCCCCAGCATCGTGCAGGCGCATCAGCGCCAGCCGCTGGTTCTCAGCCGTGCGTGAGAAGACGCCGTCGCTGAGCACATGCACGGTATAGCCCGCATCCAGCAAGTCCAGCCCGGTCTGCAGCACGCATACATGCGCCTCGATGCCCGCCAGCAGCACCTGCTGGCGTCCGCTCTGGCGTAAAGCCAGCAAAAAATCCGGCTCGCGCAGTGCGCTGAACACAGCCTTGGGGATCGGCTGGGTCTCGCCCAGGGCTGCGATCAACTCAGGGGGCATCGGGCCCAGCTTTTCGGGCACCTGCACCGTCGGCAGGATCGGCACGTTTAGCGCCTGGCAGCCGTTGATCAAGCGCAATGCGTTGGGCACCACCAGCTCCCGCCGGTCGACAATCTCGGACAGCCGGGCTTGCAGATCCACCAGTACCAGTGCAGATTCTTCTGTGTTCAGCATGGGTCCTCCAGATATTCCAGATTTTCTCACATTATACCGCTTCCCTGCGCCACAGCTCAGATTGTAAAGGGTCAGGCCAAACTCAGGCTATAATTGACCCTATGGATGATCAAAAAAAGCCCTCCACGGAGACCAGCGCCTTCGGTACACCCGGCCGGGTCAGCCACGATTCCTCCCGCTTTTACAACAGCCGCCTGTACGAAGATCTGACCCAGGCGGAACAGGCTCCCTATATTGAGGAGCCGGTACCCCCAAAGGCACTCGACCGCATCCTGTGCAAATCCAGCGAGGTGATGGATGACCTGCCAGACAGCTGCATTCACCTGATGGTCACCTCGCCGCCCTATAATGCCCAAAAGGAATATGACCAAGACCTGACCCTGCCCGAATACCTGGCGATGCTATCCCGCGTGTGGCGCGAGACCTTCCGCGTCCTCGTCCCGGGCGGGCGGGCGTGCATCAACGTGGCCAACTTAGGCCGAAAGCCCTATATCCCGCTGCACAGCTTTATCATCGAAAGCATGCTGGAGATCGGCTTTCTGATGCGGGGTGAAATCATCTGGAATAAAGCGGCCAGCGCCAGCCCCTCCACTGCCTGGGGCAGCTGGCTTTCTGCCAGCAACCCGGTCCTGCGTGACGTGCACGAATACATCCTGGTGTTTTCCAAAGCGGGCTTCAGCCGCCCCAAAGGCGGCCGTGAGGACACCCTCCAAAAGGAAGATTTTTTAACCTGGACCAAGTCCGTGTGGGCGTTTCCCGCCGTGCAGGCAAGGAAGATCGGGCACCCGGCGCCCTTCCCGGTTGAGCTGCCCCATCGCTGCATCCAGTTATACACCTACCGGGGTGACGTGGTGCTGGACCCCTTCGCTGGCAGCGGGACGACCTGTCTGGCCGCCCGGCAGGACGGGCGCCATTTTGTGGGCTATGAGATCAACGAGGAATACTGCCAGCTGGCAGAAGCGCGCCTGGCCGAGGAGCACAGCCGGGTTTAATTTCACACGTCCCAAATCGTGCTTAATCAATTCAGAAACTGATGATGGTCGACCATTGCTCCCGAAATGACACGCACCAGGTGAAGATTTGCCAATTTTCAGGTATTACCCCACATCAACGGCTTCAGACAGGCGCTGGATGGCGTTTTCGATGTAATCCTGGCGCGCTATCACCACCTGGATGGCTCCGTGCGGGCAGGTTTCCACACAATTTCCGCATCCCCGGCAGTCCTCGCTAATCTTCGCCCTGCCGTTTTCAAGCTGAATGGCGTTGATAAAACACACATGTTCAGTACAGCGGCCGCAGCCACCACATTGGTCGGTCACCTCAACCAACACACCGGGCATGCGCTCAACCTTTTTCTGCAATTTAGGCGCCAAATTGGGCAAAAACCGGAATAAACAACAGCAGGCGCAGCAGTTGCAGATCGTCATCAGCTTGGTATAGGGCTTAACCCCCATCCAAACCGCATCGATCTTATCCCGCCCGATCAGGTGCACCAATCCGGCCTCCCGGGCGCGCTCAAGGTGTGCAATGGCTGTCTCCTGGTCCACCAGCCGCCCCAGTTTCGGGTTGATCTCCAGCACCGCCTCACCGAGGAAGATACAACCCATGCCATGATCATAATCCTGGCACCCAGCCGCCTCACGACAGATACAGGCATCCATCAAAAAGATATGCTGCGCTTCTTTAATGAAATGATCCACCACATCTGAGGGAACCACATAGTTTTCCTGGTTGCCAATCGCCTCATTGATGATCACCCGGTCCTTCGGCAGGTAGAACAGCACATCCCCGTTGCGATGGCCGTTGAACAGGGCGCGTTCCATCACCTTGCCAATCAGGGGCCACTTGGTCATTTCTGCGCCAAAATAACGCAGTCCAAAATTCTTTTTTAATAACTCAACAAACCACATTGGCCGGGCCATACCTGCTCCTCGATCCTGCCAGCAAATACCTTTGATGCTTGCAGATTTTTTCAAGCCTCCACGCAGGGACGCATATTCCAAAATTATAGCGTAAGTTTACCCAATCGCCAAAAATGAACAACAACTGGCCTGCGGCAGTTCCTGGAACAATTATTGCAACCTCCAATAAATTATTGAAGTATTTTCCTGAGGACGATAGGTAAGGCGCCCCTACCTGAAAAACACTTGTTTAAA
>DKFH01000078.1 GCA_002452315.1 Anaerolineaceae bacterium UBA6801 | reverse complement strand
ATGGGTTTGTGCAACAGGCTCATAAACCTTTATTATTCACACAACACGGAGTGTTCATGCAGACAACGCCATCAAATCCGGGAAAGTCTTACAATAACACCTATTATATGGCCACTTATGGCGCGGCATTTGTCGCCCTTGGGCTGGGGGTATCCGCGCTTGGGCCAATGCTGCCCTACTTAGCAGATCGAGTCAGTGCATCCCTGTCGCAAATCAGCTTCTTGTTCACCGCCAGCAGCCTTGGTTATATGGTCGGTTCCACTGGCGGCGGTCGCTTGTTTGATCAATTCAAAGGGCATAGGTTGATGTTTATTGCCCTGCTTTTTTCCATCTTGATGTTAATTTTGATCCCGCTTACGACAGAAATTTATATTTTATTGGCAATTGTGTTCCTGATGGGATTGGGCCAGGGCGCGCTTGATGTGGGCGCAAACGTCAACATTATGTGGATTTTTGGGTCCAAATCCGGGCCGTTCATGAACGCTTTGCATTTTAGCTTTGGGGTTGGGGCATTTCTTGCGCCGCTTATCCTGCATCAAGTGATGAGATGGTCGGGTGGCGGGTTGACCTGGCCATTTTGGACACTGGCAATCCTATCAATCCCGGTATTGCTTGGGTTTTGGGTCCTACCGAGCCCCAAAAACCCTGAAAAAGACCGCGAGGCCAATGGATCACCATCGGCCAATGCTGGTTTAGTGGTGGCGATGGTCGTTTTGTTCTTTTTGTATTGCGGCGTTGAAGGCGGGTTTGGCGGCTGGATTTTCACTTATGTCACTGAAACTAACATTACCTCCGAAACCAGCGCTTCCTATATCAATTCGGTGTTTTGGGGCGCGCTGACGATTGGGCGATTGATTTCGGTTCGCCTGACTAGAAATGTGAAACCAGCACAGCTCTTAACCGGAAACTTCACCCTGGCAATTTTGTTCTTAGGATTGATCCTCATATTTCCCCTGACCCCATGGGTCATTTGGATCGGTTCTGCAGGTCTGGGGCTGGCGCTTTCCTCGATTTTCCCAATGCTGATGGTCTTAGGAGAATCCCGATTAAGGATTTCTGGCAGCGTCACCGGTTTGTTTTTCCTGGGAGTCAGCCTGGGGGGAATCCTCATCCCGATGCTTTTGGGACAAATCTTTGAGTTCATCGGCAGCTACCAGGTCATGTTAGCGCTGATGGTCCTGACCGGGTTGGGCATGCTGGTTTTGTTTGCCCTGATCATTGCATCAAACAGGCTGGGAGAAAAGGTGCGTGACTAAAACCTGGTTTTATAAAAAAGGCTTCCGGTAAAAAGGAAGCCTTTTTTGTTTGTTAAGTTTCAGATTTTATGTAAACCGCTCACGGATGGCAGCGCTGACATAATCCAAAATGGCGACGGTGATCGCAATAAACCACACCGCCATACCTGCTGCCCGGTAGTCCAGCACCCTGATCCACTGGGTGAGCAGGTAACCAATCCCACCGCCGCCCACCAAACCAATAACGGTTGACATGCGGATGTTGATGTCCCACCGGTAAATGGTGAAGGACACAAACGGGGGGATGACCTGCGGGATGACAGCATAAACAATGATCTGGAACCAATTCGCACCGGTCGCCGTGATCGCCTCAATGGGACCTGAGTCGATCGATTCGATGGCTTCTGAATACAGCTTGCCTAGGGCGGCAATAGAGTGAATGGTGAGGGCGATGATACCCGCAAAGGGACCCAACCCAACGATGGGCACCGCTAAGATCGCCCAAATCAGGGGTTCGATCGATCGAATGATATTGAGAATTCCCCGAACTAGGTAGTAAATACCTAGCGTAACAGGGTTGGCTCTCATCAAGTTGCGTGCAGCCAGGAAACTAAATGGCAGCGAGAGGATAATGCCAAAGAAGGTTGCCATCATACCAATAAAGATCGTCTCAATCATCTTTTCGACAACAAGATTGAACTCAGCGCTGAACTCCCACTCTCCGACAGATGTGATCTGGCGGCCCTGTAATTCCCACTCAGAAACACCTTCACGATAAGAGGGTGGGATGATACGATAGGGCCAGATGATTTCAACGTAAAACTCTCCATTTTCATCAGGGATCACGGTTACATTTTGACCGTCCTGACGCTGACGGAATTGGGATGTGGCTGGGTCTACCCACCACAGGTCAACCACAACACCAGGGAGGTAATTGTAACCGTACACTTCCAGGGTTGTGCCAGGTACAATCTCGACTGTACCCTCCTCGGTTGCTTGTTGGGTCGTTGGTTCGCCACAGGTCGGTGTGACAACCAGATAGGGTCTGTCTTCTTGTGGGGATGAGGGCGGTGGTGGATCATCGGAACAAGGGTTCTCCAGGATGGCAACACCGCGCCAAGTATCCTCAGGATAGGAAATGGCTCGCTCCCATGGCCACAGCACCCTGGAAAATGCTGGTGCTGCATCACCAAATGAGGTCACCAACGTGTATATATCAATCCGGCCAATTTGCCAACCGAGGAGGAAAAAGGCCAAAATGAGCATGATAAACACAAGGATTGGTTTTCTCTGATCTGGCTTATCAGCGATCATAGCCAATTTGACCGCGTCATAGATATTGGCCAAATATAAAACGCCTACAATGATGGTAATGACAATTAGCAAAGGTTGCAGGTAAAAGGCTTTATTGACGATATTCATAAAGCCGGTATCCCTGGGGGCTGCCAGGATAATACGCCATATCAACAATCCTGCAATAGAAGCAAAGCTGATAAAAATTAATATACCGCGGCGCACCTGGCGTGCTAAGGCTTGCCCCAACCCGGGAATCAGTGCGGAGAGGACACCAGCAGCCCAGGGCGGCACCAGGCTGGGAAGAGAGGGTTTTGGCTTGTAAATTTGCTGCTTCTTTGTTTTCATTACGCCTCACTCCTTTCCAACCCACCTTCAATGCCATCACTGATGCGTTCAGCTTCTTCACCGTAGATGGTTTTAAATTCATCATCCGTCATTTTCCGAATGTCCTCACGAGAGCCTTGATAAACCAATTTACCCGCCCGTAAACCAATGACACTGGTGGCATAGCGTTGCACCAGGTCAAGGTAGTGCAGACTGCAGATAATGGTGAGATTATCCTCTTTATTCAGCTTTTCCAAGTAATTCAGTATAGAATGTGCTAAAACGGGGTCCAAGCTGGCAACAGGTTCATCAGCCAGGATCATTTCCGGGTCTTGCATCAATGCTCGGGAAATACCAACCCTCTGCTGCTGACCACCGGAAAGCTCTCTGGCAAGTTTCATGGCCTGATCTTCAATATCCATTCGTCTGAGAATATCCCAGGCTTTCTGCCGATCTGCCTTACTGAACTGATGGAGCAATGTTGGCCATGTCCTGGCGTAACCGAGGCGCCCAGCCAGCACGTTAATCATCACGGAAGAACGAGAAACCAGATTAAAATGCTGAAAGATCATCCCAATTCTACGCCGTGCTCTGCGGAGTTCGTCACCTTCAAGCTTTGCCAGGTCAACGCCGTTCCAAAGGATTTCACCTTCTGTGGGATCAATCAATCGATTGATGCAGCGCAGAAGAGTCGATTTACCTGATCCTGACAAACCTATGACGATAAGAAACTCGCCATCGGGAACTGTAAAGCTGACATTATCTACGGCCAAAGTTCCATCCTCATAGATTTTGGTTAGATTTCGTATCTCTAGCATAGTTTTAAACCTTTAATTTTACGGTTGTTGATATTAAAAAGGGGCTGGGGAATCCCAGCCCCCTTTTTAAAGTGGGGTTGATTTTTTTAATTCATGTATTCAGAGATATCAACACCAGCCGCATCCAGAATCTGTCGGAATGGCTCGTAGAAGCTATCATCTCGTGCAGCCAACTCACTCCACTCGTAGGCCTCGAAGATCGCCGCAGCGCCTTCTTCGGTTTCGTGAATGGTCAACAAAACAGCGTTGATCTGGTCACGAAGCTCACGGGGCATGGAGGGATGATACTGGACACCGTCATTGGGGATATCCACAGAAACCTCGATGATCGTGATGGCTTCCATAATGTCCGGATAATCTTCAGTGAGGTTCGAACGTGCATCCACGAAGGATGAACCACCATCGCATTCGCCGTTGTAAACGGCAGAAACGGCTGCATCGTGCGACCCTGCAAACACGACGTCCATATCTGTGTTCGGGTCTACGCCAGCAGCGCCTAGGGTGAAGCTGGGGATGATCCAGCCGGAGGTGCTGAGGGGATCAACGGCACAGAAGGTCTTACCTGCAAAATCGGCCAGGCTGGTGATGCCGCTGTCGGTGTGGGCGAAGATCTGACCATTGTATGAGGCACTGCCCCTGCGTAAGGAAACCAATTCGGCTTCGGCAACACCACGCTCGGAGGCCAGCATGTAGGCGAAGGTCGCCAAGGAGGCCATGTGAGCTTTGGGTGGATCAGCTGACATGGCTTCGATCACGCCGGCGTACTCGGTGGCCACAAAGGGCTCCACGACCAAACCGGTCTCTTCGTAAATGATATCAGCCACGCTCTGAAAACCAGCCAGCACCGTGTCGGTTTCACCAGAGGGTACCAGCGCCCAGATGATCGGGTTTTCTTCTGTTCCCAGCTCAGCTTCTCTTGGCGCACAACCAGCCAAGGTCAAGCC
>DKFH01000006.1 GCA_002452315.1 Anaerolineaceae bacterium UBA6801 | reverse complement strand
GTTTGCAGTTGATGGGCGAAATTAAGTCCCTTACTGCGTATGCCCGTTTTGTCGGCAACCTCCTCACGTTGCTGCCATTTCTGGCCGGTATTGCCCTTTTTATTCTCAATCCGGCTTTTTTTGACCCGGTCAGAACATCCCTCCTGACCCAAATCCTTTTCCTGATCGCTTTATTTGGCGTCATCATCGGCAATATCTGGATGAGACAAATCGTCAAGATCAAGGTATAACGAAAGGGCACCATCGATGAATTATTATGACCTGATCGATACAAATCTGATTTATATTGTTGTGGGAGGGCTGGTAGCCTTCCTGGGTTTATTTTTGGCAATTTACGGGCTTTACACCTGGTTTACCCGCGGCAGGAGAATCACCAAGCGTGTTGAACAGTTTGTCATTGCCGATTATCAATTAGGGGTAGATCCCAAATCCAGCCCGATTGTCCCACGAGAGGTCAGCGGATCGTTGTTCAGCCGCACCATCCTCAACTGGTTCAAGAAACTGGGCAACTTTTTGGGCAAATACGCACCCCAAAAAATGCTGGCAGAGACAGAACACAAACTGATTGTTGCAGGCAACCCGAGCAATCTAACACCCACTGGTTTTTTTGCGATCCGGGTGATCGCCTTGGGGCTTGGCCTTTTCTTCGCGTATCAGCTCAACAGCGACCTCGAAAACATCGACATGAATAACATCTTGATGGGCGCACTGGTCATCATCATTGCCTGGTTGCTACCCGCCTCCTGGCTCAACGGCCGCATGCGCAGCCGTCAGGATGAGATCCTGCGCGACCTGCCTGATGCGCTCGATATGCTCTCCGTCTGCGCCAGTGCGGGACTGGGCTTCGATCAATCCCTGCAAAGGATCAGCAGCTATTGGGACACAGCCTTAGGAGAAGAACTCCAACGTGTCGTCCGTGAGATGGAAATGGGCGTCTCACGCAGCGAGGCATTGAAAAATATGAGCAGCAGGCTCGATGTGGATGACCTGACCCGCTTTATCGCCACCATCAACCAGGCTGAGAAAATTGGCATGAGTTATGCAACGGTGTTACACAGCCAGGCAGCGCAAATGCGCATTATGCGCCAGTTGCGCGCCCGGGAGATTGCCAACAAGCTGCCCGGTAAAATTATCATCCCCGTAGCGCTATTTATCTTCCCCGCGCTGCTCATCGTCATCCTGGGCCCTGCGCTGCCATTGTTGTTGAGCGCTTTTTAATGACTAAACACAGCATGAGGTTAAATGAGTGCTTATGACCACATCACCCACACCCGAGAATGAACAACCGGATGAGAACTTTCCAGAATTCGATAAAACCCCGCGCCAGATTGACACACCCACAGATCTAACGAGCGATCCTGACTACATCAAATTGCTCGAGCTGTATCAACAGGCAGAATTTGCTAAGTGTAAAACGTTGCTTGACCAGTTGCAGGAAAGTTATCCCGATCATCCTGTTTTGGATAAATTCTCCGATGAACTGGAGATGAAGCTGTCGGTGAAAGCCATGGCGGACTCAATTCAAGCAAGAGAAAAGCGCGTTAAGCGCAAAGCAACATTAAATATAAGCGCTTTTGTCATCATTGGCACAGTGCTTGTGCTGATAGCATTTTTCCTGTCACTCGTCTTCCTTATGGGTGGTATCGATTTACCTGAACGCCCATCAGCAGAAGAAGCTGTCCAGCTTGAGTCAAATTATCTCCAGGCAGAACAACTCCTACAGCTTGGCCAACCTGGATTGGCAGCGGATCTCATTGCAAAAATCCAGGAGGTCGACCCCCATTATCCCAACCTGGCAGACCTGACTGAGCGCACAGAGCAATTGCTACAATTAGAAGCGCAATACCAGGCCGCGCTGAATTTGGTCGCAGAGGACAACCCCAGCGAGGCATTAGCCATATTCAAATCCATCGAGGTCGAAAACCCCGGGTTATGGGATGTGAGTGAGCAAATTGCAGCCCTTGAAGCTGGAAACAGCCTGGCCCAATTAATCGAGGATGGCCATGCGGCCTTTCAAAAGCAAAACTGGACTCAGGCGATCACCGCATATGAAGGGGCTCTGAACCAAAACCCCAATATCGATCAACCGCTGGTTAAAGAGCGTTTATCCATCAGCTACCTGCAGCAAACCATTAACCTGCTGAATAATGAAAACGTTTCCACCGCTAACCTCCAGGCTGCAGAAGGTCATTACCAGAAAGCTCTGGCGTTGGGTCCGTTAAGCGGGTCCTCGGCTTCTGAAATTAGCAATCTGTCATCACAGTGTAAAGAGCTGCTGACCCAAAATTTCACTCAACGTGCCACAGATCAATTGGCGGACAAAAACCAGAGCTTAAACTCAATCGAACAGGCAGTGATTTACCTTGAGAAAGCTGCGGACCTCAACCCGGACAACGCAACTTTTGGGCAGGACTTCCAAAACGCCCAATATTATCAAACCGGCTTTGAGCGTTTCATCAATCAGGATTGGGAAGCTGCCATCACCAACCTGGAGCAAGTAACCGCCACAGACCCTGATTTTGCAGATGGCAATGCGGCTATTTTGCTGGTTGAAGCTTATTACGCCATAGCAAAACAGCTTAATTCCGATGGCGGGTTCGCCCAATCCTACGCGTACCTCCAAAAGGCTGAATTCCTGGTGTGGGGCGATGTTGAAAAGCTGGCCAATTTATTCCAAATTCAAGTGTTGATCGGTGACACCCTCGGGCAGATGGAGGAATATCAGGACGCAACATCCTACTACCTATACGCACTGACCGCAGTTCAGGCGCCTGCCAAGATCCAAAATAATCCCACCCTGGCCAGCCAGTGGGATTCAGCAGTCAATTCAGCCGCCAACAAGCAATATCAAACGGCCTTTCGCACCTTCCAGGATGTGTTAGGGAATATTGATTTCATCTTCACCGTGAACGAGATCGAAGTAGGTAATGGTGTTTGCCTGGCGCTTTTTGCTAATGCCAACGGATCCACGTTGGATCTGGTCCTTGAGGCCAACGAAATACCCATTGAAATGGTCACCACCAGAGCCATGGTCCTTCAAGTCCCCAGGATCGAATAAATAAGAGCGCTTTAACAGTATTTACCTAAAGGAGCACCATATGTTTACCAACCGGCCAGCAATGAAAAGGGAAGCACCCATAATCTCACAACAAGGCCAGACGAGGTATTCTGACCTTGAAAATGATTTTTACCTGATTCGGGATGCTGTTCAAAAAAAATTACTATCTGACAACCAAGACGGGTCTAAAAAAATCGACCCTGATCAACTCAGATCCAAGGTTGAGAATTGTTACAACGCCGTCCTGGAGGAGGAAAACTTTCTTTACAACCATTCCGTCAGGCAGCAAATGCTGGATTGGGTAGTCGCGGATATCCTGGGCTATGGGCCGATCGAACCCCTCCTTTCTGACCCGGATATCACCGAGATCATGGTCAATGGGCACGACCAGATCTATGTTGAGCGATTCGGTTTGATTGAACCGACATCGGTCAAATTTGAAGATGATGCCCACCTGATGCGGGTGATTGACCGGATCGTCTCGCCCATTGGCAGGCGTGTGGATGAATCCTCACCCATGGTGGATGCGCGTTTGCCCAACGGCTATCGCGTCAATGCCACCATCCCGCCGCTTTCACTGACCGGCCCAGTCCTCACCATCCGTAAGTTCGCCACTCGGCCCTTCACCGCGCAAGACTTAATTGCCAACCTGACGATGTCGGCTCAGCTGGTCAACTTTCTAAAATGCTGCGTCGAAGCCAGGGTCAACCTGGCAATTTCTGGTGGTACCGGCACCGGTAAAACCACCCTGCTCAATGTGCTCTCGTCCTTTATCCCCGAATCAGAGCGGATCATCACCATTGAGGACACCGCAGAATTGCAGCTCTCACAGGAGCACGTGGTTCGCCTGGAAAAACGCCCCCCCAATATTGAGGGCAAAGGTGAGATCACCATCCGCCAGTTGGTGATCAACGCCTTGCGCATGCGCCCCGACCGCATTGTCGTCGGTGAGTGCCGCGGCGGCGAAGCCCTGGATATGCTCCAGGCTATGAATACCGGCCACGATGGGTCAATGACCACCGTCCATGCCAACACCCCCCGCGATGCCCTGCGCAGGATCGAGACCATGGTGCTCATGGCCGGGATGGAACTGCCCCTCAAGGCCATTCGAGAGCAGGTCGCCTCATCCATCGAGTTAATTGTCCATCTGGACCGCGTCAGGGATGGCTCTCGCAAGGTGGTCAAGGTATCGGAGGTCCAGGGGATGGAGGGCGACACCATCGTGATGCAAGACATCTTCGAGTTCAAACAAACCGGTTTCCAGAACGGTATTGTACAAGGTCGTCTGGTCCCCACCGGGTTGCGGCCTCGCTTCCTCCAAAAGTTGGTGGAAAACAACATCGTCATCCCGGAGGATGTGTTTGAGAAATCCATTCCCATGTAAAATTAAAGATCAACAATTCCATGCGCTGACCGAAAAACCATCAATCGGTGAGCGCATGGTTTTTAACCTAAAACACCGGGGATCGTTGTGAGAAACTTCAGCAAATCTTGTAAACGAGAGGTGGACCGTGAAAATTGTCAAACTCAGAAATGCTTCATCAGATAACCATGATTTCCAAATCAAATATTGCGACACTTTTTTCAGCAAACTGATCGGGTTGATGTTTTCTAATGAGCTGGAACTGGATCAGGGCCTCATCCTGGTTGAAAAAAAGGAATCCAAATCCAACACAGCCATCCACATGCTATTTGTGAACTACGACATCACTGCCTTATGGCTGGATCGTAACCTGGTGATTGTGGATAAGGCTCTGGCAAAGCGGTGGCGGCTCGCTTATATTCCCAAAGAGTCCGCCCAATACGTGGTCGAACTGCACCGCGATCATTACCCCTCTTTTAACATCGGGGACCAGTTAATCCTGTCCGAATAATAAGGTGGAAAAAGCAGACCCCTCTCACCGCTTGCCGTAATCATCAACCAGGTACAGATTACTCAGTGCCTGGTTTGCGCTTCATTATACATCTAAAGAAATTTTTTCCAAAATCAGGCCTAAAACCCCTTCCTGGGGTATAATAAAAGGGTTATGCAAAGCTGCCAGGCGCCTCCAATTGCGTAAACCGGAGGTGCTTTTTAACGAATAAATCGAGAGCTTAACAGCCACAAGGACTCTTAAATATGACCGAAATTGGTATCGTTCAACAAGTGGATATCGACAGTGAAATGCGTGAGGCCTACCTCGATTACGCTATGAGCGTAATCGTCGCCCGTGCGCTGCCGGATGTCAGGGACGGGCTCAAGCCTGTTCATCGCCGCATCCTCTATGCCATGCGTGACATGGGCATCCGCGCCTCCTCATCCCACAAGAAATCTGCGCGCATTGTCGGTGAAGTCCTGGGCAAATACCATCCCCATGGCGACATGGCCGTTTACGATGCCATGGCCCGGATGGCGCAGGACTTTTCGATGCGTTACACCATGGTCGATGGCCAGGGAAATTTCGGCTCCATTGACGGTGACTCACCCGCCGCCATGCGCTACACGGAAGCCCGCCTCTCAAAGATGGCCGAGGAGATGCTGGTCGACCTTGAGAAGGAAACCGTCGATTTCATTGATAATTTCGACGGCTCCCTGCAAGAACCCGAGGTACTTCCTGCCAGGCTCCCCAACCTGCTGCTAAACGGCTCTTCCGGCATCGCCGTGGGCATGGCAACCAACGTCCCGCCACATAACCTGCGAGAATTGGTCGATGCGCTGAATTACCTGATCGACCGCTATGATGAGATGGATGAGGTCAGTGTTGAGGAACTGATGGGCTTTCTGCCCGGGCCAGACTTCCCCACTGGCGGGATCATCGTGGGTGATGAGGGCATCCGCCAGGCCTATAGCACCGGCCGTGGCCGAATCGTGATGCGCGGCACAGCCAGTATCGAAGAGACGACTGGCGGTCGGTTTGTGATCAAAATTACCGAAATTCCCTACCAGATCAACAAGACCACCCTCAT
>DKFH01000140.1 GCA_002452315.1 Anaerolineaceae bacterium UBA6801 | reverse complement strand
GTTATTAGAAGACTATACAAAATAGCCACGGCGAAACAGATACAACTATTGTAAGAACGATGGCGCGTTGCGTCAAGTTTATGTGCATCATGCCTTAGGAGGTTTTATTACTGCTGTAATAATTTTAAGCCTGGATACCTTGCTGTTTTTATAAAAGAATAATATGCTTAACTTCAAAACCCTGCTTGCAGCAAGGGTTCAGATCGCAACAACCTGCTTTTTGGGATACAATATTCAAAGACGGACATTATGAGCGAAGCATCAACCAACACCAACGAATATGTTTCTCCCCTGGCGCGCTTATTCCATTTGGCCAGAAAACAGGGTTACCTAACCTATGATGATATCCTGGCTGAAATGCCGCAGGCCGATCTGTCACTGGAGCAGGTGGACCGTTTGTTTGGCGCGCTGATCGCCGCGGGGATTCCTTACGGTGATGAAGAAGCTATCGCATCAAAAATTTCGGGGGGTTCGTAAGCTCTTGATTTGTTTGGGGGAATATTAGGACCTAATCCAGCACAATCAATGATATTTATAGACCTGATCGTTTTTGCAATCTGTATGCGTCCTGCACGTAGATTAAGGTGGGATCGGATGGATTAAGTGCTGGGCCGCTGACCGTGGGTGAAGTTATCGAGGATGCTCCGGTCGGGCATCAGGATGGCCTTGGGATCACAGGCGCTTTTACAGAAGCAGCAGCCCACGATGCACAAAAAAGGTTCCATTACTTCGACTTTGCCATCTTCGGTGGTCTCAAACACCTCTTTGGGGCACACTTCAATGCACTTCATACAGCCGTTGCACAAATCAGCTGAAACCACCGGGAACCAGGGGATTTGCTCACGGGGAAACCCCTGCCATTGGCCATAATCCCTGGCCACCATGGCTTTTCCCCCGGTGCGGTCACGATAGTATTTTTGATATTCTCTGCTCAATACGGCCTGGTAATCCCCCAGGGCAGGTTTGGGGATAAAGTTATGTTTACGCACGCCTTTCATGAGCGATTTGGCGAGGTCAGGATGGTCAGGGTGGAGCCCGGCGGTGAATAACTCATCGAACAGCTCTTCCAGGCCGAGCAACCCGGCCGGGGCACCCCCGATATATAACATCCGGTAACTTAAGTTCGTCATACGGACCTAAATGTATCCTCATTTTCAGGGTTTGGCAACCCGGGCGAGGGTGCTTCCCCCGCCAGGCGCGCCCGTGAATGTATATGGTCGAGCATGGCCATCAGCCCGTTATTCCGTTCAGACGCCAGCTTCCAAATATTGAGCTGATCAATAAAATCCATGCTGATCGATAAAACCTCTTCAGCGGTCCGCCCCTCAATCAGCTTGGCCAACAGGGCCGCGATGCCCTTGACCACCAGCGAGTCGCTGTCCGCTTGCAGATGAAAGCAGCCGTCCGTTTGTGAGAGGTGGAACCACAGCGTGGACTGGCAACCCCTGACCAAATTCCGGTCGGTCTTCAGGCTGGGGTCCATCGGGGGCAGGTCCTCTCCCAGCTGGAAGAGCAGGGCATATTTTTCATCGATCGTGCTGAGGCCTTCAAAGGTGGCGATGATCTCTTGTTCGACAGCTTGCAATGTTTTCATAATTGGTAATAGATATGCTTCCAAAGGTAGTGATCTTCAGTATACCGCGCATGGATTATAGCACAAAATACATGCGGTTTTGTATATATAAGGTACATGGTCACACGCCGCTATGCTGGGGGATTTTTTGAGTGGTAAACGGTGAATTGTGGAAAAAAGAAGGTACTGGGAATTAGGGAGTAGGTATTATGGATTTGGTGAAAAGCACGTGGTGCGACGTGAATGGAAAGGGAGGTTTATTTGAAACGGACGCAGATGCACACTGAAGAGAGTGCACATGTTGGTCGGATTAACGAAACGCAGCGGAGAGGGAGGGATTCGAACCCTCGGTAGCCGCAAAGGCTACAACGGTTTTCGAGACCGCCCCAATCGTCCACTCTGGCACCTCTCCGAAATGCAGGCATCCATTATACTCGATATTCACCTGAGGCACTACGCCACAACCTTGTACCGGCTTGGGGAAAGGTCAATCTTAACTTAGAGTTGAAAGGTTTCCAGCCGCTCGGGGTAGTGGATCGGCGGCATGCCATCTATATAGCGCAATTTTTCAGTCAACGCGGCGGCGGCTACTGGTTCGCCGTGCATTAAAGTGATCTCCTTGGCCTGGTCAGCCGCAGAACGGGCATAGTCCACCAGCAAAGCCTGGCCGGCATGGGCGGATAGGCCATTGATGGTCTCCACCCTGGCGCGGCGGTAATAGTCCTCACCAAAGATGCGCACATTTCGCTGGCGCTCCGCCAGGCGACGGCCTAAGGTATGGGGGGCCTGCCACGAGACGATCAGGATCGTGTTACGCTCATCGTCGATATTGTTCTTGACATGGTGCAAAATCCGACCCGCTTCCACCATCCCCGATGCACTGATGATGATCATCGGTTCGTGGCGTTCGTTGAGGGCCTTGGAGTCCTCCACCGAGCGAATGTAAGTGAGTTGGTCAAAATCCAAGGCTGCCTGGTTGTGTTTTGAGATGTAATCCCAGGTTTCTTCGTCAAAACATTCCGGGTGGCGCCGGTAGATATCCGAGGCAGCTACGGCCAAGGGGCTATCGACGATGACCGGCACCTTGGGCAGCTCGCCAGCGGTCATCCACTGGTTCAGGCAATACACCAGCGTTTGGGTTCTACCCACCGAAAAGGCGGGGATGATCACCTTGCCGCCGCGCTGGATTGTGCGTAGCACGACCTGGTGAAATTCATCAAAGGCCAGGTTGATGTCATCATGGGGCCGGTCACCATAGGTGCATTCCATCAGCAGGTAATCGACATCGTAACCGCCGGGCAGCACCGGGTCACGCAGCAGGGGCATATCCGGGCGGCCAATGTCGCCCGAAAACAACACCCTGACCTTGCGCCCGTTTTCCTCCAGGTCCAGCAGGATGGCCGCAGACCCCAAAATATGCCCTGCTTCAATGAAGCGGACCTTCACGCCCGGAGCGGCTTCAAAGGTCTGATCATAAGTAACCGGTTGGAAGAGCGGGATCGCACGCTCAGCATCTTGCAGGGTATACAAAGGCTCGACCGGGGGTAATCCCTGTTTTTTGCGTTTTTTATTGACATAGAATGCGTCGTATTCGTGGATATGGCCGGAATCCTTGAGCATGATCTCCGCCAGGTCACGGGTGGCATGGGTGCTGTAGATCGGCCCCTGGTAACCCCTTTTGACCAGGTTAGGGAGGTTGCCACTGTGGTCGATATGCGCGTGCGAGAGGATGACCGCATCCAGCGCGTGAGGGTCAAAGTCAAAATTCAGGTTGTATGCGTAGGTGTTTTGGCGCTTACCCTGGAAGAGCCCGCATTCCAGTAGGATCAGCTTGCCGTTGACCTCCAGCAAATGTTTTGATCCGGTCACCGTGTGTGCGGCGCCGTGCAGGGTTAATTTCATCAGGCATGTTCTCCGTGGGTGAGAAGGGTGAGGATGTCCTGCCCGAAACGGTTAAAGCGATAAGGCACATCCTGCATTTGCACTTGCAGCTCTGTGATATCTCCCGGGTTGCCCCAGGCGATGCGGTTGAGGACATCCCGGGGCAGGACCACATCAGAGGGTACACCCAGATGGCGCCCGGTGTACTTGCGCCAGTCCTGTAATGCATCGATGCGATGCAGCACTGAGTTGTGCGGCCGGGTGTGGTTGGGGGGATAGGCTGGCGGGGCTTGTCTGCCCTCATGGATAGCTTCCAGCAGGCCCCGGCCATAACGTTTGGCCTGGTTTTCATGCAATACGGATAGCTTCAGCAGGTCAGCGTGGTTTTTCGGGCAAACCTCGGCCATCTCAACCAGCGCCTGGTGGCTGATGACCTTGAAGGGCGGACGGTTTTGGGCTTTGGCGACCGATTCACGAAACTGGTACAGGGACTTGAGCACGGCGGCTTGTTCCGGGCTGAGATCCCGCGCCCCGTGGATTTTCCAAAAGTCATCCTCGCTGGATTCCGTGGTGTCCTCAACGCCCTGAGTCAGGCGCCGAAAGTCTTCCAGGGCTAGTTCCCACAGGTCGGCGGCAATCAGCTCAGCGCGCAGTTCGTCCTGCAGGGGGATCAGGTAGTGGCTGTCCAGGCGGGCATATTCCAGCATGTCCGCTTTCAACGGGCGCTTGCCCCAGTTGGCCCGTTGGTATTTCTTGTTCATTTGTACGCCGAAATATTTCTCCAGCAGGGAACCCAACCCGATTTTTTGATACCCGAGGATGCGGGCGGCAACCATCGTGTCGAACAGGTAGTTAAAGCGGAACCCATAGTCGCGAAACAGGCAGATCAGGTCGTATTCCGCCGCGTGAAACACCTTCAGGATGCGCTCCGAGGTGAAAATCTCCGCCAGCGGGGAGAGATCCGGCAGGGCCAGCGCGTCGACCAGGTAATCCTTGCCCCGGGTGGAAAATTGAATCAGGCATACCTGCTCCTGGTAGGCATATAAGCTGTTGGATTCGGTATCGACGGCCAGGATATCCGCTTCAGCCAGCTCACAAGCCGCCTGGCGCAGCTGCTGCGGCTGATCCACCCACACCAGCTCGACGTTTTTGAGTGAATTTGACATGAGTTGATTATAGCACCAGAGGGATTAGGTATTTGGAATTTGGAATTAGGTATTAGGTAAAAAGATTGATCGGTAAATGATGCTATAATCTGCATGAAAACTGAAAGTACAGCTACTTTTCTGCTTATAGCTATCAGCTACTGGCTATGAGCTACGCAGTCCCTGCAGCGAAGTGGAAGGGATCAGCTACCATCTGCTCACCGGAGAACATCATGAAAGCCGTCATCCAGCGTGTCACACAAGCAAAAGTCACCGTCACAGGCCAGGTCGTGGCCGAGATCGGGCAGGGGTTACTGATCCTGCTAGGCGTGGCCCCGGATGATACCCTGACGACCGTGGAGCAAATGGCGGATAAGATCGCCCATCTGCGCATCTTTGAAGATGCAGAGGAAAAGATGAATCTCTCTGCCCTGGATGTGGGCGGCGAGGCAATCGTGGTCTCTCAGTTCACGCTGTACGCCGACACCAGCCGGGGACGGCGACCCTCCTTTATCGGTGCAGCCAAGCCCGACCTGGCCGAGCCCTTGGTAGCGGCCTTCGCTGACCACCTGGCGGCTAGGGGGATTCCCACCCAAACTGGTATCTTTGGCGCCCACATGGACGTGGCATTGGTTAATGCCGGGCCTGTGACCATTTTGCTGGACTATTAATTCCCGTAAAGCACGCTCAACTTAACCAACCAGCGTTAATCCTGAACACCTTAAAAACCAAGCGGGGCGCTGTTTATGCGCCCCGTATAAGTATGGTTTAAATTCTATTTGGGCTCGGGATTATCTAGCCATTCCCGTTGCCGTCTGCCAGGCGGGCCGCGCGCAGGGTATTGCGCAGCAGCATAGCGATCGTCATCGGGCCTACACCACCAGGCACCGGGGTGATCGCGCCGGCCACTTCCGCAACCTCATCAAAGGCCACATCGCCCACCAGCCGGTAACCGCGCTTGCGGCTGGCATCCTCAACGCGGTTCACACCCACGTCGATTACGATCGCGCCGGGTTTAATCCAATCCCCGCGTACATACTCGGGGATGCCCACCGCGGCCACCAGTACATCCGCCTCACGGATCAGGCCAGGGATATCCTTGGTGCGCGAGTGGCAGATGGTCACCGTGGCATTGGCCTTCACCAGCAGCAAGCTGACCGGCATGCCAACAATGTTTGAGCGGCCCAAAACCACCGCGTTCGCGCCGGATAGTTCAACACCGCTGTGCTCCAGCAGGTACATCACGCCCGCCGGGGTGGCGGGGATGAACAGGGGCTCCCGGCCTTTTTGCGCCAGGCGCCCAATATTGATCGGGTGAAAGCCATCCACATCCTTTTGCAGGCTGATCGTGTTGAGCACACGTTCCTCATCCAGGCCGGCGGGCAGGGGCAGCTGCACCAGGATGCCGTGAATGTTGGGGTCGGCGTTCAGCTCACGCACCAGGCCTTCGACCTCGTCCTGGGTGGCATCGGCTGGCAGCTCGTGCCCGATGGAGATGATATCAGCCTCCTGGCAGGCCTTGTGCTTCATGCGCACATATACCTTTGAGGCGGGATTCTCACCTACGATCACGGTTGCCAGGCCGGGCGTCGGCAGACCCTTCTCAACCCGTTCGGCAACCTTCTGTTTGACTTCTTCGCGCAGGGTTTCAGCGATGGCTTTGCCATCAATCAATTTTGCATGCATTTAACCTCCAAAAATTCTGATTTTCCTACGATTATACCCGAACAACGATTATAATCGTAACATGATGACAAAACCCGCTCAAAACCAACCCATGGTGATCGGCATCGCCGGGGGCACCGGCTCGGGGAAAACTACCTTGGCGGACCTGATCCTCAAGCGCATGGGGCCTGACCGCATCGCCTACCTCGCGCATGACGCCTACTACAAAGACCAGCAGCACCTGCCCATCGAGGCGCGCGCCCAGGTTAATTACGACCATCCCGATTCGCTGGAGACCGACCTGATGGTTCGCCAAATTCAGGAGCTGTTGGCCGGCCGGGCAATTGAGATGCCGGTTTACGACTTCAGCACCCATAGCCGTAAAGCAGAGACTGTGCACGTGGACCCAAAGCCGGTCATCCTGGTGGAGGGCATCCTGATCTTCGTTGAAAAAGACCTGCTCGACCTGTTTAACATGAAGATCTTTGTGGATACCGATGCCGACCTGCGCTTCATCCGACGGCTGTTGCGGGATGTCAAAGAACGCGGCCGCACGGTCCAATCGGTGGTTGATCAATACCTGCGTACGGTACGCCCGATGCACCTGGAATTTGTTGAGGCCTCAAAACGGTACGCCGATATCATCGTGCCTGAGGGCGGGATGAACGTGGTTGCGCTGGATATGGTCATTGCGCGTTTGCAATCACTGCTGCAAGGTAAGCTGCCCAACAATGCCCAATGACGCCGTTACCCCCCTGGAAGAAGACATCCAACCCGAACGCCTGCCGCTGACCCAGCGCCTTTCCAAACGGACGTTGAACATCATCCGCGTGGTAGTCCTGTTGGCGGTGATCGCGCTGACGGTGGTGTTATTCATCAACCGGGAGCGCATCCAGCACCTGCAGGGGTTTGGTTACCCGGGCATCTTCATATTTTCGATCCTGGCCAATGCCACCATCCTGGTGCCCTTACCGGGTGTGGTGTTCACCTCGGCCATGGGGGCGGTCTTTCACCCCTTCTGGGTCTCTATCGCCGCGGGCGCTGGGGCAGCCCTGGGCGAGCTCTCCGGTTATATGGCGGGCTTCAGCGGGCAGGCCGTGGTGGAGAATGCCAAAAGCTACGACAGGGTGGTCAAATGGATGCGCAAATACGGCGACCTGACCATCCTGTTCCTGGCCTTCATCCCCAACCCCCTGTTTGACCTGGCCGGTATGTTGGCCGGGATG